>CAZZGW010000009.1:0-6651 GCA_964653605.1 Candidatus Woesearchaeota archaeon
ACAGAAGTTCTTTTTTTATTTCTTTCCCCCTTTTCCTCTCCCCATTGGATTAGGAAGATTGGGAACTGGTTGAATTAAAAGGAAGAAGTAGGGTGGGAACTATTTAATCCTCTGCCTCATAATTTCTGGCATTGATTCTTTGACTTTTTTAATGATATTTAATTTTTCAAAAAGAGGAGTTAATTCTTCTTCTGTGTTTACTTCAATTTCAACCGAGGGCTTAAACCCTTTAATATCTTCAATAAATATTCGCTTGTCTTCTAATTGATATTGCCAACCAGTTCTAGAGAACTCAAATCCTTGTTTAAACTCAGGAGCTAAGTTTTTGTTAATAAACTCCAAAGCATCTTTCTCAGTATCAAATTCTTCTTTTAAAATAATTTTATCAACCTTTCCTATTGATTTAAATTCTGTCTGCTTCCTAACTAATACAATTTTTTTTGTTGGCCAATTAGTTTTCGTATAAACCCTCATTCTTAGAAAATCATCACTTAGATTAAAATAATCTTTATTTGGGATGAAAATTATGTCTTTAAACATATATTCGCTTTTGAAAACTGCACCTAATTTCTCAACTTCCTTCTTTGTATCTTCAATATTCAAGATTATTCCCCTACATTCTATCATAAAACCTCAAAACCCCTTATATATAAATAATTTCCCCTTTCCTTCCCCCTCACACTAGGAAGCCTTAGGAACAGCATTGTAATAATATTTAAATAATAAAGTAAGGATTGAAAATCATGGTAGAATATAACAAAAGAAGTCTTAACGAAAACAGACATAGTATTTTAGGCATTTATATTGATAATTTGAGAGAGTTACAAAAAGGAGATATTCCTCCTTTATTTGAGACTCGTAGTGAATGGTTAAGACAAACATTACCTTATTTTCTTGATGATGATAGAAAAAAATACCAAAAAGTTCTTAATGCAGGATTACAGCAAGTTAATTTTATTCGGGCACCTCAAGTATTTAATTCCTTAAAAAAGGGAGAAGAATCTCGTAAAAAAACTATTGAAAATTTCTTAAAGAGTGTTAAAAAATAATAATTCTTCTTTCTTCTTAACTTCCCCTTTCCTCCCCCTTGATTAGGAAGATTAGGAGTTGGAATGAATTAATTCTTTTTTGAATACCCTGTATTGCTGGCACTGAGCTGAATATACAAATATTTAAATAATAAAATGCCCTTTAAAAAACATGGAAAAACTTGAAACTTCTGTTTCAGAAAGCAACGGGGAATTACGTTGTCTAGGTTGGTGCCATGATGTATCAATTGAACAAATGGAATTACGTTGTCTAGGTTGGTGCCATGATTTAAGTGAAGCTTCGTATTCTGGAGCCCCTCTTTATGAACAGCAATACTTTAACTAAATTAATTAATTTATCTAAAAATTATATTGTATGAGATTTTCTAAGTTTGCGCATATTTATGAATGTACGTTTGAAGATAGTTTGTATTATGTAATTCGTCATTCTATAACAAATAAATCCTTTTTTTTAAAAGAACAAGAGTTTAACAAATTAATAAAAAACATAAAAAAAATAAAAATTTCTGAAGAGTACAATACATTAGAAAAAGAGCACATTTTAGTAAACAACGATTATAATGAAGAAAAATTTGTTGAATATTTGAAAGAACTTTACAATTTAAATAAATTTAAACTAGAGATAATTTACTTAATTTTTAATACGAGTTGTAATTTAAAATGTAAATATTGTTATGTTGAAGGGAGTGTAGAAAAAAACTTTACCCATAACAAAATGAGCGAAGAAATTTTTAATGATTTAATGATTTATTTAGATAAATTAACCTCCTATGAAAAAAAACTATTTCCAAACAAAAAAAAATTAACTTTTATTTATTATGGGTCTGAACCCCTTATGACGAAAGAATATTTTGTTAAAAGCTTAAAGATAATTTCAAATATTTGTAAAAAGAATAAAATTACTCCAGATTTTCAAATAACTACAAATGGAACACTTCTTGATGAAAGTTTAATAGGCCCAATAAAAGAAAATAATGTTGGAGTATCAATTTCTTTAGATGGTAATAAACTTGTAAATGATAACATGAGGATTACAAAGGATAATAAGGGAACATATGATAAGGTAGTTGAAGCAATGAATTTGTTAAACAAAAATAAGATTCAATTTGGCATTTCTTGTACGATTAGTAAACACAATGTAGAAGTATTAAAAGAAAATGTAGATCACTTTATTGATTTAGGTACAAAAAGCATAGGATTTAATATTTTATTGAATCAAAGATACGACAAAACACCTTTTGTATCTTTAAATAAATTAAATGATAATCTTCTAGAAGCATCAAAAAAAGTTAAAGATAAAGGAATGTATGAAGATAGGATTCAAAGAAAAGCAAGAGCTTTTAATGGACAACCAAGATTTAAAGATTGTGGAGGGGTAGGAAACCAATTAGTATTTTTTCCAAATGGGGACGTGGGAACATGTGAAGCATATTTGTGTAATAGAAAATCAAAGATTGGAAATATAAAAAATCTTGATGTTGAAAGTATTGAAAAAAATCCTGTTACAGAATATTGGACAAAAAGATATCCTTTAAACATGGAAGATTGCATTTATTGTCCAGCATTAGGAATTTGTGGAGGGGGTTGCCCTTATAATGCAGAAACAATTTCTAAAAAAGACATTTATCAAATTGATAAACCATTTTGCGTTCATACGGAAAAAGCTCTTAAATGGTTACTAAAAGATAGTGTAGAAGAAAAAACAGGGAAAAAAGATCCTTTTATTAGAGATATTTCTTTTAGGTATTCAAAGAACCTTTCTTAATTCATCCATTGCAAAATCCAAAATTAATTCATTATTATCTTCAGAAGAAAATTTATTTTCGAATATTCTTTCTCCAATTTTTTTATTCTCTATAAAAATTTTTTCATAATTTTCATCGAAGCTTTCTAAGTCTATTTTGGAATTTTGTTGATTATATTTTGGATTCATTGTATTTATTATTGGAATTTTTATTTTTTTAATTTCAGAAAAATCTCTACCTTTCAATAACTTATTTGTCATAAAATTGGCATAACCTTCATCGATTTGTAATATTTTTTTATTGCTTGTTAATTCTAATCCATTAAAATTAAATTTTAACAGATTAATATCATTATTTATTTTTTTAGATAAATGCAAATGAAGTGATTCATGAATTATTAATTCTAAAAAGTGTAATGAGCTGTATTCTCCATTATTAAGGGGGTTAAAGTTCATTTCAATAACTTGGTTTTCTTCACAATTAATTGTTCCATATGTTCCATTATTTAAAGCTATTTTTACAATTTCTCTACTTGTATCTTCATCATACCCATAAGTTTTTACTTCTGGTAAAATCTTATCTATGAATTTTTCAAAAGAATTGTAAAATAAAATTTCTTTGGGTAAAGAAATATTTTCTTTCTCTAAAATTTCCTTGGAGACTTCTACAATTCTATTTAACTGTTTTTTTGAATTTTCTGATAATGAATCTATTGGAAAAATTATTAGTTTCATATATTATTAAATGAGGTCCAATTTAAATAAATTGCTAAGGGATTATTTTTATAACCATCTTGTCTATTGTTCTTTAGTTTCCTCTTGATTAGGAGTTGGAATGAATTAATAAGAAGTAGGGTGGGCTAAGCAGCTTTTTTTATCTTACCTTTTTTAATATCCTTAAGACTATTTTTAAATTGATTTTCTAAACCATCACCTATCTTTTTACTCAGAGTTTTATATTCTTTAATAAATAATGCAATTGTTGGTTTTAAGTCACCTTTTTTTTCATAATCTTGAAGAGTGTTATAATATTCCTGGCTATTTTTTAAATCAATATTTATTGGAGGGAGGTTGTGTTTTATAAGAATATTATTCAGTAAAATTCTTCCAACCCTTCCATTTCCATCTGCAAAAGGATGAATATTTTCAAATTGGTTGTGCACAACAGCCCCTAAGATTAACCCGGGATATTTGTTTTTATTTTTATCATACCATTCAACCAATTCTTTTAATAAATGATTTACTCTTGATTGTGGGGCCCCTTCATGAACTACTTTTCTAGAACTATTAACTACAACAACTTCTTGGCCTTTTTTTCTTAATATTCCTGCAAAAGATTTAGAATTCTTAAAAACTATTTTATGGATTTTTTTAATCAATCCAATTGAAATGTGCTCTTTTGTTTTTCTTATAAAACTAATTGCTTCATCAACACCATAGGCTTCCGCTATATCTTCTTTAGACCTATTTGGCCATTTATCTTGATCTAGAATCTCTTTAACTTCTTTTTGAGTTATTCTACTTCCTTCTATAGCATTAGTATTATATGTAAATAATTTAGAGAATTTCTCCCAGTCTTCTTTTGATAAGTGAGATATTTTAAGAGGAATCTCTTTTTCTAATTTTTCTATTAATTTTATTTCTTTTTTAGATATTTCAAAATTAAGGGGATCCTTTATTATCTCATATTTGTGGATTTCTTCAAGAATTAATTTTTCTGCAATTTTTCTTCTTTCTTCTAATTTTCCAGGTTTTAAATCAGTTCCCAAGTACTTTCTAAATTTATGTACTTTTGAGCCTTCTCTATAAGAATGAGATAAATAATATTTTACTTTTTTACCAACTTTTCTTTTTTCAATATGCATAATATAATAATAGGTGTCTACATATTTAAACTTTTCTATTTTGGGTGTCTACATTTCTAATATTTTGTAGTCACCTATTTCTTTCCCCCTTTCCCCCCCTTGAATTAGGAAGCTTTAGGAACTGGGTTGAAAAATAGAAATATTTATATATGCATTATGCATACATAATCTATGCAAGAACAAACGTCAATTAGAATTAGTGCAGATTTACTAAAGACTTTGAAGAAATTTAAAGAGGCAGGAGATAGTTACGAAGATGTTATCTGGGATTTTATTGAACCTCATTTAGAATTATCAGAAGAGACAATAAAAGATATAGAGATAGCAAAAAAAGAATATCAAAGAGGAGAAACTTTCACTCTTGAAGAAGTTAAAAAGGAACTGGGTTTCTAATTATGGATATTATATTTTCTAATAGTTCAAAAAAACAATTATTAAAATTAAATGTAAGGATACAACAAAAAATTCTTTTTATCCTAGATAAATTTAAGAAAAATCAACCCGTAGATGTTATTAAATTAAAAGGCAAGGATCAAGAATTTAGAATTAGAACAGGCAATTATAGAATACAATTGCAAAAAGTTAATGAGGGATTTTTAATTACTAAAGTTGGTAAAAGAGAAAATTTCTATGGGGTGTTTTTTAATTTGTAATTTCCTCCCTTTCCCCCCCTCACATTAGGAAGCTTTAGGAAAACCTTTAAACTTAAAAACATCCTTTTCTTGGAAAATGAATGGAGGCGATTGTTCTGGCAGGACTTCTTGGAGGTATTGGAGGTTTAACACGTGGAGTTGTTGGTTTGTTGAAAGCATTATCTTTACGTAGGAAAATTCTTTGGGGTTATTATGCTATTACTGTTCTTATTGCTCTAATTATTGGTGTATTTATAGGAATAATATTTGACTTTGATCCTAGACTTTCTTTGTTAGCTGGTTATGCCGGTACGGATATTCTTGAAGGAATTTATAAGAGTTTTAAGGTTCAGAAGACCTATGCAAAGAAGTAATGCTTCAAAGATTATTGAAGTTAAAAAAGGATTCAAAAAGATAAAAGGATTAAATAAAAAATGAAAAAGTGGTTGAAATGGTTGTTGTGGATTGTGGGAATTTTGATATTTTTGTTAGTGACCCTTTACTTTCTAAGTTTTTATTTGAATTATAAAAGCCCAGAACCTACAAACATTCTTGAAATGTATTGTGGGGAAGATGTATATAATTGTGATAGTTATTCTAGCCAAGAAGATGCCCAACAGGTTTATGATTTTTGTATGGAAGATGTGGGATATGATGTTCATGGTTTAGATAATGATGGGGATGGAGTTGTTTGTGAGGGATTAAATTAAAATGAAAAAGAAATCTGGTTGGAGTTCTAAAATAACTGAAAAAAGGTTGAAAGGAGTAGTTTATGCGTTATTAGTAAGTTTTATCTTGGTAATTGTTGCTATAAGCCCTTTGGGGTTGGGCACAGAAAATATGAGTCTTAGGCAAATTATGATTATTTTTTCTTTTGCCTCGTGGATTTTATTCCTTATATTGGGGATAATACTGGGTGTTTTAACTTTAAAATCAAAAGTAAAAGGAAAGTTGAAAGCATATTTACTTTTAACAGGGTTTTCTTCAGCAGGATTTTTTATTGCAATCATTTTACATAATCTTATTTTTGCTTTATTTGGTGTAGAAGAAGCAGTCTTTTTCATAATTGCTATTGTTATTTGTCCAATATGTTTTTTAATTGGAGCAATAGGAAGCATAGTCATGTTTAGAAGGAAGAGGAAAAAATGAAAAAACTAACAATATACTTGGATGATGAAGAAGTAAAGGTTCTTGAAAAGAGGGCAAAGAAGAATATCTTTACATTAAAAGAACAGGTTGAAAATATTATAAGAAAAAGTGTTGTTAGGACTAAAACAATGGGTAGGGTTCCAACGTTTAAAGGTGATGATAGATTGGTTGGTGTTTTTTCTAGGCAGAAGACAGGGCCAAAGAAAAAGAAA
>CAZZGW010000009.1:6751-19124 GCA_964653605.1 Candidatus Woesearchaeota archaeon
AAACGTAAAGCACGGAAGTAAAGTCCGCCTTAACACAGTCAGTCGAACTTAAGAAAAAACGTAAAGCACGGAAGTAAAGTCCGCCTTAACACAGTCAGTCGAACTTAAGAAGAAATAATCTTAGTATAATAATTCTTAAAAGTAATGTGGCTGTGTGTTTAACATGAAGATTTATGTTGCAGGAAAATTTGAGCAAAAAGATTTGATTCTCTTGGCCTATAAAAAACTTGAAAAATTAGGGCATGAAGTTTCCTATGATTGGACAACCCATAAGGGGATAAAGCCTTATTTTGAAAATAAAGAAATAGCAGAAGAATATTCTGAAAAAGAGTTGGAAGGGATTGCAAAATCCGATGTTTTTATTTATTTAACAGATGAAAAAGGTACAACGCTCCCAATGGAGTTTGGGGCTGCACTAATGTCTGCAAAATTAAAAGGGAAACCCTTGGTTTATGCTGTTGGTTATTTTAATGATAAATCTCCTTGGTTCTTTAATTCGTTGGCGAGGCGTAGAAATACTCCTGAGAGGGTCCTCAAGGAAATAGGACCTGCGCAAATAGAGCACAATAATTCTTAAAAATACCTTATTGATTTAAAATATATGAAAACCCGTAGAGATTTCTTAAAGACTATGGGGGTGTTTGGATTAGGTGCAAATATGCCAATTCATTCGTTTGCTTTTTCTAATAATGATGATAAAGCAAAGAATTCTATTGGGGGGAATGTTGCCAATATTTATTATGAAACAGATAAATTTTCTTTAACTAGAGAAGATAAATTTGATATTGATATTTATATGAATAAATTAATGAATTCTGATTTAAGTGATTTTGAGAATTTGATTATTTATGGTATGGCTGATTTAAGGGGAAATAAAGAATATAATTATGACTTGGGAATGAGTAGGGCTGTTAATGGTGCAGATTATCTTATATCTAATTACCCGGGGTTAGCAGGGAAAATTTCTGTTGAATCTCTTGGAGAAGTTATATGCAATAAAGAGCTTTTTTCTTTTTCTCCTGAAGATTTAAAGAGATACAGAAAAATTACATTAACTCCCAAAAGAAATAGTTTAGAATATGCTTTAAAAATTTTAGAGTCTAATCCTCAAGAAGAAAAGTTTTTAATTTATTTAATAGATATTTCTGGTTCTACTAAATATAATAGGGCTATGAATTATATTAGAAATGTGCATAATTATAAAAAGAACAGTAAGAAATTTGTTTTTTCTCAGGTTTCTGGAAGAAAAAATGTTTTTTCTGTTGAAGATGTTTCTAGTCTTAAAGAGCATGAGATAACAGGAACAACTTCTTATTTTCTTTCTTCTTGCAATCTTTTTGAAAATATAGAGAATCCCACTGGAATGCCTGCCCAAATAATTTCAGTAGTTAATGGAGAAGACAATGTTGGCGGACGTACTCTTGAAGAATTAATTGTTCTTGCGAATAAGAAAAATCTTCAGTTGGATTTTATTACAATTGATACTGAAAAAGAATTTAAGGAAAAATTAAAATTAGCATCACTTTCAACAAATGGAACTTTAATAGATCTTTATACTCCTTTAGAGGATTAAATAATAGAAGCTTTCTTTATAACAACATCTTCGTTTGGTTTGTCTTGTGCATTCTTTTCTACTTTTGAAATTTCGTCAATAACTTCCATTCCTTCAATTACTTTTCCAAATGCTGGATGTTTACCATCTAAGAAATTGTTGTCAATTAAATTTATGAAAAATTGTGATCCACCAGAGTTTGGTCCTGAGTTTGCCATTGAGATTGTATATGGGCTATTTCTGTTTCCACCTTCATGAGTAAATTCATCTTCAATTTGATATCCTGGTCCACCCATTCCTGTTCCTGTTGGGTCTCCACCTTGAATCATGAATCCATCAATTATTCTATGGAATATAACGCCATCGTAGAATCCTTCTTTTACTAATTTTGCAAAATTACCCGCGGTTATTGGCATATCATTGTAAAGAGCAATGACTATGTCTCCGTGATTTGTTTCAAGTTTTACTTTTGTTATATCTCCCATTTTTAATCTATTACTATTGCCTTTTTAATTATTACGTCTTTTAGAGGTTTGTTTCCTCCTCCGGGAGGCTTTCCATCCGTTTTAACTTTTGAGATTCTATCAACGACCCTCATGCCTTTTATGACTTCTCCAAAAGCTGGGTGTCTTGAGTCAAGCATATTATTGTCTGCAGTATTTATGAAGAATTGTGATCCACCAGAGTTTGGCCCTGAGTTTGCCATTGAGATTGTTCCTCTATTATTTTTGTTTCCTCCTTCATGAGTAAATTCATCTTCAATATTATATCCTGGCCCCCCATAACCACTTCCTAACGGGTCTCCACCTTGAATCATAACGTCTTCAATGACTCTATGGAAAATTATTCCATCATAGAAACCTTCTTTTACCAGTCCTTCAAAATTTTTAGTTGTGATTGGCAGATCATCATATAGTGCCATCCAGATAACTCCTTTATTTGTCTTTAATTTAATTAGGGTAGAATCTTCATATCCTTCAAAAGTAGTGTTTCCTGTTGGGACCCCCATAAAGATTCCAGCGATTACTGCTAAAACAATTATTGCAATGAAAAATATTGTCTTAGTTTTCATTAATTATGTAAAGAATTAGGGTTTTTAAAAGTTTTTTAATCCCTCATTTCAATCTTAATGTTTACAGATTTAGGAATCTGCATTCTCATAACATGATGAAGTACTTTTTCGTTTGCTGGCAGGTCGATAAGTCTTTTATGAATTCTCATTTCAAATCTATCAAATGTAGCCGTACCATCTCCACAGGGTGATTTTCTTGTGGTAACTTTAAGTTTTTTGGTTGGAAGTGGAACTGGCCCACTAATAAGTATTCCTGATTTTTTTGCAATTTCTTTAACAGAATCACAGATTTTATTTAATGCTTCTATATCGGGACTGTTTAATTTTATTCTTACTTTTGCCATAGGCATTATTCTAGAAATTACTTTAAAAACCTTTTTATAGGTGATTTTGTTATATTTTTTAGAAAAGAGGTTATAATGGAAGAAAATCTAACGTTTTCAGGCATACTAATAACGGAGGAATTTTATTAGTATGGAAGAACTATTTATACAATTAGCAGTAATTTTATTCACAGCATTTGTATTTTCATACATTGCTAAGAGTTTAAAACAGCCAATTATAATTGGATATATTGTTGCAGGGATTATAATTAGTCCTTTTATTATTAAGTTTGGAGCTTCAACAGAATTAATTGAAGTTTTTTCTAAGTTAGGAATTGCTTTTTTGCTTTTCATTGTGGGTTTACACTTAAATCCTAAGGTTATAAAAGAGATTGGAACAGCTTCTCTTATAGTTGGGTTGGGCCAGATTATACTTACTTTTGGTTTAGGTTTTGCTGTTGCGTTTAAAATTTTAGGCTATGGTTTAATGCCTTCTGTTTATGTTGGTATTGCTTTGGCATTTAGTAGTACGATTATAATTATGAAATTGTTGTCCGATAAACAGCAGTTAGATTCCTTGTATGGTAAAATATCAATAGGTGTTTTGATAATCCAAGATTTGGTTGCAATGGGAGTTTTAATGTTTATGTCTGGTCTTACAGGAGATGTTACTTTTGCTGATTTTGCTTTGAAAGGATTGTTGGGTGGAACGGTTTTGGTGGTTATATTGTTCTTAATAGGCTTTTTTGTATTACCAAAGATTCTTAAGAATATTGCAAAGTCTCAAGAATTGTTGTTCTTGTTTTCAATTTGCTGGTGTTTCTTAATTGCTAGTATATTTAGCTTTATTGGATTTTCAATTGAAATTGGGGCTTTAGTCGCAGGTGTTATTTTATCTTTGAGCCCTTATAGTACTGAGATAAGTGCAAAGATTCGTCCGCTTAGGGACTTCTTTTTAATAATATTTTTCATAATTTTAGGATTTAATATAGATGTTGGAGGAATAGGAGGAATTATTGTTGATGCTTTAATCCTCTCTGGAATTGTTTTAATTTTTAAACCGTTAATATTGATGATTCTCATGAAATACTTCGGATACACTAAGAGAACTAACTTCCTTGTCGGAATTACTTTAGGACAGATCTCTGAGTTCTCATTAATTGTTCTTGTGATGGGGGTTTCTATAGGTGTTGTTAGTCTTGCCATACTGCACACTCTTATTTTAACAATGGTAATTACCATAATTCTTTCTACCTATGGAATAATTTATTCCCAGAAACTCTATAGAAGGATGTCAGGATTCCTATCTGTATTTGAAAAGAAGAACATAAGAAAGAAGAGGGAAATAAAACAGACCTATGATGCCATTTTATTTGGATATAACAGAATTGGTTTTAACATTTTGAAATCTCTTAAGAAAGTTAAACAAAAATATCTTGTTGTTGATTTTAATCCTGATACTATTTATGATTTACAGAAGTTTGACATACCTTCCTTATATGGGGATGTTGATGATCCTGAATTTTTGGGGGAACTCCCATTGGATAAATTAAAGATTGGTGTTTCAACTGTTCCTGATTTTGAAACAAATGAATTATTAATTAAAGAAATAAGAGCTGTTAATCCTAAGGCAATAATTATTGTTAGGGCTCATACAATTGAAGATGCTCTTGATTTATATGCTTTAGGCGCTAATTATGTTTTAACTCCACATTTTCTAGGAGGAGAATACGTTTCAAAGATGATTAGGGATTTGAAGATAAATACTAAGGGATACAAGGCTGAGAAAGAAAAGCATGTTAAGATGTTGGAGAAGATGAAAGAGAAAGGTCAGGACCATCCTCGTGTGGAGAAGAATTAATCGTTCTTCGGAGGCTTGAGCTCTGCTTCGTCTAATTCTGCGTCATTTATAGCTACCTCTTCTAAATGGAATAAAGAAATAATCATATCAAATGCTCTTAGGACTATTTCAAGAACAATTATGAATGCAAGATAATAGATTATATAATGGTAGAATTCAGGTATTTCTGAAACTTTTCCTAAAATACTCTCAAAGTTAAAGAAATTTGATTTTGTCATTGAAACAGCAAGTAGGGTGAATGGAAGTAATTTTGAAACTTCTTTTGAAACATCTTCTTTGTAATAGGCGGTCATTCTTATTGCACCTATGATTACTGCAGATATTACTAGGATTGTTTGAACATCTAATCCTTCAGTCAGGAATATTAGGAATAGAGTAAAGATTCCAAACCAGAAGAAAATTAGGAAAGGCAATATAACAATATATTCAAGGAAATAGAATAAACCAGCCATTAGTTTTATTGTTCCTGGTCTTGCGAATTTGTTATATTGGTTTAGGTTTAGTTCTAAAATGTTCTTTTTTGATACAAATCTATAGAATTTCCAAATGAATATTGCGTAAATAACAACTACAATTACTAGTAGAAAAAGGTTAACAAATATTTGCATCCAACTTGGCAGAATTTCTAAGAAAGATTGATAAACTCCCACAATTAAAGTTCCAACACTTGCCACCTCTGCCATGGAATAAACTAGATAAGATTATTTTTAAATGTTCATGTTTGGATAACTTTAAATAGAATATTTTATTATTTCTTTCATGATTGATATAAAGTTTTTGAGAGATAATCCTGACTTTGTTAAGGAAAACATAAAGAAGAAATTTCAAAATAATAAGGTCAAATTAGTTGATGAGGTTCTTAATTTAGATGAAAAGTGGAGAGCTTTGAAATTTGATGAGGATAAATTAAGAGGGGATAGGAATGTTGTTTCTAGGAAAATTTCCGAGTTAAAGAAAGCAAAGAAGAATGCTGACTCTGAATTAAAAAAGGCTAAGAAGATTCCAGAAGAAATTGAAAAAATACAGGAAAAAAGAGCTGAGCTTGAAGTTAAAATTAAGGAAATCATGTATAAAATCCCAAATATAATTCATGAGTCTGTTCCTCTTGGAAAAGATGAAAATGAGAATGTTGAACTTGAAAAAATTCCAAAAGGAAAACCAAAAGTTCCTTCCTATGAAATTTTTAATCATGCCGAATTAGCAGAAAGAATAGAGGGCGTGGATTTTGATTCTGCTCGTGAAACATCTGGAAATGGATTTTATTATTTAACAGGCGAATTAGCATTGCTCCATAGCGCTGTTTTAAATTTTGCAAGGGATTATATGATAAAACAGGGATTTGAGTTGGTTGTTCCTCCTTATATGATTAGAAAGAAGGTTGTTGAAGGGGTTATGAGCTTTGAAGAGATGGATGATATGATGTATAAGATTGAGGGGGAAGACTTGTATTTAATTGGAACCTCAGAACATTCAATGATAGGAAGATTTCAGGATAGTAAAATTGTTGGAAAGAAATTACCTTTAACATTAACTAGTTATTCTCCTTGTTTTAGAAAAGAAAAAGGAGCCCATGGAATTGAAGAAAAAGGATTGTATAGGGTTCATCAATTTGAAAAACAAGAAATGGTTGTTATTTGTGAACCAGAAGATTCTTACAAATGGTATGATAAGATGTTAAAGTATACAGTGGATGTTTTCAAGGAGTTGGAAGTTCCCGTTCGTGTTTTAGAGTGCTGTTCTGGGGATTTAGCTGATTTGAAAGCAAAGTCTGCGGATGTTGAAGCTTGGAGTCCTAGACAGAAGAAATATTTTGAAGCTGGTTCATGTAGCAATTTAACTGACGCACAAGCTAGGAGATTAAATATAAGAATTGATAACAAAGGAAAACTTTACTTTGCTCATACATTAAATAACACTGTTGTTGCTTCACCAAGAGCTTTAATTGCATTAATGGAAAACAATCAAGAAAAAGATGGAAGCATTAAAGTTCCTAGGGCATTGTGGTCTTATATGGCCGGGGTTAAGGTAATAAAGCCAAAAAACTAAATCTAAAATGAAATTACAAGATAAAAAACAGTATAATGGAAAATCTCCTGGAGATTTAAGAGGGTCTCCTGTTATGGGTCTTTTGAAAGAAGTTAACCCGAATAAATATGTAAAAGCCATATTTTTATCCTATAGGGCTAATAGAAGAGAAAGATTTAACAATAGAAAAGAAAAAGCATATAATTTAGGATTTAATTTTGGGGTTAATCTTGCAAAAGGTCTTGAGAAGGTTTCTCTTAAACCAGCAGCTTAGAATTATTTAGCTAACCACCAAACACTTTTTTTATTACAATTTTTACACATAGGGATTTTGTGATATTCTCCTTTTTTGTGAGCCTCTCTTATTTTTGTCAGGATCTTTCCATTCCAAATATCTTCTATGGTTTGTTTATTCAAATTCCCAAGGATTGTTGTACTATTCCAATCATCACAGCATAGAACTACTTTTCCTTCCCAGTCAACATACATTTCTGTCCAAAGTGGCAAGCAAGGTTTTCTTGGCATATTTTTCTTTGAGTGGAAGCTTTCTTTTGTACTTTCTTTTTCAATTGTGTCTGCCCAGTTTCTCATGTTAATTATGTTAATACCTTGGACTTTGCCTTTCCATTCTTTGTAGAATTGTTTTATTTCCCCTTTATTTTCTTCCATCTCAACTAGAACAAGACTTACACTAGGCGTTTTTGAGTTTAATTTTTTCTTCATCTTTATTAGTCCTTGAATGTTTTCTTTTACTTCCTCAAATTTTAGATTCTTTCTTATTCTCTCATAAACTTCTTTTGAATACCCATCCATGCTTATTGTAATGCTATCTAATCCAGAATCAATTAAATTCTTTGCCCACTCTTCTGTTAGTAATGAAGCGTTTGAAGAAAATCCAACGTAAATTCCTTTAGATTTAGCGTATTTTATTCTTTCAATAAGATGTTTGTCTATTAATGGTTCTCCGAAGAAAGAAAGTATTAAGTTAGGAACTTTTAGTCTGTCACAATTGTCAATTATCTTTTTATAGAGTTTCATGTCCATGTTCCCAAATTTTTTTAATTTGTGGTGTGGGCACATTATACAAGCAGCATTACAAAGATTTGTTGTAGCTATGTGAACTCCGCTTGGGGGATCTTGTTCTAGCTTTTTTATAGAGGATCTAATTTTTTGATTGTATTTTGATTGATAGAATTTATTGTTAGTTACTATAGGGGCTGAAAGTACGGCTCTTCCTATATTGTAGCCTGCTCTTGTACCTCTTATTTTTCTTAAAATGTTTATTATCATCTTTATCCTCTTTAAAATGAGAAATTTTATATTATATTATTCTCCTTTTTAACTTATAAATCTTATGGTGATGGGGTGTTATATTTTAAAAAAAATATTTAAACCGAATTATTTTTGATTTATTATGGTTAAAAAAAGGATGAAGAAAGTTAGGCAGACAAGGAAGTTCAATGCACCTTGCAAGGGTTAGGGATTTTTCGTTTTAGTTGGTTTATTGTAAGAGTTAGAATAACTGTTGAATCTTTTATTATATTGGACAAGCAAAAGAAGTTTAATAGAAAATATAGGGTAGTTGAGAGAAAATAGAGTTTGTAGTTTAATAATTCTTAAAAAGAAAATTTTCTTATTTTATTAATGTCAAGTGATAAAAGAGATAAATATCAAGAACCATTGGTTGGAAGATATACTAATAAAAGTATGCAGTATGTTTTTTCTGATAATTTTAAATTTCCAACTTGGAGAAAATGTTGGACCGCTTTAGCAAAAGGGGAAATGGAATTGGGATTAGAAGTAATAAATCAAGGAATGATTGATGAATTGGTTGCTGCACAAAAAACAATAGATTATGACGTTGCTGCTGGTAAGGAAAAGGAAATTAGGCATGATGTTATGGCACATGTTTATGAGTATGGAACCCATTGTCCAACTGCTGCAGAGATGATTCATTTAGCTGCAACTTCTCAATTTGTAGGGTGTAATACTGATTTAGTGCAAATGAGGGAAGCAACGAATTTAGTAGAGACAGGTTTAGTCAATGTTATTAATAATATGTCTAAGATGGCCGAAAATCATAAAGATTTAGTTACCTTGGCATTCACTCATTATCAACCCGGACAACCAACAACCATTGGAAAAAGAATGACTCTTTATATTCAAGATTTATTGTCTGATTTAGAAACGATTCAATCTCTTGATTTTAAAGCAAGAGGAACAAAAGGAACAACAGGTACACAAGCAAGTTATTTGGAATTATTTGAGGGAGATTTTGAAAAAGTTAAAGCTTTAGATGGTTTGGTTTCAAAAGAATTAGGCTTTGATAGTTTTTTTCCTGTAACAGGACAAACATATCCTAGAAAGTTTGATACAAAAGTTGCTGAAGCTCTTGCAGGAATAGGGGTTTCTCTGTACAAATTTGCAGGAGATATTAGACTTTTATCTAATCAAAAAATAGTTGATGAACCCTTTGCAAAAGATCAAACGGGAAGTAGCGCAATGCCTTACAAAAGAAACCCCATGAGGAGTGAGAGATTGTGTAGTATAGCTAGAAAATTGATTGGATTGGTTCCTAATTTTTATGATACTGCTAAAAATCAATGGTTAGAAAGAACACTTGATGATTCTGCTATTAGAAGGATGGATATTCCACAGGCATTTTTATCTACGGACGCCATACTTATACTGGCAAATAATATTACCAATCAAGATGTAAATCCAGAAAAGGGAAGACCTTTAACATTTTATCCAAAGAGAATTACTAGGCTACTTAATGAAGAGCTCCCTTTTATGGCAAGCGAAGCAATATTGATGGATCTTGTAAAAGAGGGTTATGGTAGGCAAGAAATGCATGAATTAATGAAACACCATTCTGTTGAAACAGGAATAGCAATAAAAGAAGAAGGAAGTGACAATGATTTATTTTTTAGGTTGGGGGCTGATTCTAATTTCCCATTGTCCGAAAAAGATCTCAATTTGTATTTAGAAAGACCTAAAAGATTTTCAGGTGCAGCCGATATTCAGACAACAGAATATTTAGAAGATGTTGTAAAACCTGTATTAAAGAAAAATGAACATTTAATAGGAAAAATGAATGCGGAAATAAAAGTATAAAGTAATTGAAAAGGAAGAATAATTTTTATTTATTAAATTTCATAACTTTTACATTGTTGAATAATTGTTTTTTGTTTCCAAATTCTTTTTGAAGTATTGCCATCTCTTTTCGAGTAAATTCAATAATTCCTGAGCTGTTTTTTCCCTTAAAGCAAACATTAATAGAGGAATCTTTAGTATTAAGCAAATCTTCATTAATTATTATTTCTTTTATTTCCCCAGAAGTTTCAAGTCTTACCATTCCATCTTGATTTTCTTTTTTTGTCCTCAATTTCATATTTGAATAAGAGGCTATTATTTTATAAGGATTTATGGGGTAGAATAATTTAATTAGGAGAAATTAATCTGTGATGTCAACGTCCATGCCTTTAAGTTTTTGTTTTAAAGAATTTATTAGCTCTTCTTTTTCTTCTTTTGATCTTTCATATCTTGCTAGTGTTTTTTCTTTCTCTGTGTTTAGATTTTCAATTTCAAGGTCCATGTTGTTTATTTGTTTCTCAATGATTTTTGTCTCGTCTTCTTTGAGTTTTTCTTCAAGTTCTAGTGTTTCTTGAATCTTTTCTCTTATTTGTTTTGTTTTTTCTTGTGTTTTTTCTGTGCTTTGTTTTGCTTCGTCTAATCGCTTTGTTATTGTCTCTCCGTTGTCTTTTTGGAAGTTTGTCTGGAAATCTTCTCTGTGTTCTCTCACTGTCCTCATTTGGTCTAGGTTTATATGGAAAAAACTTACAAGAGACTTAAAGTCAATAATGTTTCTTAGCTCAGAAAGCTCTTTCTTTGTTTCATCCCTAAGAGATTCAATCTTTCTTTGTGTAGATAAATTTTCAAGGTAATCCGAACTTTTCTTAGTTTCTTCTAATTTTTTCTTTATATCTTTCTGTTCTTCTTCTTCCGATTTCATTTTTTTACCTAGTTCTTCTGCTTCTTCATTAATTTTTTCTATGTCCTTGTTCATAGGGGGAATTTCTTCTAGTTTTTCTTTAATCTTTGAAAGAGCATTGGATTTTGTTATAATTGGCCTTCCTTCATCAAATGTTTTTACTAAACTTTTAGAAAAAGTTTTTAGGCTTTCTTTTATGTTTGCCATCTCCTTTCCTATAAGAATTGTAACTCGTTCATAATTTTTTGAAGATGTTTTGTCAAAGTCAAAAAAGACCTTGTTTATTCTATCAATAAAATCTCTCATGCTTTCTTCTTTAGTTATTTTTAGTCTTTCAATTAGTTGTTCTAATGATTCTACGTATTGTATCCTGCTATCAGATACAATGTTCTTCACACGTTCAGTTTCTTTTCCTTTTTTTTCTTCAATATTAAATTCATTCAAAGCGATTATTTTTTGTCTAAGTTCGTTCCCAAATATGTCTATTTTTTCTTTAACGTGGGAAATAACTTCTTTTGTCTTTTCTTCATTTTCTTTTCCTTTTTTTTCTATCCAAGCCCCAATATCTGAAAATGACAGGGTTTCAGCTGTAGCTTTATCTGTTTCCTTTTCTTTTGGTTTTTTCTTTAAAAAACTGAATATTCCCATGTTCTTTTTCAGAAGCCTTATTATATAAATAATTGTATTCCAAAACCTTATATACTTAAATTTCTACTTTTTAAGATGGCAAAAGTAAGATTAAAGGCACATAAGCAACGTTCTATGAAAAGACGTTTGATTTCAGGTAAGAAACCTATGTCTGCAGAAGAAAAGTTGGCCAGAAAAAAGAATGCTGAAGTTCAAAAAGAACTTAATAAGGCAAAGTTAGCGAAGTTAGCAAAGAAATAAAATCTGTCTCGACACCAGCAAAAGCTGAGTCAGATGAACTGAAAAAGTAAAATTTCTTGATAAATTTAAAAATGAAAGATAAAAGAGATAATGATAGAAAAATTGAATTGACATTCGAGGGTCTTAATAGTGTTACTGTTAATAAATTAGAGTCTTTTTTGGCTTGTACCAAGCTTGAGAAAAGTAATCTTGGTCTGGATGTTCATATGCCTGTGGAAGGTGATAAAACAAATCTTTACGTTGTTAAGCATCTTATTCCTGGAGAGACAAATTTAAAGAAAACCAATAATTATTTGAGTAAAATCATTAATATTATTAATTATGATTATCTTTCTAATAATTAAAATTGCATAAATGAACGTATTTTGCTTACATTTTCAGGAGGATTCCATCTCACCATATTCCCGCAATTTTCACAGATATATGCTTTTTTTTCAACATTTACTTCCATTTGACATTTACATTTTGGACATTTCATTTTTTATTTCTCCTTCATACAAATTTAATAACAATAATCTCAGAGATAACAATTTTTGATAGATCCAGGAATAGATATTTTGTATATTATTTATAAGTAAAAGGTATTTTTAAGACTTTGTATTGGCTTAAAGGGTTATTTCTATTTTAAATCTCTAATTCTTGTGATGTGCTTTGCAGT
>CAZZGW010000010.1:0-16226 GCA_964653605.1 Candidatus Woesearchaeota archaeon
CAATTAAAACATTTTTATCATCCACTTCGAACTCAATTGATACTCCTCCTGTAACAGCGCCATTACGCAGGATTGCGCTTCCCCTCTGTCCTGGTTGCAACCCAAATAATGCAAATTCTATTCCCAATAAAATGGATGTTTTACCAGAACCGATATCCCCTGCTAAAAGAGTTGAGCCCTCATTAAATACAAACTCCTGTTTCTCATAACTTCTTATGTTGTTTAAGAATATTTTTTTTATTCTCATTTTAAAAATTTAACACCTTCCTTGCTTCATCTAAAATCCTATTACTGAAGGTTTCATTTTTCTCATCTTCTTGCTTATCTTTTGATAATGCTTCTATTAATTGGGGTATTAGGGCATTCAAATCAGATGGATTTTGATCTGTATAACTAATTATTGTTTCCTCTTCAATATTTGAATCATCTTTAATTTCAACATCAATTTCAATTTGCTTTGTTGTTAAATCATGGGTATTCTTAAGCAAGAAATAAGCTCCTTGTGCTTTTACAAAATCTTCTATTTTTTGAAATTTAATATCTGAATTTTTCCCTCTCTGCAATTCTCCTTTCACTCTTAATAAAATAACTTTATCCTTTAAATCGCGTTTATTTAATTCAGAAATTATTTGTTCTGTTGCAATTAGTCCATCATCCACTTTCATAATCATTGATTCAATTTTTTTTGTTGGTAAAGCAATTCTTTGTATTTGTTGGTTTGATTCAGTATCTACAAGCACAAAATGTCCTTGTTTTAAATCTTCAAGTTCTTTAAAATTGTTAGGAAATAAAGGTCCTGGATATACAATTCCATCTTTATCATACAAAACATGAATATGCCCTAATGCATAATAATCTGCTTTTGGTAATGTTCTTGATTCTACTGAATCAATTGGAAGGGACCCAACCACCTTATCCAATGTTGTATGAAGCATTAGTATCTTGAATAATCCTGGTGCATCATTTAATTTTATTTTTCTTATATCTTGTATTTCTAATCCTGATTTTTTTCCTGGATAACCATAAATTGCAATGTTTTCGTGGATATGTGGGTTTAATGTTATTACTTCTTGCTCTGAAACAGGAACTTCTTTATTTTCAATATCAAACACATTTTTACAAAATCCTGCTTTTTCTAAAACATCTAAAAAAGTTTTACCAGAAACACTGTAATCATGAGAACCAGCTATTATAAAACAGGGAATCTTTGCTTCCTTTATCCTTTTGAATTGTGCAAACGTCTCCTTGAGAATTTCAATTGGAGGATATGCACTATCAAATAAATCTCCTGCAAATAAAATGAATTCCAATTTATTATCTATACAAATATCAATTGTTTTAACAAAAGATTGAAAATTCAGTTCTTGCATGGGCTGTTGTTTCCAACCTCCCAAGTGAACATCCGCTATGTGTGCGAATCGTACCATTAAAAGATACCTCCTGCTGCGCGGGTTTCTTTTATAAACTTCCCACCAAATTTGTACTTAAGGTTAATCATTTTTATAAGATAATAATTTGATTTGAGTATTTAAGAATTATTGGGGTTATTTGGGATATAAACCTTTTGAAAAGGTTTCCAAACCAGAACCTAACCATAAACGAACCTTTCAAAAATCCTTTCCAAACCAAAACTTTTCCATAAAAACCTTTAAATAACACTTTTGGTTTTACTTGTTAATAGAGGTAAAAGTTGAAAAATGGGTGAAAGATACAACATTTTATTTGGAGGTGCTGCTGGTCAAGGACCAAATATATTGACGCGTATTCTAGGAGAAGGTTTAGTTAAATTAGGATATAATGTTTTTTACACTAGAGATTACCCCAGCCTTATTCGTGGAGGACATAATTTTAATGTCTTAACTTTTTCAATAGACCCTGTAAATAGTAATGATTCAAAAATGGACATGATTATTGCCCTAGATGAATTAACAGAAGCAACACACAAAAAAGATCTTAATAAAAAAGGAATTATTTTGAAAGGGCATAAGGAAAATATGTATTACGCTGGGAGAATGTTTAAACTTCTAGGGATGGATTTTAAGATTTTAGATTATATTTTAAAAGAACTTAAAAAAAGATACGAAGAAAATTTTGAGAATGCAAAAAAAGGATATGATGAAGAAAAAGATTTGTTAGTTCAAACATCTCATCAAAAAGGAACGGGTATTTTTATGGATGGAAACAAAGGAATTTCAACTGGAGCCGTTGCAAGTGGTTTGGATGTTTACATTGCCTATCCAATGACTCCTGCAACCCCAATTTTAGGACAACTTGCTAAAAACCAAATTAAAGGGAATTATATTGTTTTGCAAATTGAAAATGAAATTGCAGTTGCAAATGCTGGAGTAGGAAGCGCAATGACAGGTGCAAAAACAATGGTAGGAAGCTCAGGAGGGGGAATTGACCTAATGGGTGAAACAATAAGTCTAACAGGTATTGCAGAGATTCCATTGGTCTTTTATTTGTCTCAAAGACCTGGTCCTGGAACTGGAGTTCCAACCTATAATCTTCAGGGGGATTTACAAATGGCCCGCCATATAGGTCATGGAGAATTTGACCGCCTTGTGGTTGCTTCCGGAGACCCCCGAGATGCAATGGAATTAATTAATCAATGCTTTTACTTTTCACAAAAATACCAAATGCCAAGTATTTTAGTAGGTGATAAACATTTAGGAGAAAGTGTTTACACCATTCCTAAAAATGGAAAAATTGTAAAAGTTCCTAAAGCCACAAAAATGAGAAGATACAATTCTTATGAACAAGACCCAAAAACAGGTTCTGGAACAGAAGACCCTGTCTTAATCAAAGCTAATATTGAAAAAAGAGCTAAAAAGTTTCCTTTAATTGAGAAAGAAGCCCAGGCAAAGTTTTCAATGTATGAGGCATTTGGAAAAAGTTCTTCAAAGAACGTTGTTTTATTTTGGGGTTCAACAAAAGGGGCAGTTAAAGACGCAATCCAAGGACTTGATTGCAAAGCAATTCAAGTAAAATATATTGAACCTTTTCCAAAACAAATCCTTAAAGAGTTAAAAGGAAAAAATGTTTTTATTGTAGAGAATAATTCAACCTCTCCCTTGAGCCAAATACTAATGGAAAAAATTGCCTTTAAGGTGGAAGACAATAATAAAATATTAAAATACGATGCACGTCCATTCTTAAGAGATGAATTAAATGCTGAATTAAAAAAGAGAATAAAATGAATATAAGTGCCCCCACTAAACCAACATGGTGTCCTGGATGCTGGAACTTCCAGATCTTAGCTGGGTTTAAAAAAGCAATAGAACCAAAAATTAAAACAGAAAAAGATAGAGATAAATTTGCAATTGTTTCTGGTATTGGATGTCATGCAAAAATTTATGATTATTTAGATTTAAATGGCATGAACAGTTTGCACGGAAGAGTTCTTCCTACTTGCCTTGGATTAAAGATTGGGAATCCTAACCTAAACGTATTTGGTTTCTCTGGAGATGGAGATGCATATTCGGAAGGAATGGCGCACACAATTCATGCTGCCCGTTACAATTCGGATTTTAATTACATTGTGCATAACAACCAGGTATTTGCATTAACAGTTGGACAACCAACTCCTTTAACAGAACAAGGATTTTCTGACAAGACAACCCCTTTGGGAATGAAGCATGTCCCATTTAATTCAATAAAGCTCATGTTGGCTGCAGGGGCCACATTTGTTGCGAGGATTTATGCAAAAGTGGATCAAGTTACTTGGGCTGTTGAAGAAGCAATGAAACATAAAGGATTTTCATTCATTGAAGTAATTCAACCATGCATTATTTTCCATCCAGATAAGGGATATGTGGATAGGACTTATAATTTACAGGAAAAAGGACACGACAAATCTGATTATAAAAAAGCAATGGAAAAAGCAGAAGAGTTTAATTACGATGGAATAAACAAAAAAACAAAGATTCCTTTAGGAATTTTTTACCAGACACAAAGAACAGTTTACGAAGATAAATTTCCACAGCTTCAAGATCTTAAAAAGAAAAAGATTTCTTGGAGAGATATTCCTAGATAAAAAATGAAATTAGAAACACAAAGATTAATTCTTAGAAAGCCAAAAGAAAGTGATTGGAAAGATATTTATGAAGGAGTAAAAGAATTTGATGTTGCAAAAAGAACAGAAGGAATTCCACACCCGTATAAAAAACAAGATGCAAAAGATTGGTTAAAAAAATCTATTAAAAAAAATAATAAAAAAGAATGTTATACTTTCTTTTTAGAACTTAAAAAAGAAAAAAAAGTCATTGGAGTTTTAGAATTAATTAAAATAAATAAAACTTTTGGAACTGCTGAAACTGGTTCTTGGTTAAATAAAAAATACTGGAGAAAAGCATATATGACCGAAGCTAAAATTGCTGTAAATAATTTTGTATTCAATAAATTAAAAATTAGAAAGTTAAATACTGGTGCATTTAGTGATAATAAAGCTTCAAATGCAACTCAAAAAAGAATGGGTTATAAAATAGAAGGTGTTAAAATAAAAGATAGAAGAGATGCAGCTACAAAAAGACTCCATGATCTAAATATGTATGGTTTATTTAAAACAGATTGGAATAAGAACCTTCCTAGGTTGAAAAAACATCTTGAAAATAAAATTAAGAAATTCGAAAAATAATTTTAACTAAACAAACTTATTCCAGTAACAGTTAGTAGCGTTACTATTGTTCCCGCGATTAAAACTCCAATTATTGTTGCTTTGTAAAAATGTTTTCTATCTAGACCTAAAACAAATGCACCCAAACTTCCTGCATATACCCCGCTTCCAGGAATTGGCAATCCTATAAACAACGCAACCCCAAAGGTCCCATACTTATCTACAAACTTGCTCAATTTTCTATGCGATCTATTCATAAATTTTGAGTAGGGCTTTCTTAAAAATGATTTTCTAAGTCTTTCATCAAGAAGTTCCCAAATATGAAATAGGGCAAATCCTAACAAAATATTTGCAAGAACAGCGATAGCAAAAACAATCAGGGGGTTCATGCCTAATCCATTAAGAGTTATTCCAAGTGGGAAATGCATTGAACCTTCTAAAATGCCTACTGGAATTGAAAGTCTTAATTCTACAAGAGGCATTAGAGTTAGCAATATAATAATTAATATTGGGATTATCATAAATATAGTAATTAGAATGATTATATAAATATTATTTTAAAGATAATTCCCAAATACATAACGTTTCAAAGAATAATTTTTCACATCCAATTTCTTGTTCATTATATCCAAGGTTATCAAAATCCACTTTCTCTGCTAAACTGCTTGCAATAATAAATATTTTTCCATTAGAATTTAGAAAGTTTTTTGCTTGTTCAAGAAATTTAATGATAATTTCATTTCCTTTCTTTCCTCCTGTTGTTGCTAATTTAGAATCTTCTGGTTCATTTTTATCTTCAGGGAGATAAGGAGGATTAAAAATAATTAAATCAAATTTTTCTTTCTCATCAAATTTTTCAAATAAATCAGATTGTATACAATTAAATCCAAGCAAAGAGCAATGATCTACAGAATCTTTGTTTATGTCTGAAGAAAAGATGTTCTCTTTTATTACTCCAGAACTCAAAGCAGTTTGCAAATGAATTCCAGAACCAGATCCCATTTCAAGCAATTTTAATCTTGAGTTCTTTTCTAGAAGAGTTGGAAGTTTTTCCTTAAGCACATTTGTCATTAGGTAAGAATCTTCAGAAGGTTTGTAAATTGAATTGTGCATTTTATTTATATTAAATTAAAGGCATTAAATAATCTAACGTGAACGTGTTAAATAAATCTATCAATTCTTCCTTGAAGAAGAAAACCGCTGCCAGAACTCCAAGTAACAAGATTAACAAGAAAATTAACAAAAAAGTGACTGCCTTATTTACTGGTGTTGGAGGTTTCATCCCATAATTAGAGATTTTATTTACAACTTGGGTTTTTTGTCTTTTGGGTGAACCTGGAGAAGATGTTTGTTGTGGTAAAGAAAGTTGGCTTAAACTTTGAACTGCCTCTTCGATTGCATCCCTAAACTTCTCTGTAGCTTCTAGTGCATCGTCCCCATATCCTGAAACAACTTGTTTTTTCTTTGGACCTCTTCCTCCTTTAATTTTGGATTTTCTGGATTTTCCTGGAACAGAAGATCCTTGTCTTCCTTTAGAACCCTTTCCTTCTTCCGAATCCTTTTCCCCTGCCCTAACTTTTCCAACTATTTTCCTATCTGAAACCGGTTTTCTGGCTTCCATTTCTTGTTTTTCTCTTTCATATTGCTCTATTAATTCTTCACGTTCTTGTGCCTGCACGAGATTTTTTGGTTTTGGCTTCTTGATTTTTTCCTTTTCAGCGTTTCCATACTGGGAGACTGTACCCCCAATTTTCCTTGGCTTGTTTGGATCTACTCCAAGCTCATGGAATCTTCTCCGATGCAAAACCTGGAATTTTCTAGCAGCTTCTTCTATATTCTCTTGCTTATACCCTGCATTTCTAAAACTAGCCATTGCATTTTTAAGAGGTTGTCCTCGAGCTAAAGCTGACTCTAAACCTCCAAGAATTGATTCCACTTCTACATTATACTTTGATGACGTTTCCATTTGTAGATAAATAGGATGTCTTTCCAAGTTTGTAACCCATTTCCTCCGCCACACAAATTAGATCTTTTTCTTGTTTTTTGTCCCCATGAGAAGGAATGATTACTTTTGGTTTTACCATTCTTATCAACTTCTTTTTACTTTCCTGGCTTCCATGCCCATGAACATGAACATTCTTTTGAAGTATGACCCCCATCCTTTCAAAACGCTCATCCAACATTCTCCTTGATTCTATGTTCACTTCAGTTGGAATAACCGAAGAGGAATAAATCAAATTATCACCATTTCTAAACCTAAATGGAGTTTCTCCCTTAGAAATTCTATCCAAAATTGAACCTTCTTCTCCTTGGTGGCCAGTGCAAACAATAACATATCTTCCTCTATCCGCCTCTACCTTACGCAGGGTTGAATTTACTTGCCGCCTATATTTTATTACTCTTATTTTGTTCTGAAAAGGACATTTTCCAACCTTCATTGCACAATCAACGTATTTTGCAAGACTTCTTCCTAAAAAGATAACCTCTCTACGAGTTTTTGAAGCATATTTGACAATATTATTAAGACGTTCTATGTGTGATGAGAAAGTTGTTATGAATAATGCTTTGTCCTTGCTCCTTGCATTATCAAATGCCTCTCTTAACATGTTATCTGCATCTCTCTCACTAAGGTTTGACTCTTTTTTAGCAGAATAAAGAGTGTTTATTACTGCTAACTGAATATTTTCGTTCCCTAACTCTTTTAACCTCTTATAATTAGGAGGGCTTCCAAAAGTAGGGGTATCATCAAACTTGTAATCTAGGGCATAAAAGAATCCTCCTTCAGGAGTGTGCAAAACTATAAAAGTACTATCGATTGTGGAATGGGTCGTATGTATAAATTCAACTTTAATATTGTTTGGGACCCCGGGAATTTTGTGCGTTGAATTTGATTGGACAACTCTTCTTTTGTTTCTAACCATGACCGTTGAGTCGTTAATTAAAGATTCTAAAACTTTCATTGTAAAAGGGGTTCCGTAAATTGTTGCGTTTGGGTATCTATCTGCTAAAAAAGGTAAACCCGCCACATGGTCTAGGTGTGCATGTGAAAGAAAAATTGCCTTTACTTTTTTTCTCCAACCTATTTTATCTAAAACTCTATCATCTGGGATTCCTCCTACCCTACGCAATCCCTGTTTTGTATAATTTATTTCCCCTTGCTCTTGTAGTTCAATAACCCCAGGTAAATAAAACCCACAATCAAATAAGAAAACATGCTCACCTACTTTTATGGCGGTCATATTTTTACCAACTTCATCATATCCTCCAACAGTGCAAATTTCCATTTTAATCGATAACGCTCTTTTAAATTAATAGAGAATTTGGTTTATATAGTTTTTCGGGATTATATTCAAGTATAATAAAACTTAAAACAAACAACGCCTCAGATAGAACATGGTGGGAGAAGAAAATCTTTTTATTGGAGGATTAAAAATAATTCTCAATGGAACTAAAGAAGAAAAAGGGTTAAGAGGCCTTGGGAGAAAGGTCCAAGGATTGGAGGGAACATTAAAACTGCCAGTTAAGGATAATAAAGAAGCGTGGGACTATTTTGAAAAAAGAAAAGACAAATTTGAAGGGAGCATAAATAATTATGAAGGAAAATATTCCAAATATTTTTTTAAGATGTTGAAAGATATTGAGGATAGGAAAAAATGTGCTCTGTCCTACTAATTTCTTAATAGATAGATAATAATATAAAAGTTAATTTCTTAAGTATTTTATGAAAGCCCTTATCCCTTCTCATAAAGAAAACAAGAGATATTTGTTGTTGAGAGGCAAAGACCTTAAGAAAAACGTTGAAAAAGCTATTCTAGAATTTGGAGGGAGTTTAGGCATGTCTAAATGTGGACTAAGTTTCATTAAAAATGACGTTATTTGCATAAATAGGAATTCTATTGACTTGGTTAGGGGGGGTTTTGCTGTTTTTCCTGAAAAAATAGAGGTTTTGAAAGTTTCTGGAACTTTGAAAGGATTAAAAAAATAACTACCAAAAAACTTATAAATTCCTTATTTCTTTCTTTTTTGATTAGAAAGTAAAATAAAGGAATTTAATATTAAAAATTCTCAAATAATAATATGGAAATGCAACATCAAGCAATGGGTTATGATCGGACAGCGACAATGTTTTCTCCAGATGGACATTTGTTACAGGTAGAGTATGCTGAAAAAACGGTAAGATTAGGTGTCTCTAGTATAGGGATGGCTTGCTCTGACGGGGTTTTTATAATTGCTGATAAAAGAATTAATGATACATTGATAGTTTCTGAAAGTGCTACAAGGATCCATGAAGTTGATAATCACGTTATTGCAAGTGCTGCTGGAATTACTTCTGATGCACGTGTTTTAATTGAAAAAGCCCAAGTTTTAGCCCAACAACATAGGGTTACATATGACAGCCCGATTGAACCTGAATCTGTTATTAAGGAACTTTCAAATATGAAACAGCAATTTACCCAATACGGGGGAGCAAGACCTTTCGGGGTATCTATGATGCTTGCCGGGATTAATGGTACAACTCCAGAAATTTTTACAAGCGATGTTACTGGAAACTATTTTCAATTTCACACAAATGCCATTGGTGAGGGTGATGAAAGAATAAGAGACTTGCTTAGAGAAAGATACAAAAATGATTTGACAATTAAACAAGGAGTAAAACTTGCTTTAGACATCTTCAAAGAAGTTAAAGACGGTAAATTTAATATAGAGAAATTTGAATTAAGTTATATAAAGTCTGAAAACCCTACAATCATAAGAGCTGAAGGAAAGAATATTGAAAAAATATAATGGCACAGACAACTGTACGTATGGATAAGAGTGGAAAACATTTTGAGATTCTAGTTGATTTAGAAGATGCTATGAAATTTAAGCGTGGAGAAATTTCAAGCATAATCGCTGAAAGTGAGGTTATTTTTAGAGATGTTAAAAAAGGAGAGAGAGCACCAACTTCAGACATTGAAAGTGCTTTTGGAACAACAGACTCCAATGAAATTATCCCTAAAATTGTTAAGGGTGGAGAAATTTTAACAACCCAAGATTTTAGAGACGCTGAGCAAGAGAAAAGATTTAAGCAAGTTGTTGATTTTTTAACTAGAAATGCCATTGACCCCCAATCGGGTAACCCGCATACGGCCGAAAGGATTAAAAATGCGCTTGAACAAGCTCATATTAACATAAAGAACACACCAATTGAAAACCAAATTAATGATATTCTTGGGGCGATTAGTAAAATAATTCCAATAAAACTTGAGACAAAGAGAGTCAAGATAACCATTCCGGCAATACACACCGGAAAGGCCTACGGAGCCATCTCAACCTACAAGGACACAGAAACCTGGTTAGATGATGGAAGTCTTGAAGTCATAGTAAAAGTCCCTGCGGGAATGATTATGGACTTTTATGATAAACTAAATGGTGTAACACACGGAAGTGCTGTTACAGAAGAAATACAAGAAAAATAAAATGGACAAATCAATGAATAAATTAAAAATAATGTATCAAAAAGGAATCACTTCGGAGGATGACCAAAAAGCAATTGTGGATCATTTTTATAATCAGATGACTTTATATACTCAAAAAAACAAAAAATAAAATGTCAGAAAGAAAAATAGTAATACCCGGAGAAGCGATCCTTTCAGGAGAAGATTATTTGCCTGGAGAAGGAACTGAAAAGAGAGGAAATGACATAATTGCTTTAAGATATGGTTTAGCAGAAGAATCTAATAAATTAGTTAAAATTATTCCACTTTCAGGACCTTATATTCCTAGAAGGGGAAATGTTATTATAGGAAAAGTTGAAATGATAACTCATAATGGGTGGGTAATCAACATTGGATGCGCAGAGAATGGATTCTTAACGGTTATGGAAGTCCCAAGATATGTTAGCAAAGACTCTATGGATGAAGTTCTAAGCATTGGAGACATGGCTGTTGTTAAAATTTGGTCTATGAATGGAAAAGGTATCGATTTAAGTTTAAAATCTAGAGGATTAGGAAGAATTGACGAAGGAATGATTTTCAAAACAAACCCTAACAAAGTTCCAAGAGTTATAGGAAAAGAAGGAAGCATGATTAAATTAATAAAAGATGAGACAGATTGCAATATAACTGTTGGTCAAAATGGATATATTTGGATTAAAGGAGATAAAATTGATGACGAGTTATTAGCTAAAAAAGCTATAAACTTTATCGTTGAAAACTCTTTTGTAGAGGGATTAACAGAAGAAGTTGAAAAATGGTTCAAAAAGAACGGTGGAAAAGGTAGAAATAAAAAGGCTAAAGATATTCAAGAGGAAGTAAATGCAGAAGTTGAAGCAATGGAAAATACGGGAGATTCAGAATAAAAATGGCATATAAAAGAACAGACGGAAGAAAATTAGATGAATTAAGAAGCCCAATTTTAGCCAAAGTTGGTGTTATAAAAAACGCCGATGGAAGTGCAATGTTCCAGATAGGAAAAACAATTGCAGTTGCGGCTGTTTATGGACCTAAGAAAATGCACCCTCAACACGCTCAAAATCCTTCAAAGGGAACTTTAAGGTGTACATACAATATGAATAGCTTTTCAGTTGAAGATAGAATAAGGCCAGGGCCTTCAAGGAGAAGCACTGAAATTTCAAAGATAACCCAATGGGCTTTAGAACCAGTTGTAATGCTAGACGAATTTCCAAATACGGTTGTTGATGTACACATTAATATTATTCAAGCCGATGCTGGAACAAGATGTGCAGGAATAAATGCAGCTGCAATGGCTTTAGCACATGCAGGAATCCCTATGAGAGACATGATTACAAGTGTTGCTGTTGGTAAGATGGATAAAACATTAGTATTAGATTTAGATAAATATGAAGATTCTGAATTTGAAGACGGAGAAGGCTCAACAGACATACCAGTTTCTATGACTACTTCAGGACACATTACACACCTTCAATTAGATGGAAACATTAATGCTAAGCAATTAAAAGAAGTTCTTGAAATGGCTAAAAAATCTTGTAAAGAAATTTATAAAATTCAAAAACAAGCATTGAAAGATTCAGTTGATTTAACCGGAGGAAAAAAATGAGCGCACCAGGAATAGACGTAGCACCGGAAGTTAATTTCGAAAGATTAAATAGATATTTATCAGAGGGAAAAAGATTTGATGGAAGAACTCCTGAGCAATTTAGAGAATTAGTTATAGAAAAAGATGTGTCAAAGAAAGCAGAGGGATCTGTTAGGGTTAAACTAGGAGACACAGAGGTCATTGTTGGTGTTAAGGCTTCACTTGGAGCTCCATACCCGGATTCACCTTCTAAAGGAAATTTAATGGTTACTGCAGAAATCTCACCTTTAAGCTCTTCTAGGGCTGAACTTGGACCTCCAAAATTCCCTGCAATTGAGTTGGGAAGGGTGATTGATAGAGGAATTAGAGAAAGTAATGTTATTGATTTAAAACAATTATGTATTACAGAAGGGGAAAAAGTTTGGACTATCTTCATAGATATTTATGCTATGAATGATGATGGTAACCTTTTAGATGCTGCTGGAATTGGAGCCTTGGCTGCTTTGAAAGTTGCAAAGCTTCCAAAATACGATGCAAAAAATGATAAAGTTTTATATGGAGAGTTTGAAAAGGATATGCCTTTGACAGGAGTTAATCCTATTGCAATTACTGTTCATCGGATTGGAAATAATCTATTAATTGATCCTAACAAAGAAGAAGAAGACCTAAGTGAGGCAAGATTAACTATTGGGACTTCTGAAGGAATAATTTCCTCTATGCAAAAAGGAAATGCTGGGAGTTTTACTGTTGAAGAAATTGAAAAAGCAGTTGAAATGGTAAATAATGCCTGGAAAGAACTATTTAAAAAGTTAGAGAAACAAATAAAGTAATAAGGAAAGATGGCTGAAAAACAAGTTTTTACAAAATATGAAGAAGCAAGGATAATTGGTGCAAGAGCTTTACAGCTTGCGATGAATGCTCCTTTACTTGTTAAAATTTCTGAAAATGACTTAGAAAAAATACACTATGACGCTCTTAAAATTGCTGAAGTTGAGTTAAGCTCAGGAGTTTTACCTATTTCAATAAAGAAACCTTTCCCAAAAAGAAAGGAAGGTGCTTTGAAGAAACCAATAATCCCAAAAGTTAGTGATGCAAAGAAAGCCGAAATTGCAATTGCTGAAGAAGGGGAAATTGAAGAACAAGGAGAAATAATGGCACTTGCTAAGCCAGACGATGAAAATGATGCTGGGGAAGAAGTATCTGATGGTAAGGAAGAACTAGAATAAGGACAATTCTTAAAAACTCTAAAGATTAATTGATTATATGGTTGTCATAAAAGAAGTATCTGCAAAAATAATTCTTGACTCTCGTAAGGAAAAAACAATAGAAATCTCAATAAAAACTAATGCGGGTTCATTCAATGCTTCATCTCCTCAAGGAAAATCTACAGGAAAGAACGCTGTGAAGACATACAAGAAGGATCCAGATAAAGATGTTAAGAAATTAAACCAATTTAAGGATTATTTTTCTGGAGATATAATTGAAAACTTTGATGACCTGAAAAGAATAGAAGACATCTTAGAAGGGCACGTTGGTGCTAATGGCTTATTTGCGTTTGAATCTGCTGTTCTTAAGGCACTTGCTAAGGAACAGAAGAAAGAAGTTTGGGAATTAATAATGGATAAAAATATTAAAAAGCCTAAATTCCCAAGGCTGGTTGGAAATTGTGTTGGTGGTGGAAAACATTCTGAAGAGATTAATGGGAAACGTCCTGACTTTCAAGAATTTGAAATAATCCCAAATAAAAAAACAGTTTCTGAAAATTATGAATCTAATAAAAAATCAAAAGAAAATGCTGAAATGTTTTTGAAGAAAAAAGATAAAAATTTCCGTTCAGAAAAGAACGATGAAAATGCTTGGATGACTTCATTAAATGATAAAGAAGTCCTGGATGTCCTAACAAACCTCAATGTCCCTTTAGGGTTAGATGTTGCAGCTTCTGGATTTTGTAAAAGAAAAAAATACAATTACAATAACCCTATGTTAAAGCGGGATATTGATGAACAATTTGGATATTTATCTAATTTAATCAAAAACTTCAACTTACTTTATATTGAAGATCCTTTCGATGAAGATGATTTTGAAAGTCACGCTAAATTATTAAAAAAATTTCCAGACTCACTAATCGTTGGAGATGATTTAATTGTTACAAGTTCTAAAAGATTACAAAAGGCTATTAATATGAAAGCTGTTAACGCCATTATTGTTAAGCCAAACCAATGCGGTTCACTTCTTGAGGTAAAACGTGTAGTAGAATTAGCAAAAACAAATAACATTAAAATGGTTTTTTCACATAGAAGCGGAGAGACAAAGGAGACGATTTTAGCAGATCTTGCCTTTGGATTCCAAGCAGATTTCTTTAAGTGTGGGACAGAGGGCGATATTAGAGTAAAGAAGATAGAACGTTTGATAGAAATACAAAAATCTACAAAATAATTATTTTAAAATGAAAAATTAATTGAAATTGGGAAATCTCTGAAATAATACCATGACCCCCTATACGTAATCTTTAAAAACTAACTTTCATCTGAATTCTCATGGCAATTAAAAAAGCTGAAGCAAAAGTCCCTGAAGAATCAGGAACTAAAGCTGAAGCAAAAGTCCCTGAAGAATCAGGAACTAAAGCTGAAGCAAAAGTCCCTGAAGAATCAGGAACTAAAGCTGAAGCAAATAAAAAAGAAATTATCGAAGATTTAGAAGAATCTGGAGTTCCCGAAGAAATTGCGAAAGAAGAAGCTCTAGATGAAAAAGAACAAACTAAAGTAGATCTAAAAACTGCTGAAGCTGAATCTAAAGAAGATACTCCAGAAGCTAAAGATTTAGAAGAAAAGAAAAAAACACTTTTAGAGAAAGCGGCCAAGTTAAAGGAAAAATTATCAGAAACCACTCCCAAATCAGAAGAGTTAAAAGCGCAAGTTAAAGGTAAGAAAAGAACAGATATGCTTATCCCTTTAGAAGAATATGTTAAAGCTGGTATTTACTTGGGAACTAAAGTTGTTACTCCAGATATGAGGCCTTTCGTATATAGAAGAAGGGCGGATGGATTGGCTATTTTCAACACAGATTTAATTGATGAAAAATTAAAAGAAGGAATTGAATACCTTTCAAAATTCAAAGCTGAAGATATTATTTTAGTTTGTAAAAGACAAGCCGGATGGAAAGCAGCTGAAAAATTCTCTGAATTAACAGGAATTAGAGTTTTTGCAAAGAAATATCCTGCTGGTGTTTTAACAAATACCTCACTTCCTGATTTCTTTGAAAATGAATTAACAATTGTTACTGATCACTGGCTTGACAAGAATGCCTTGAACGACACTTTGAGAGTTCACAAAAATGTTCTAATGGTTTGTGATACAAATAACTTTTCAAAAGGAGCAAACCAAGTTATTATTGGGAACAATAAAAGTACAAAGAGCCTTGGAGTTATTTTTTACCTTTTATCTAGAGGATTTATGAGAGCTAAGGGAATGGACGCTACCAAAGTTCCTGATTTAGAATGGTGGACTGAATTAGATAATGATGATAAGAGAAGATAATTTCTAAAAAATGGAAAAAGATTATTCCTTAAATAACTACAAATTAACAGACATTATTTTACCAATTAAAGGATTTACTAATTATGTTAAAAGAAATACTGAAGGAAATGTAATAGATTCAAATAATTATGCTAATGGATTTTGGCATTTATTAGGAATGCACGTTTGTGAAATTGGAATGATTGGAGTTGGTCTTGCTAAAGGGATAGAAGCTTTAATAAATTAATTTAATTTAATTTTTATATGAAAAAGAAAAAGATAACTAAAAAAATAATTAAGAGAGATTTTAATTTATTAATTGGGTCTTTAATATTTATATTATTAATTGGGAGTGCGTTTGCAATCGATTGGATCTTTGGAGTCTTCTTTATTCTTGGTTTTGTTATTTCAATCTTAAATAAAACACTCGAGAGACGACCTCTAGTTCCAGTGTTAATTTTTGTAGGCGGTTTAATTATTAGAATTGCTTTATTTTTGTTTGTTCCTAAAATACTTGAAGCTGAATCTTTAGTGAGCTTAATAATTGCTATAGTTGCATTACTTATTGTATTATTTATTGGTTTTAGGATTAAGTGGGGGAAAGTTTAACCCATATTTTTTATCGACGATAAGATACTTTTTTTATAAGGAAACATTTATAAACCGCAAATTGGTGACTTATTCTGTAACTAAGATGAGTGCCTTAATAAAAATGTTAAAAATTCATGGTAAGGTATGAGGTATGTAGAAGTCATCATATAGTTGTAGAACCTTAAAATTGAGTTAAGCTGTTAGTTAGGAGTTTGTGTGAAGTAATTTATCAATCTTATACGAGATAAATTGCGCAATTGAAATAATTTTTTTATATTACATATTTATTATGTACCTTAAATCTTAGTTGATTATTTATGATATTGTTAATTCCAGTTGATCCTGCTGGCGGCTGCGGCTCTCTGGTTTGCGTTTAGACATGCAAGTTTTTATCTTTAGAAATAGGGATAAGGCGAACTGCTCAGTAACACGTAGCTAACCTACCCTTAAGTCAGGGATAACCTCGG
>CAZZGW010000011.1:0-15061 GCA_964653605.1 Candidatus Woesearchaeota archaeon
AATCCATCATTATTAACATCAATCTTTTCAGTGGTTCCATTAACAACTTCTACTTCAACATTATTTATTTTAACCTTCACAACATTAGTGTTTTTATTTACATTAATAACTTCAAGTGTTTTACTTCCTTGATTAGCAAATTCAATTTTAACTTTTGCTCCCTGTCTTAATTGTCTTGGGAGAATTGGGGTAGGAAAAGGAAATATTTATATACTTAACCATTATAATGATTATATGGTTAAAAGCAACATATTTACAAAAAAGGAACTAAAAGTCATAGAAAAGAAACTTTCAAATAATAAACTTACTCAGGTAGATTCAAATTATCTATACAAATTTATCAGACCGAAATTGAATGAGATAATTTTAATAGATGCAAGTTCTTTATTAGATAAAATGAAATATAATCAAAAAATAAAACATATTGAAGAAAAAATAAAGAAAACCATACTTGGGAGTTTAGATGTTAAGGCAATTGTTCTTTACGGTTCTGTAGTTCAAACAAATTATAAAGAATATAATGATATTGATATTTTAATAATTACTAAAAAAGAAATAAGCACCATTAAAGAAAAATATAAGAAAATAAATGAAATAAAGAAAATTTTAGAAAAATATTCTATTAAAGGGGACATTGAAATGTATGAAGAATCTCATTTTAAAGAACTTTATCCTTCTAGCCCTTCTCTTATTTATCAGTTAAAAGACCACAAAGTAATTTATGGGAAATTAGAGATTCCAAAAAAAACAAAATTATACAATACTCATTTACACATGAAACTAGATTGGAGTTATCTCGACTCTAACCCCTCTGGAAAAGATATTTACAATGCATTAAGGAATATTGTTCTTGTTAGACTTTTACTTAATGGGGTAATTGATAATAATAAACTAAAACAAACATTGAATGATGAATTAGGTAAGAATTTAATTAACAAGTTAAAAAATAACCAAGAATCTAAAGTACAAAGAAAAATAGCCCTTATGTTTTTGAAAGAATTAGAGGAGAAAACAAGAAAAGAGTTGGGGAGGCCTTCATGGGAAAAAATAGAATTATAAAATCAATGGGAAAAATAATAGGAAATATAGTTGTTCATAAAATTTTAGTTAACCATACAAATCGTCCTGAATCATTACATCATCTGCGAAGCGAAGTAAATACTTATAGGGATAATGTTTTTGGAATTGCTCAAGAATATAATTGGAATGAATCTGACAAAAATAAAATTAAAGAAGAATCTTCAAAAGAATTTAAAAATAGAATGCAAAGATATCCTGATGTTAAATACGCTCTAAAAGAAGCAAATAAGTTAATAGACGAAACAATTAATGAAATTATTTAATTTTTATGAAGGTTATTTTTTCTTACTCAAACCTCTTCAGCATTTATTTTGTCTAATCTTTTTTAAAAGATTATTTCCAAAACTAAACCACAACACACCCAATATAACAATCATTCCAATAATATAAAAGTACCAATTACAGCCTCTTTTCTCATGAAATATAATATAAAATAGTGTTAATAAAATTTATTGAAGAAGGGTTGTTGGATTAATTATAAACCAACATTTCTTTTTTAGGGGTTTTATGTCCTAGGTTAAGAGTTAAGGGAATCTGAACATTAACATCTTTATTATTTTCATTAAAAGACATCATTAATAAAACATATATGTTGTTTGTTTTATAATTAATTGACATTTTTATGTTCTTAATATTTTTTAATATTTTCTTATCAATTCCTAAATTTTCACTAGCATCCATAATTTCAATTCCTGTAATTAAATTTCTATGGCTTACATCTAATACAAAATCTCCGATATCTAAAGATGCCTTTACTTTTTCTCCATCAGATATAAAGAAAATATCATTATCTGAATCATAATCTATTATTTTAATTTGTTTTGCCATTTCTTATCACCATATTATTTGAAAACCTTTTCTGAAGGTTTATTTCATAAATAAATTATATAAATAGTATTAATAAATGTTACCAAATTTATTCAAAAACAACTATTTCTCTATAAAGAATAAACTTTAATATTCTTAAATCTGGCAACTGCTCCAGATTCCCACTCATAATCATCTGCGCCATCATGAACCTGTAAAGCTATTTTACCACTAGAAGGTAATCTCCTCTCATCATCCTGATATTCATATACTTTCCACCCATTTATCCAAGTAGTTATCTTAGGAGGATTTCCCTCTACCCTTACTCTAAATTGATTCCAAGTATCCTCATTCCAAATATAGGACCAGGCATTCATTGGAAAATATTTCGGAGAATCTCCCCATCTACTTTCTTGTATATTAAATTTGTCCTTTATTTCAAAGTCCCACTCACCAGTATCCCCAATTCCCGCTAACCAAATCCCTCCAATTGGGTTGTTGGGTTGATAATCTATTGTTATTTGATATCCCTTCCCATCATCCGTTGCACGAACATATATTCCAGTATCAACACTATAATCCGGCCAGGCATCAAAAACAACCTCAAAATCTTCAAAAGAACTAGAACTAATCAATTCTCCCCCATTACCATTATTCTGTTTAGCAAGAATCATATCTCCTTTAGTTTCCCAAGAAGCACCCCCATGTTGAATCCAACCATTATTAATATTTGAAGAAAGTCTAATCCCCTCTGAATTTTGATTAATAACCCTATTTTCGTAATAGTCTGCATGAGGCAAACCTCCAAGAATATTATATCCAGTTTTAGGATTCCAAACTTTTGTAATTATATCCACATCCCCATCCTGGTCAACATCCTTAAAAATTGAATCATGTCCTCCAAGACCAATATCAAATAAAATCTTTTCTTCCCAACCACTAGCAGTATTTGTCCAAACATACCAAGAAGTACTCCCAACATTAATATCTTCCTGTTCAACAGTAATTATCTCCAAATTTCCATCCATATTCAAATCCCCCACATTCAAACTATGTAAAGACCCTCTTCTACCTGGAACTGATTTTTCAAAAACCTCTAGACTAAATGAAGAACCACCATTATTTTTTATTATCCCCACATTACTATCTTGATCATCACACTCACTAAATACAATATCATTATCCCCATCGTTATCTATATCAATAATTACTGTACGCGTTGATTTACCATATGGAAGATTTCCAGTAAATAATTGGCCAGTATAATCAAGAGAATGTCTAGAAAAACTATTTCCATTATTTCTATTTTCATACCAAGCAACAATACCCCAAATATCCTTATCTCCATCCCCATCTAAATCCCCTATTCCCTTTGGAGAGACAGCTCCATGAAGCTCATTTCCCTGGGCTCTCCAAGAATTAAGATTTCCTTCAATTGTGTGCTTTTCCCAATTTCCGGTTGGATTATTTTTAAAACTATACCAATAGGAACCATATTTTGATCCCCAAACTATAACATCCAATAAACCATCACTATTCATATCTTCCAAAACAAGATCATGAACCTCACTATCAGAGTTCATCCGAGAATCATATGTTCTTTCTATAAAATTCCCTTGTTTATTATTTTCGTACCAAACTCCCGCACTAATAATATCCTGCCAACCATCTTTGTTAACATCATAATTTGTTGCACCTAAACTAACAGAAGGAACATCTCCTGAAATCCTATGAAGTTCCCAAGGAGAAGAACCAGAATTTTCATACCAAAACATTCCCCTAGGATAATATGCAGAACCAATTGAAAAATCAAGATCCCCATCATTATCATAGTCCGCAGAAGTTTGTACCCCATTTCCTATTTTAGTTTTTAAATTCTTCGTAATATATGAATGAGAAAAATCAAAATTACTATTTGCAGGAGTATTAATGAAATCGCTAGAACCAGAACCATCAGAGTCACTAGAACCAGAACCGTCAGAATCACTAGAACCAGAACCATCAGAATCACTAGAACCATCTATCCAACAATCCCATCCAGAAAATTCCCCTCCTTCAGGAACAGCAACAATCGTTACATGCATCTCAAGAGGAAAATATTCTTCTTGATTTTCAGAACATCCATTATCCCAAGAAGTCAACTGACAAAAAGGACTAGTTTTCCAAGTAGCAAATCCAAACCTGTCCAAATCATTCATTCTCTCCCAATTAATACCTCCATAGGAAGTATGCTTCCACCAATCTGCAGGAGAACTTAATTGAGTATATACCCCCGGTCCATTGAAAGTAGTTCTTGGTTCTACCTCCTCACTCTTATCATTATCATTATCTATATCTTTTTGCCAAAAGACGAAAGAAATATCTCCATTATTGTTTGTTGGTTGACCAACAACCTCATACCTAGAATAAACTTTACCATCATAATAATTATATGGCTCTAACCAATCATTTGGCCAATGAGAAGGAACTTCTTTCCACCACCAAAATCCATTTCCTCCATTTTCTGAATTAATCTGAGAAGTAATTGTAAAAATCTTATCAAGAACTAAAAGTTCCCCCTCATTGGAAGATCTAAAATTACCACTTGCCAGATTTATAACATAACTTCCTTCTATTTCCTTAATCTCTTCAGGAGTAAATTCCCCTCCGTTTCTTATTGAAATTAATCCTTCTTTAGTTCTTTGAAACAAAAAAGAAACTTCTCCATTCTCAACAGGAATACATAATTTATCCCCCCCAGGATTTGTATTAGACCAATCAACACCGTCTAAAACATCTTGAATAATTCCTTCTGGAACAGAATAAAAATTAGATTCATTGGACCCAGTTGGTTGATTTTCAAAGCAAATTTCTTCTACACTTTTTGGAACTTCAAAAGATTCTTGTTGAGAGCCTCCAGGTTCTCCTAGCAATTCATTAATTTCCTCTTGGACGGCGGATTGGAAGTTTGCAGCCTCTAAATCATTATTTACTTGTATAAATTTCTTTACCCCAAAAACTCCAACCATTATAAAAACAACAATTAATATAATTGCAAATATTAAATTAAAAGAAATTTTCATCTGCCCTCTTTTATTAATCATAATAAATAAATAAAAACAAAATATATAAAACTAATTACTTCTCAAAAACAACAACTTCCCTTCCAATTATCTGATTTTCTCTAAATTCGGGTATTGGAAAACCTTCTACAAGATTAAGTCCAGTTTTATAACCTAGTTCTTTAAAATCAGCACCAATTCTCTTCTTTCCTATTCTAATATAAGGGCTTGTAAACACAAACCTTCCACTTACATACTTTTTCATATTATTTAACACAGACACCATTATTTTCTCATAACGAGCAATCATTTCCTCCGCTTTTTCTTTTGTAGGGATTTTCTTGAGGGTTTCTCCAAAATCAGGCTCACTTGCCATCCCTTTAACACGTTCAATTTCAATTCTACTAGAATCCCCTTTCATTAGCATATATTCTCCACGAGGAAAATTAAACCACTTCATATTCTCTCTAGCACCATCAATAGCCTTTCTATCGGTATCAATTCCAATAACCTTGATCTTTTGAAGCAAAGCTTCCTGCAAAACAACTCCAACACCACAAAAAGCATCAACTAAATAATCTCCCCCCTTAACCTTACTCAAATTAATCATTATCTTTGCAAGTCTTGGAGAAATACTCAAACTCTCCCTACGAACAGGTTTCTCCATATCTCTTTTCTCAATTTCATTATAGTCACAATGCCTAATGATTCTTCCAAAAAAATGATTAAACACAAAATATTCTTCTTCCACATTAGAAGAGACAGTTGAAACTTTATCCCCATCCTGAAGAACCATATTTTCCCTCATTCTTTTCTCACTAGCCTTTAATTTTTCAGATTTAAACCTTCCTTTAAGATAATCACCCACTTCATCTTTATGACCAGAAAAGTTCCAAACAACATAAGAAAAATTATTTTTTTCTTTTTTATAAATATTAACCTTATCAAGATCCTCAGCACTATGAAACTCTCCTAAAACCTCCCCAATTGATATTACCCCTCCTAACTTATCAACAACATTTGCATCAATCTCGCCACTTCCACCAAACATTCTAAAATCCACAAGCAAAGCATTGTCTTGCAAGATTTCACTTACAATTTCTATTCCCCGTGTCTCAAAGAAACAACGAACTTCCTGAACAGACAATTCTGGATTCCTTCCTAAAATAAATAAGTATTTCATAAAACAAAGAAGAAACTAGTGCTTAAAAGATTATTTAAAGTAAAATAAGTTCAGTATATTATGGAAAATAAACCTTTTGAAAAGGTTTCCAAACAAAAACAATGAAAAAGAGTGTGATACTAGACAATTCTGTAAAAAAGAAATTAAAGAAAATAAAATTTATCATATTAGATATTGATGGAGTTACAGTTCCCCGTGGAACAAAGATAAAAAAAATAAGTAATAATCTAAGCATAAGAATACGTAAAGTTCCTCGTTCAGAGATTAAAAAAATAAAGAAACTTTCACAAAAAGGATATTTAATTGGAATAAATTCTGGTCGTGGGTTATACATGTTACAAGATATGTTCCGTTCAGTGTTGGATAGTTTAGTTATTACCTATGAAAATGGAAGTGCAACATGGTATAAAGGAAAAGTCCACCAACATGTTAATAGTTTTCAGAAATTAAAGAAACTCCGTTCAGAACTAGAACAAGTACAACATGAAAACATTAAAGGATTTGAACCAAAAGAATTCATAATAACAATTCATTGTAAAAAGCGTGTTAAGAAAATAGAAAACATTGTTGATAGATATAAAGGAATATACTGGATTTGGAATGATGAAGCCTACGATATAGGAATTAAAAACAAACAAACAAAAGCAAAAGGACTTGAAAGTGTTATGAAACTTCTCAAATTAAAGAAAGAACAAATTCTTTTTGTAGGAGATAATTACAATGACATCTCTATAGGTAAAAAAGTGGGAATTGTTGTCTCTGCAGACAAATCAAGACTCAAGGGAGATATTTATGTTAACATGCATAAAAAGAAGTTTCCAGCAGAACAAGTAATGGATCTCTTCTTGGAAAAATAAAAAGTCATTTAAACTAAAAAACATTATAAATAACATGCACAAAAAAAAGAGTTTTAGTGAGATATGGGACGTAATAGAAATTTCTGTTTATATTATTGTAGGATTTGCTTTACTAGACCTGTTCTTCTCGGTAAGTAAAAATTTAGACAAAGTTTTCCCTTCATGGATTTTAGGGGCGGTCTTAACAATGGTTGCATTTGGTTCAATAGGATATATTGGATTGAAAGAAAAGCTTAAAGTAAACGAAATTGGAAAACATGGAGCATATGCTGGTTTAATCACTGGACTTGCAGGAGCAATAATAGGAATAATAAGTTTCTACGCCTACCCTGAAAGATTTGCGGAACAATTAATGCAAGCAGTTCAAGCAGGAGCAGACGCTGCAATGGTTCAAACAATGATAAAAGTTGGAGTTTACATTAATTTGGTTTTAAGCCCTGCGATAAATGCAGGAATAGGAGCATTAATTGCTTGGTTAAGTTCATTAATATTTAAGAAAAAATTTGAAGAAAAAAAGAAATAATTAAATTAAAACTTCAAAGTCTCCGAACTTCTTTTCAATTACCATAAAGACTCTTGGATTAATATGGATATCTTTAGTTTCTTTTTGTTTTGTCATACACTTTGAAACTTCATCCATATCCGTATTTTCAATTTTGTCTGTAATCTTAAAGACTTTATTATCTTTAAAAAAGAAAGTATTTCCATCGCAGTTCAAGAGTTCAGCATTTCCATCTTTAAACTTCAAGAACATTTTCCCCCTATCCAAACTAATAAGATCCTTTCTCTGTGAAAACTCTACAAGGTCGTTAATCAAAACTTCAGCCTCTTTCCTAGCACGGTCAATCTTCTGAGAATCTGACTTCCCTTTCTTAAATTCATTTCTAGCAGAAATAATCGCCTTTAATATTCTAGAATCTTGGGGAGAAAATTTCCCTTTCTTAACATAATCCTTATCAAACTCTTCAACTAATTTTGCTTGAGATTTATTTCCTAGAATTGATTTAAGCAACTTAAATGCATCCTCATAAATTCGACTTATAGTCTTTTCTTGAGTTTTCTTTTCAATTTGTATTCTTAATTCTTTTAATCTTTTTAAGAAATCTTCAGTATCTTTAAGCATTTTATCAATATCTGCACCTTTTATCTCCTTAATCTTTTCATGTTCATAATCTCTCCAAGTACTTATTACCCTATCAAGGAAATCAATGTACTTCTTTTCAATCATTTTTGTATCATAAAATTCTTTTTTGAAATCACGCAATAATTCTTTCTTTGCATTTGGCGGAGGGCATCCATGCAACATCAACATTGCTTGGGCAGGGGTTGTGACTCCCCAAAAAATATTAGTAAAAACATCAGTAAGCAAAGTTTTTTTACTTCTAGGAATAACTTCATCTCCCATAGACATATACATATCAATAGCCTCAGGACTTGGTTTTAATTTACCCATTCTCAAAAGAGACTTCCATGGCATGAAAGTACCACGGTCATAAATTGGAACCCCATCCCTAATAAAAGTAAACATAACAGGGTGTGCATCTTTAACAGCATCCCAGAAATCAGTTAATAAATAAATTTGTGGTTCTAATTTGTTCTTAACCCCTGCAAGAGCTCCAGCCTCTCCAACATATTGGTAAATAATACTTCTTAATCTTCCAAGCAACTCAACTCTTGGCATCCTCTTAACATCCGTATCATTAATAATTACAAAAACATCAACATCTGATTCTTTCACAGTATCTCCTCTAATTATACTTCCACCTAAAACATATGAAACAACATATTTCTCAAACTTTTGAACAACTAAAGACTTATGGATTTCAGCAACCCTCATAGCCCCCAAAAGCCCTTTATCATATAAGGGATAGGACATTGAAATAGCAGCACTTAACTCAAATTTAGAATCAAAACACATTTCCCATATTTCTGCAGGAGTTCTAATATAGGCCCAAACATCCTGTTTTGTTTTTTCAATTTGATCCACAATTACCTTTTTCATCTCAGAAATCTTCTTAGCATCATCTTCAGGAACAATAATGTTAATATGCATCTTTTTAGCCAATTTATCAAATTTCTCTTTTGGCAAATCCTCTCCAACTTCTTCCTCTATAAATTCTTTAATAGATTGGGGCGGCAAAATACTAATTGCCTGAACAAAAGGATATTTTTTAACAATAAATCCTTTTAATTTTTCAAGTTCCTTCTTCGTTTTCTCCATTTCTTTTTGAGATGCGGAGGTTTGTTCAGGAACAACAGACTTTTTTTCAGTATATTTTCTATCAAGATTCATTTCAGGAATACCAGAAACATTATTATCAGATTTATTCTTGTTACTTTCAGCCATAGTGAAAAAACACCTTTAAAGCTTTTAAAGCTTTTCTATTACTTCTTCTTTACTTTCTTTTTACTCTTTTTCCCAGAATCAATACAAGCCTTACAAGGACGATACCCTTTCTTTTTAAAATAAGCCTCAGAATCATTGCTTTCTTTGTACTTCCTTTTTATCAATTTTGAAAACCTACAAGTTCTCTTATGATAAATCATTTCCTCGCTAGATGCAACATAATTATAATGTTTTATAACTAATTTCTTTTTTGGCGCAGCCGGGGATTGTATATATACTGGTTTTGCGACTTCAACTTCCCTAATTACTTCTTTAGTAACTGGCTTTTCAACAATGACTTCTTTCACAACAGGTTTCTCAACAATGACTTCCCTAATAACTGGTTTTTCAACAGTCCTTACTGCAAACTGTTTTACTTCTCTTACCCTCTTAGAACCAAGCAAGAAAAACAAAATTACAGCATATAATACAATAATCAAAGAAAAAAGTCCAAAAGCTTCATGAAGTTCAAAGCTAAAGTAAAATAAACTCGCTATGAAAAGGATTGCAAGGAATAACCCAATCGCAAAAGCCCAAATAATATGGTAAGGATTACGGAGTTTTAGATTGGTTACAACAGGTTCATAATATTGATAAGAACCTTGGTTTGAATTATTAACCATATTAAACAAAGAATAAACAAGTTTTTAAGTTTTATTAAACAGAGTGCGCGGGCCGGGAATCGAACCCGGCTCACATCGTTGGCAACGACATATTCTACCAATAAACCACCCACGCTAATAATAAAATCAATATAATCAGGTTATTTAAAATTTTATATTCAAAAAACTTAATGGACCCCACAGAAATTAAATCAAAATATTTATAAACTATAGAACCCATAGAAACTATAGATTAAAATGAATATAACAACAATTCAACTAAGCAAAGAAACAAAAGAAAAAATATCTTCATTTGGAGTTAAAGGAGAAAGTTACGACAAAATTATTAACAGGATTTATTCTCTAGCAGTAAAAGACCAATTAAAAGATTTCCTTCTTTCCTCAAAAAATACTATTTCTATAGAAGATGCTAGAAAAGAATTGGATAAAAAATGGCCAAGGTAGAGATAGTCCATTCTTTATTTAAAGAAATTGAAAAAAAATTCAAAGGAGAAGCACATAAAATTATCGATCTAATGGAAACTCTAGAGAATAATCCAAAAAAAGGAAAATTATTGGGAAGCATTGTAGGAATGGTTATTAAAGAAATAAAATATAAATCATTTAGATTTTATTTTATTATAGATGGACACAAACTAAAATTCTTTGATGAAGAAAATTTAACGGAAATGCTAATAAGATTTGTAAGGATGTCTAATAAAAAAGAACAACAACAAACCATTAATGAGATAAGAAAAATATTAATTAATCTTGGACCAAAGGGTTTTAATTAACCCCTCTCAAATTCTTTTAAAAGTTTTTTTTGCTTTAGACTAATTTTTGTAGGAGTTTTAATATTAATTTTAACATATAAATCTCCCTTTCTATATCTATGAACATTTTCCATTCCTTGATCCCTAAGTCTCATAACAGTTCCAGATTCAAATCCAGAAGGAATTTTTATTTTAGTGCTTCCATAGGGTGTAGGAATTTCTATCCTATCACCCATAATCGCTTGAGAAAATTTTATTGGAATAATCATATGAACATCATCTCCTTCTCGATTAAAAAGTTTATGAGGGGTAACTCTCACCGAAACATAAAGATCCCCCGGAGAGCCGCCACTAATTTCGTCCCCCTTTCCCTGAACTACTAAAATATTTCCATTATCTATCCCTGGAAGAAGTTCCACCTTAAATCTAACAGTTTCCTTTACAACACCTTTTCCATGACATTCCCCACAATTAACTTTCGGAACTTCTCCTTTTCCATGACACTCATCACACTCAGCAATTTGATTAATTGTTCCAAAAATAGTTCTACTACTCACATTAATTCTGCCTTGCCCATTACATTTATCACATTTTTTAAGTTCTTCGTTCTTTGCCCCAGTCCCAGAACATTTTTTACAAGTTACATTCTTTTTGAATTCTAATTCTTTCTCAACCCCAGTTACAGATTCTTCAAAACTGATTATTAAATTATATTGTAAATCATTTCCTTTTCTTTTTTTTAGCCCACTTCCAAAATCAGAAAAACCTCCAAATCTTCTTCCAAACAATTCTTCAAAAATACTAGATAAATCAGCCCCCTTAAAAATATCTTCTTGACTATATCTTTGATCAAATCCATTATGTCCAAACTGATCATATTGCTGTTTCTTTTTTGGATCACTTAAAACTGCATATGCTTCACTCACCTCTTTAAATTTTTCTTCATATTCTTTATTTTTATCAAAAGGTGCACGATCAGGATGAAATTTCAAAGCTAATTTTTTATACGCTTTTTTTATTTCTTCACTAGAATTACTTTTATTCACTCCAAGAATTTTATAATAATCTCTTTTTGACATTTTATTTTAATAAAATCTATAAAAATAGCTCACTCCTTTTTATCATCATCTTCTTTCACTTCTTCTGCGTCAACGACCTTTTCTTTATTTTCTTCCTTAGCATTTTCTTGTTGAGCCTTTGCAGCATCTTCATAAATTTTCTTTCCAATTTCCTGTACCGCAGTTTGAAATTCTTCTAATTTTTTCTTTATTGCGTCATAATCATCTTTAGAAAGAAGTTCTTTCAATTCATTTATTTCTTTTTCTACTTTTTCCTTAGTTTCCTTATCAATTTTGGATTCATTATCTTTTAACATTTTTTCAGTTGAATAAATTAAAGTATCAGCATTGTTTTTAACTTCAATTCCTTCTTTTTTCTTCTTGTCTTCTTCTGCATGTTTCTCTGCTTCCTTAATCATTTTCTCAATTTTTCCTTTATCCGTTCCAGATCCTCCAGTAATAGTAATCTTTTGTTCTTTTCCAGTTCCCAAATCTTTTGCACCAACATTAACAATTCCATTGGCATCAATATCAAAAGTAACTTCAATTTGTGGAACTCCACGTGGGGCTGGAGGAATTCCTGAAAGTTCAAATCTTCCAAGAGACTTATTGTCTGCAGACATTTCTCTCTCCCCTTGCAAAACATTAATTGTGACTGCAGGTTGATTATCTGCTGCAGTAGAAAAAACCTGACTTTTCTGGGTAGGAATAGTGGTGTTTCGTTCAATTAAAGGTGTTTTAACCCCTCCTAATGTTTCAATTCCTAATGTAAGTGGAGTGACATCAAGAAGTAAAACATCTTTTACCTCCCCTCCAAGAATTCCTGCTTGAATTGCGGCACCAAGTGAAACTGCTTCATCGGGATGAACCGATTTATCAAGTTCAAGTCCAGTAATTTCTTTAACCAAATTCTGAACTTTGGGAATTCTCGTACTTCCTCCCACCAAAATAATTTTGTCCATCTTAGAAATTTTAGAATCTTTTATTGCCTGTTTTGTAGGTCCCTTTAATTTTTCAAAGATAGGATCACAAATTTCTTCAAACTTAGCCCGAGTCAAATTAATATTCAAATGCTTTGGACCATTTTCATCTGAAGTAATATAAGGAATATTTATTGCAGTTTGCATAGCAGAACTTAGTTCAATTTTAGCCTTCTCCGCTGCATCTTTAAGTCTTTGGAGAGCAACAATATCTTCCCTTAAATCAATTCCATTTTCTTTTTTAAATTCTTTAGCCAAATAGGTAATAATTTCTTCATCAATATCATCTCCACCCAAATGATTATTTCCAGAAGTAGACTTAACTTCAAAAATTCCATCTCCCAGTTCTAAAACACTTACATCGAAAGTTCCCCCTCCAAAATCAAAAACTAAAATATTATTTGCCTCACTTTTATCTAGGCCATATGAAAGTGCTGCAGCAGTAGGCTCATTAACAATTCTTTTTACATCAAGTCCTGCAATTTTCCCAGCATCTTTTGTAGCTTGTCTTTGTGCATCTTCAAAATAAGCAGGAATTGTAATAACCGCCTCAGTTACTTTTTGACCCAAATAGGCTTCAGCATCAGCTTTCAATTTTTGCAAAATCATTGCAGAGATTTCTTGAGGGGTATATTCCTTTCCTTCAACTTTAATCGTTTCTTTAGTTCCCATAAGACGTTTTACACTTCGAATAGTATTCTTAGGATTTGCGATTGCCTGCCTTCTAGCAACTTCTCCAACTAATATTTCTCCATTCTTTATGGAAACTACACTAGGAGTTGTGTTTCCACCTTCCAAATTAGGGATTATCTTTGCTTTTCCCCCTTCTAAAACACTTACTGCAGAGAATGTTGTTCCCAAATCTATCCCAATTATTTTACTCATTTTGTGACCTCATTATTTTTACTTTTGAAGGCCTTATAACCTTTTCGCCTAAAATATATCCTGCCTGAAGTTCTTCAAGAATCTTGTTATCAAATTCTCCTTTTTCCTGAATCAAAGCTTCATGAAAATTAGGATCAAAAATACCTTCTGATTTTATTTTTTTAAGTCCCTCAGATTCTAGTAATGAAAAAAACTCTGAATAAATAAGTTTAATTCCTTCATTTTTATTGTGTTTCAAAGCAAGTTCAAAACTATCTAAAACACCAAGCAATTTAAAAACCAATTTTTCTGTAGCATATTTGTGAATATCTTGTTTTTCTATTTCAGATCTCTTTACAAAATTTTCAAATTCTGCCTGAACTCTTTGCAAATCTTTAAGATAATCATTTTTCTTTTCTTCCACAGACAAATCTACTTTATTTTTTTCCATATTTAAAATTTTAGTTTACCTAATTTAAACTTCTCTTTCCAGAACCCTATCATTTTTATAGAAAAAGTATTTATAAACTTTTTGGTCACAATTAAATTGTTCAACACTATTTTATTGAATAAAATTAAATAGCACTTTTATTTCCTATTATTTAATGAATTTAACATTTCCTTTTCATCCATTGAACAACACGCAACATACCTATCTCCTGCACCGTAAATCCAGTGTATTTTATTATTATAAATTGCATGACCTGTTGGAAAAACAACTTTCCCAGGTACAACACCATTTTCTTCCCAAGGCTCTGTAGCTTCAATAATTGGCTCTTTTGTTCTTGCTAAAACTTTTTGAGGATTATTTTTATCTACTAATGCTAAACCAAACTTATAATTTCTTTCTGGTTCCATAACAACTCCATGATAAGGTACAACTACTCCCTGATCAATTTCAAAAGGAGGTCCAGCAAGACCAATATGGCTTGCTTCCCAATCTTGTTCTCTTTCTAACAAAACTTTTGATTCTAAATTTTTAATGGTTTCTTCCCAAAACTCTTCTTTTGCAAGTTCAATTGGGTCATCTACATAAACAATTTGAATGTCTGGCAATATTCTAATAATTACTCCTTTTTTCCCCTTAACTTTTAAAGGAAACATTGCACAATCTTTAGTTCCTAAAAACAATTCCTCTTGATTTTCAAAAGAGTACTCTTTCAACCATCTTTGTTTATATCTCCCTCCCCCTTGATTTCCAATTAACTCTAACGCTTTTGAAAGTTTGATATTTGGAAACCATACCCCAAATTTATCCCATTGATTATCTATATTTGCTCTAAAATATTCAGTTCTTGCATTCTTTCCGTCATAATTAACAAGGAATCCATGAGCAGCTTCTTCATCTTCAACAAAACTTGCCCTAAAATCTTCAACTCCTTGCATCCCATGAGGTTTTTGAGCTTGAAAAACTAACTTTTCTAATGGAA
>CAZZGW010000012.1:0-5649 GCA_964653605.1 Candidatus Woesearchaeota archaeon
TTCAATAGAATCTTTTTGTCTTAATACCTTAATATCTATAACTGTAATCGTATATCCTTCCCTTAAGGCATTTAATACCGCCGTTACATCATCGTACTGCTTTAAACTGAATAATTTTACAAGAACTTTATTATCTTCTGGCTTATCTTGCCCTAAATCTATTTCAAGATATTCGTTTTCAGAGTCTTCACCTGAACTAGAAAATGCTCTTTTTATCTTTTCAAATGCCATGTTAAACTTAGAAATAAATTCTTTATAAATATTTCGGGGTTAGTTTGTATAGGTTAGAGAAGCACCAATAGAATTAATCCTTATCATCAGAACCAAGTACTTCGTCTCTTATTTTTTCAAGTTTCTTAGAAAATTCTTCTTCTTGCTTATCTAAGGCATCTGTTCTTGTTTTCAAGAGCTTTTCCTTTGTTATTAATTCTTCTTTTATCTTATTTTTATCTGCTTTAAGCATTAATTGGCCTATTACTTTGTAAGCTTCATCTCCAGAATTGTCTAATTCTTTAAGAGCCGCTTGGGTTTCAGATAACTCCATCTGAAATGCTTGTTTTTGCATTAGAATTTGTTGCATGCTTTGTTCAAGTATCTGTATTTCTTGTATTTTTTTATTTTTATCTTCCATGTTACTCTGCTTTGATTTTTTTTACTTTAGTTCTTGGCTTAAAGAAAATTTTTCCCCCGCAAGATGGGCAAACAAATCTTTTCTCAAGATCTTTATCTGTTATCTTCTTTCCGCATTTGAAACATTTATAGGTTGCCATTTTATTTTACTTTATTTTTTGTTTATATATTTATTGTTCGTCTAAATGATAAGTATTTGATGCAAATTTCTTTCCACATTTATTACATTGCCAAATCCCATTTGAAAGCCTTTTAACTCCTTTCTTTTGGCAGAAAGGACAAACTTGTTTGACTCTTTGTTTAATTTCTACTTTAACTAACTTTGCTCTTACTTTCTTTCCGTATCTAGCACCGAATCTTCCGGCCGATTTTGTTTTCTTTGATTTTGTGGGCATTTTATTTATTATACTATCATATGGGGCTACGCGGATTTGAACCGCGGTCGCGAAGTCCCAAACCTCGAATCTTAACCAGGCTGGACCATAGCCCCATGAACATGAAGGGGAATTTTGATTTATAAAGCTAATTATTTCTTAGCTGCGGGAGCCTTTGCAGCGGGTGCAACGGCTGGAGTTACAACGGCGGCGGCAGTTGCCTTAGCAGCTTCTTTCTTCTCAGCTTCTTCTTCTTTAGCAACTTGTTCTAGCTTTAACTTAGCATCTTGTTTGGATTTAACTTCTGCGAAATATGCATCTAATTCTTTTCTTTTTTCTGGATCTGTTTCTCTCTTTTCCGCTTTAATTTCTGCATCATATTTTCCATCATCAATATCTTCTTCAATTTCAGAAGCAACTTTATTTTCTACTAAAATACCCAAACTCCCACAAGTCCCTACAATAGTCTTAACTGCTGACTTTAAATCTTTACAAAGCAAACCAGGCATTTTTGTTATTGCCACAGAAATTATCTGTTCTATTGAAGCATTTGCAGCTTGTAATTTAAGTTGGACTCCTGAACCTTTTTTAATCCCAATTTCCCTCTTCAATAATTCTGAAACAGGAGGTGAGAAGACTTGTATTTCAAACTGTTTTGTTCCTAAGTCAACTTCCAATTCAACTGGAACTTTTAATCCTTTGAAATTCTTTGTTGCTTCGTTTACTTCTTCAATAACTTTGTTTAATGAGATTCCAGCTGGACCTAATTTCTGACTAAGTGCGGGTCCTGGTTTCATTGCTCCACCTTCAGCCAATATTTTTATTTGCATTTTATTCTTGTTCCTCCTCTGCTTCTCTTCTAACAACTTTAATGTTGTCAATCTTAACTGTTACTGGTAAAGGGACAACTGCCCCTAACAAGCTAACAACTACTTCTTCTTTTTGTTTATCTATTCTTATAACTTTCGCTTTTTCTCCCTTAAGTGTAGCTCCGATCATTTCAATAATATCTCCTTCTTGAATTGAGATTGTTTCTACTGAAGGTTTAATCATCCCTTCAACTTCTTCGTAGGTTATTGTCTTCCCAATAATTCCTTTAACATAAGGTAAATTAAAAACAGCTTCTTCTGCGCTATCTCTGTCTTCAGCTTCTAAAAGGATATACCCACGCAAACCATGAGGTCTCGAAACAGAATATACATTAAGATCTTTTTTTCGAGCTTTATCTGAGATCATGTCTACTGCCCTTTCTTCTTTATTTGTTGTTACTTTTATAATAAAAATCATTTTATTTTTTATATGATTTAGTTCCCTCTACCACTTAATTTCTTAAGAAGTAGATATAAATCTATAAAATTAAGGGTTTATAAAATTTGTTATTTGGAAAAATAATGATTATTGCACAAATGCCTTCATAATTAGAGAGATTAAGAATCCTAAAAATCCCAAGACTACAATTCCAATTGCAGATACCTTTGTGGTTTGGACGAATTCTTCTTTTGTTGGCTTCTTCAAAGTATGCCAAACTCTTTTGCACTTTTTGTAAAAAGGTTTTAGACTCTTCATGATTTTAATAGAAATAGAGGGTTTTTAAAATTATTCAAAGAACTCGATGCCTAGTTCATTCTCAATTTCGGTGTGTTTGAGGGAATCCATAGATTCTCCATGCCCAAGTATTTGAGAGCTCTTAACACCAGTTACAATTAATAAAACACGTATTGATTTTGCCATATCTTCCGATATTTGGGCCCCACCGATTAACTTTGCTTCTGGACTTAATTTTTCTCCAACAGCCCCTATAATTGTTTTGTATTCATCAAGACTCATATCAGAACCCCCAATAACATTTACTAACGCACCCGCAGCATTTGAAATATCCACATCCAATAAGGGATTTTGTATTGCTTTCTCAACAGCCTCCACTGCCCTGGTTTCAGAAGCATCAGATTCTCCCATTCCAATTAATGAAACTCCTCCGTTAACCATTACTGCTTTAACATCCGCAAAATCTAGATTAACTAATCCTGAAGTTGTTACCAACTCTGTTATTCCCTTAACTGCATTTGTTAGTATTTCATCTGCAATTTTAAAGGCAGTGTGTAGGGGTAACTCCGGTGCAAGCTCTAATAGTTTATCATTTGGAATTACTATTAATGTGTCTACTATTGATTCCATTTTTTCTAGGCCATTCATTGCATTTTCAATTCTTTTTTGTCCTTCAATTGTAAACGGCAAGGTTACAATCCCTATTACCAATGATCCTTGCTTTTTTGCCATCCTAGCAACTTCCGGAGCAGCACCTGTACCAGTCCCTCCCCCTAAACCACAAGTAATGAAAACCATATCACTTCCCAAAAGTTTTTTCTTAATTTCTGATTCTGATTCCTTGGCTGCTTCTTGGCCCACTTGGGGATTACTTCCTGCACCCATCCCCTGAGTTAACTCACGCCCAATAAGGATTTTTTGATCTGCATTGGAATAAAGCAAATCTTGAGCATCAGTATTTATTGCAATTAATTCTCCTCCCTTAATCCCTATTTCACGCATTCTTGAGAGAGAATTTCCTCCTCCACCCCCAACTCCAATAACCTTTATTTTGGCTGATTGCTGTTTAAGAATCTCTGCCAATTCATGGTCTATTTGTTTAACTTCATCTATAGATCCTACGCTATTTCTTATTTGATTAGGACTGGTAACTGCATCATCAATTATAGAACTTTGACTTCCATACACATCTTCCATGCTTTATGGAACTATTTACCGTTTATAAAAATTATTGTGATTTTAATTAGATTTCTAAGTGCAAAGATTTAATTATAATTATAAAAAGAAGATTAAACTATTTTGTAATCCCTGAAGGTTCAAAAGGAAAATTAAAGCAAACTAGGAAAAAAAGGGCAATAAAAGATATAAATAGCCGACCAGTGGAGCAAATTTTAATCTTGTAAGGAAAGGATAGTGAGGAAGACATACTTTATTTAGGGAAGATTCTCAAGAAAGGGGATAAAATTGGATTTGATAGTTTTCCCTTACATTCTAAGGAGTATAAAATTCTGATTAAAAAAGGCCTAAGAGACAAAAAATTTCCAAAAGGGGTAAAAATAGAAAATCTAAAAATTCCCAAAAACACAAAAATGACAATTTATTGTATTTTGGGATTAAGCGAAAAACTGATGAAAAGACGGGAATTAGATTGCAAAAAAGATAGAAAAGATAATTGTTGTAAATTTTTCAAAAAATTAGGGCATAAAATTTTTAAAATTAGTTAGATTCCTTTTTGGGTTCAGGTTGCTTCTCTTCCTTTTTTTCCTCTGGTTCTACAACTTCTAAATCTAAACCTAGGATTTCTTTGAATTTCTCTTTAAACATTTCAAGAATTGTCTTCATTCCCTTATCTACTTCAATAATTACTTTTTTATCCTTGACAGTGAAATGAAAATCTTTCTTGAATAAAAACTCATTAAGTGCTTTTACCTTCTGGTCTAAATCATCTACTTTACTTAAAACTTTTACTTCGTAAACAACATCCTTTCCTGCAAGAGGACTATTGAAATCTACTAAAACCCTTCCCCCAGATACAGATAAAATTCTTGCCACTTTCCCGTCGAAGTTTAAAGACACTCCAGGAATTGGTTGTATATCATGTTCTTTGAAAACTTTCATAGGAATCATTTGGACTTGCTTTGAATCTCTGGGTCCAAATGCATTTTCTGCATTTAATTCTATCTTAAAATCTTTCGGAAATTTTTCTATTTCTTTTCCAATTAAAAAATTATCAATTCCCTTAAGAAACATTTCCTGCCCTAAAGGGTATGTAAAAGGTTTTGCAATTGCGTGATCGCTTAGCTTCTTTAACTCAGACGCTACGCTAGAATCAAATACTTCTCCCGAATCCTTAAACTTTGCAATAAAATCTATTTCAACAAAATCTGATTTTTTTAGTTTCATTATGTTTTGGATTTGCTAAAACTTTATAAATATAACTTTTTTGAATAGATTATGGTTTTAAAAATAATTAATGCTACAGAGGCAAAGGTTGGAACAAACATTATTGTTGACGGGACATCTTGTGTGGTAAAGGGTATTGATATTTCTAAGACAGGTAAACATGGGCACGCTAAGTGTAGAATTGAAGCTGTAGGAATAATTGGAGGATCAAAGAAGGTTTTTGTTGTTCCTGGACATGATAGACTTGAAGTTCCACTTGTTGAAAAAAGAAAGGCCCAAGTTCTTTCAAAGGGAGAAAGAACGGTTAACGCAATGGACTTAGAAAGCTTTGAAACAATGGATATTCCTTGCCCAGATGCAGATGTAATGGGAACGTTACAAGAAGACGGAAATTGTGAATATTGGGACGTTGAAGGTGAAAAGATTGTGAAGAGAAAACTCTAAAGACTTTTCTCATTCATCCGCTTCGAACACAGTCAATCGAACGAAAACGTAAGCTTTAAAAGCTAAACTAATTCTTATTTAACATGGCAACAAAAATTCCAGAAGCTCAAAATAGACTTTTCAAAAGGGTCTTTGTATGTAATAATTGTTCTACAAAAATGAAAGCAGACACTGATAAAATTCTTAAAGGTAAAGTGAAGTGTAGAAAGTGTAAAAAAACTTCTTTCAGACCCCTAAAGAAGAAATAAACCTA
>CAZZGW010000012.1:5749-14223 GCA_964653605.1 Candidatus Woesearchaeota archaeon
ATTTATTTCTCTATAGATATAAATCAACGCAGTTATTTACATAAAGAAGAAATAAACCTAATTTATTTCTCTATAGATATAAATCAACGCAGTTATTTACATAAAGAAGAAATAAGTAGTCTTTTAAACTTAAATTTACTGGATATTATTAAGGTGAAAAATGAACTTTATGATTTATGATATTGTGCTGTTAGTAATATTTGCGGCATTTATTGCTCGTTTTCTTATTAAGAACAAGAAGAACCTCAACAAAGAGGGTTGGTTATACTTATATAGAACAAAATGGGGGATGAACCTAATTGATAAGGTTGGTAAAAAATACAAAAAGACCCTCCATGTTTTGAGCTATGTATCTATAGTCGTTGGATATTTTTTAATGGGGGGGATGCTTTACCTTTTTGGGAAGATAGTTTATTTGTATGTTGCTTATCCTAGCATTGTACAAGCAATAAAGATTCCACCCATAATGCCATTAATTCCTTACTTGCCCCAAGCATTTAATCTTGATTTCTTGCCCCCATTCTATTTTATATATTGGATTGTAATACTGGCAATAATTGCTATAACCCATGAATTCGCTCACGGAATCTTTATGAGGAGATATGGTATAAAAATTAAATCCACTGGATTTGGATTTTTCCCTTTCTTTTTCCCAATATTCTTGGCAGCATTTGTTGAACAAGATGAAAAGAGTATGAAAAAGAGTAAAAAATTCCAACAAATGGCCGTGCTGTCCGCCGGTACTTTTGCCAACATAATAACCGCCGTTGTTTTCTTCGTTATCATGTTCTTATTTTTTTCGGTTAGTTTTGCCCCGGCAGGAGTACAGTTTAATACATATTCATATTCTCTCGTAGGTGTCGGAGCTATAACTGGCCTTAATGGGATTGATTTGGGGGCCATTACTTATGAAAATTTAATTATGCTCTCTGAAGACACTGGATTTAATGAAATAAAAACCCAGCACGGAAAATATATCGCAACAAAGGAATTTTTACAATCCCAAGAGGATAATGAGAACATTTTGCTGCTGTATGACGATGCCCCCGCGATACGCGCCGAATTAGAGGGCTCAATAGTTGGTGTTGATGGAAATGGGATCAATGACTGGGAGGATTTTGCTGAGGCTTTAGATAGCAAAAACCCTGGAGATACAATTATTTTAAGCACCCTGGATGAAGACAACGAACCTAAAGATTATGAAATTGTCCTTGCTGAAAGCAATGATGAAGCTGGAGAACCAATTTTAGGAATCGGATATTCCTCTTCAGAAAGAAGCGGGGCCATAGGAAAATTAATCACAACACTTTCTTCTTTCAAGAAACAAGAAATACACTACGAAAGTAAATTCGATGCTGCAGAATTTATTTACAATATGCTTTGGTGGTTAGTATTGATTAGTTTTAGCGTTGCATTAGTTAACATGCTTCCAGTTGGGATCTTTGATGGAGGAAGATTCTTTTATCTAACAGTCTTGGGAATAACAAAATCAGAAAAAATAGCGAAGAGATCTTCTAGAGTCCTTACTTGGTTATTCTTATTCTTGCTAGTGCTAATAATGTTCTTCTGGGCTAAGAGTTTTTTCTAAACTCTTTTAAACCGACATTAACTTCTTGAAATATGTCAAGAAGTAGAAAACGTGTTAGAAAAGAAACTTACGAACCAGTTGGAAATCATTCTGCTGTTCAGCTTTGCAATTGGACAAAAAAATCTTTGAAAGATGAAGGGGTATGCTTTAAAGAAAAATTTTATGGTATTAAAGCTCATAAATGTTGTCAAATGACCCCCTCTATTCTTTGTAATAATAGGTGCATTCATTGTTGGAGAGATACTTCAAAAGCACAAGATACAATGGTTCAAAATCCAGATGAACCATTAGATATTCTTGAAGGGGCAATAAAAGCACAACAAAAACTTTTAACTGGTTTTAAAATTGATCCAAATTCGAATAAAAAACAATTAAGTAAAGCTAATCAAAAAAAGTTAAAAGAAGCCCAAATTCCAGACCAATTTGCATTAAGTTTAACAGGAGAGCCAACTCTTTATCCCAAAATAGGAGAATTAATTAATGAAATAAGAAAACGTGGTGCTACTTCATTTTTAGTTACAAATGGTTTGCAACCAGAAGTAATTGAAAAACTAATAAAAAACAATCAATTACCTACAAGACTTTATGTTTCAGTTAATACTTCTAATGAAGAAGAATACGATAAATTTCATAGAAGCTTGAAAAAAAATGCTTGGAAAAAACTAAATGAAACATTAAGCTTATTTTCTAAAATAAAACAAAAAAATAAAACAGTGTTTAGAATAAATTTGGTTCGTGATTTAAACATGGATGATAAATTTATTCTCGAATTTGCAGAAATGATTAAAAAATCTCAACCAGATTTTATTGAACTTAAAGGATTTATGAGTGTTGGATTTGCAAGAGAGAGATTGGGCTATGATAGAATGCCAACCCACAATGAAATGTTGGAATTTGCAAAAAAACTAGAAAAAGAATTAGGCGGAACAGGATACAAACTTCAAGACATGCATGAAGCTTCTAGAGCATATGTTCTGTGTAAGAATAAAAAAGATTTAAAGATTAAGAAAAAGGACTTTTAACACTCAATCGTCCGCCCCAACACAGTTATCCGAACGAAAAAGGGATTATTAGCAAAAAACACCCACAAAACTTATAATAGAAAGTGGTTTATTCATTAAACTATGGCTTGGAATTTGTATGAAAAAGGGGAATATTTAGAACCATTAATGTTTTCTAATGGAAAAACACAGCAAGATGTTGTTAAAGAAGTTTTAGACTCCGTTAGGAGTGGAGAGAGAGTTATTTTCATTCATGGGCAATGTGGTACAGGAAAATGTCTTGAAAAAAATTCATTAATATTCTGTAAACCAGAAGGAGAAAAAAACTTCAAATATCATAAAATATCTGAAATTAATGGAAAAAAGGGAAAAATTATAACGAAGGATACATCTGGAAATCTTATTCAATCTAAATTCATGAATGTAAGAAAAACAGGGGTAAAAAGGCTATATAATCTAAAAACTAGAACGGGTAGAGAAATAATCCTATCAAAAAACCATCCCCTTCTTACAATAACTGAGAATGGTACTGAATGGAAACCTCTTGAAAACCTAAATGAAAACTCTTATATTTGTTTGCCAAATGAGATTGACCTTAACCCTGAGATTGATTATGATGGAGATAAAATAAAGATTCTTGCACATCTTATTGCTGAAGGAAAATTGGGAGATAAAGCAGGATCTCCAAGATATTATCAATGTCCAAAACAAAACCCCCTAATAAGACAGGATTATATTGATGCTCTAAAAAAAGTTTTTCCTGATGGAGAGATAAAAACTGCAAGAAAAGACGAAGTTTCTATTTTGTTTAGAAAAATGGATACTACAAAAGGCACCACCAATAAACTAAGATTATTGATTAGGGAGCATGGTCTCGATGGTAAGAGGTCTGGGGGGAAATTTGTTCCAGAAGTAATCTTTGGATTAAAAAAAGAAAAAATAGCAATATTTCTAAGTAGATTGTTTTCAGGAGATGGATGCATTTATTCTAGGAAAAAACAAACAGTCATAGAATACTCTTCCATATCTAAAAGATTAATACAAGACGTCTCACTTTTACTTAATATTTTTGGAATCCAACACACAATATCCTCAAAAGGATTTAGAAGTAAAAAAGAATATTCCTGGAGAATTTGTATCTCAAACCAGGAAAGTTTAAGAAAATATATAGAAGAAATTGGATTTATTGGAAGAAAACAAAGAGATGCCCTCAAAGTATTAAAAACTCTCAAATACCACAAATTTACAAATATTGACAAAGTTCCTGGAATTTTAAGGAAATATTTAAAAATTAAAGGTTATAACTTTTCAGAATTAGATAGATTACTAAATTACGAAGAAATACAAAAACAAAGAAAAAATAAAAATTTTAGAAAAATAATAGAAGACAAACTAATTGAGACTCCAAGTGTCCTTAAACAAACAAAAATTGACTTTTTAAGAAGCCATATTAGAAAAATAAATGAAAAATTAAATGATAAAGAGCTTTCAATAATTTGTAATAAAGATATTTATTGGGACAAAGTAAAAAATATAGAATTTATCAAAGAAGATGAAACCTACGATCTTGAAGTTCCAAAATATAGTAATTTTATTTCGGATGGAATAATTGTGCATAATTCAGCCATTGCATTAAACATTGCAAATGAGTTAGGAAAAACAAGTGTTGTTGTTCCTGGGAAAAATTTACAACAGCAGTATAAAAAAGATTATGAAGGAGACAAATATCTAAAAAGAAACGGCGGAGATGAAAAATTAAAGATTTCTATTATGACCGGACGTAGTAACCATAAATGTAAATATTTAGAGGATAGTAAAAATGTTCTTCCAATATTTACAAAAGAAAAAAATTCAAAACTTAATGACATATTTGCAGCTAAAATACAACAAGTAAGAGAAACAATTTCAAATGATCTTTCTGCTGATAATTTTAATATTCCTTGTAAGATTGAAATAAAAGAAAAAAATATTGCAAAAATAAAACATTACCTAAAACTAAACAAAAAAGTCAACATAAATAATTTTGACAAAGTATCGGATGTTAAGAGAATGTCTATTGCTCCTGTCTGCCCCTATTGGAGTCCTGTTATTCCAGAAGAATATGATGTTAAATTGGATCATGAGACTAAATACACTTACAAGGGATTGAATAATAAGAATTTTATATATTACAAGAGAAAACCAGGATGTTCTTTCTATGAACAATTTCAGACATATATAGATTCCGATGTTATAGTCTTTAATTCCTTGAAATACATACTTGAATCTGCACTTAGTAGAAAGCCTGCTACAAATGTAGAAATAATTGATGAATGTGATGAATTCTTAGATAGTTTTTCTAATCAAAGAACAATTAATATTGAAAGACTTCAAAATGTTCTTGGGAATGTTGTTGTTTCTGAAGAAAATTCTTTTAAAAGTGTTACGGAAGTTATGGAAATTATTAAACAAATAAAAAGAGATCCTCGTATAGGTGAGGCAATCCAAACAGACCAGATTATTCCTTTGAAACAAACAGGTATTTTTGACCTGTTCAAAATATTTTTGGGGAAGGCAGATTTTATGAATGAGGTTGATGATGAAAGTTATCTTTTTGATGTTGAAAGAAGTTCCATTATGTTCTCTGAATTTCTAGATGATGCCTATGTTACATTTTCTAAGAAGGATGATGCTATTCTTGCAAATGTTGTTACAACAAACCTTGCTAAAAAATTTAAAGAGATGATTAATAAAAATAAAATAATTATCTTGATGTCTGGAACATTGCATTCTGCACAGGTTCTAAAGGATATTTTTGGTTTAGAAGAATTTAAGATTATCGAGGCTGAAACAAACCAACCAGGAGAGATAACAGTAAAACGCACGGGAATGGAATTTGATTGTAAATATTCAAACTTTAGTAATGGTAGGGCAAGTAGAGAAAAATATCTTAAGGCTCTTGATAAATGTGTTTCAGTTGCAGAAAAACCAATCCTAATTCACGTAAATAGTTTTACTGATCTTCCGAATGAAATGGAAAAAAATATGTATAACATTCCAAATTTAATTGTAAGGGACAGGATGCGTGAAATGCAAAATGAAGATAAAGAAGGGATTTTAATTCAAGAATTTAAAGAAGGTAAAAATGACACATTATTCTCTACAAGATGTGCAAGAGGCGTTGATTTTCCAGGAAATCAATGTAGAAGTATTATCTTTACTAAATACCCAAACCCAAATGTTCAAGATGCATTTTGGAGAATACTAAACAAAACCCAACCACAATATTACTGGAGTTTTTATAAAGATAAGGCAAAACGTGAATTACTTCAAAAGATTTACAGGGGATTACGTTTTAAAGAAGATAAAGTAACTTTGCTTAGTCCTGATGAAAGGGTTTTGAATGCTTTTGAAAATAATAAAGACTAAAATAAACCATACTGCAATAAAAATATTGACTCCACCAAAATAGATTTTCCTTAAAATCTTTCAACTTACTTATTAATAACTATCCCATAAACCCAAGTATCAATTAAACAAAACCTACTTCTTCTTAATAATCATATTTATTATTTTTACCAATTTTTTTTAAAATTATCAAAATGTAAAATATATCTATCTCCATCCTTAACATAAAGACTATTCCCTATAAGGGCATGGGAATCTCCTTTAAGCAATTCTTCCCTCTCCTTTTTTCCAATTTTAGAGAAATCTATTTCTTTCCCACAATATTTAAAATACTCTATTTCCCCTTTCTCTTCAAGAACTTTAAGGTCTTTTGGATTTAATATTTTTTGTAGTTTTTCCATAGAAACTTTTATTAATTCTAGTTAATAAATTTTACTAGGCTTCATTATTATGTTTCTTAACAAACACTTTGATTATTAAGTAAACAAAAAATATCAGATATAATATGCTGAGAATAATTACCAATGCTGAAAGCAGCCCATTTCCTCTAACAAAAAGATCTCCAAAGTATGTTTGTATGAAAATCATTGGGATTAATCCTAATGCTGTCCATAAAATAAATCTCCAAAATTTAAATTTACTAAATCCTGCAAGATAGCTAACCAGATCCGTTGTTGTCAATGGGTTTACACGAAGTAGGAATATTGCAAATCCTCCATATTTATCAGAGAAATTATCAAACTTCTTTCTTATTTTTTTATCCACTTTCTTTTCTACAAATCCACGCCCATAGCGTCTTGCTAGAAAGAAATCTATTCCAGCCCCAATCAGATTTCCAATTAAAGTTAAAACTCCTCCAAAGAATGCTCCAAAGATAAATCCTCCAGCTATATACAAAACAAGAGGAGGTATTGGGGCAAGAACCACTTCAAGAATTACAAGTAAAATAAATATAAACCAGGCCCAAAATCCAAATGAATTAATAAAATCAACAACAGAATCCACATCGCTATTTGCAGTACTATTAACCACCCCTCCGCTAAAATAAGAATAACCAAACCAAACTAATACAATTAAAATTATTGATAGGATTAACCAATTCTTTTTGAAAAAACTCTTCACCTTTTCTTTCATAAATATTTTAGGAAATAAATACTAATAAGTTTAATGGTTAAACGCCCACGCTGATGGTTGACCATATTTAGTCCCGTTATGTGTGGGAGTTAGGTTATTTTTTATAATGCAACTCTACAACATCCTCATAAGTTTTCTTATTAACTAATTTAAACTTCTTCCCTTTATTTCCTTCCTGGAATAATCTAATCCCGTCACCTAAAATTTCAGGCATAATAAAAATTCTCATTTCATCAATTAAATTCTCCTTCAAGAATTGATTTACAATATCTGAACCTCCCAGCACCCAAAGATTTCCCTTGAGATTATGTTTTTTCATAAATGCCTTTACTTTTCCTCTAACATAGGTCACATTTTCATCTTTCCCTTTTTCCTTTCTTGAAAAGACAAAAGTTGGCTTTCCTTCATATTTCTGAGGGAATTGTTTATGGGTTGTATTCCCAAGAACCACCGAATCGATATCTTTGAAGAATTGTTTATGATTTGCAGCCATTTGTTTGTTGAAATACTTATCCAACCATTTAACAGATAGGTCTTTCTTTGCAATAAATCCATCTAAACTTTGAGCTATGTATAAAATCACTTTTTTCATTAAAACATTAATCAAGAATTCTTTATAATTTTACCGCCCACATAAACCAGACACAATGTAAGAACACCCACGCCGGAAGCATATAGGGAATCGAACTATTTTTTAGAAGTTTTTTCATAATAAAATACCATCCTATCTAAATACCAAAGTTTGAAAACACTTGATAGTATTGTAGAAAAAACTGTTATTTCTAAAAGGTTATTGTATGCTCCATAAATTAAAACAAAAAAGAAAAGTCCATTAAAGAGATTTAGGATGGTGGGGAAGTCTTTTTGAAGAACTCCTTTTTTTGTCCATAATTCTTCACCTAAAATAGATTTACTCATCCAATTATTTTTATTCTTTGGTTCAGGAAAAAGTATTGGGTTTATGGCAAAAAATATTAAAAGCCCTATTAAAAAATACCAATTTTGGAACCAAACGGATATTGGAATTAAGAAGAAGGCAATTACTCGAGTCCAGCCACTTAAGGGATTAGTGTGTCTTTTCCATATTTTCTCACCAAATATTTTCATAATTTCTTTAAGAATAAATTACTTATAAAATTAACTTTTCGACGCCCAATTTGGTAGTTTGCTCTCACGCCGAACTTTAAACTTTTTGTTAAAAAAAGGTTGGCTTTTGCTATTATTCAAACTATATTCTCTTCAACCTATGGTTAAGTTAGCATAGAATTAATTCTAGATTTATTTTTCTTTTTTAACTTTAACTGCTTTCATGCCTTTGTCGCCTTTTTCTGCTTCAAATGTAACTGAATCATCTTTATCAATAG
>CAZZGW010000013.1:0-11317 GCA_964653605.1 Candidatus Woesearchaeota archaeon
TACATCCAATACAAACATCTTTTACAAAAGCAGGATATCTGTCTTTTACAAAAACAATTGCATTTTGTTTACAAACATTTGCACATTTACCACATTTAGTACACTTTTTAAAATCCCATTTTGGAATTGGTTGGTAAACATTGGAGTATTTTTTTCTTTTTGCAGATAGGAGTAAATAGTCGTTGGGGCACTCAACATCTGCGTCAATTAGCATTGTTTTTTTGGATTTTCCAAATTCAACTGCTAGAGAAGTAGCTAATGTTGATTTTCCTGTTCCCCCTTTTCCTCCTGTGACTGTTATTATCATTTTATTATTTTTTGCATGGCATTTTGAGCTGCAATTATTATTGGGTAGGTTGTAGGGGAAGGTGTTAATTTGGGGTGGGTTGCAAATTGTAAATCTTCAAGTTCAGTTATTGAGAATTTTTTTTGAATTCCTGTGCTTAGCACATTTATCATTTCACCTACTGATTCAGGCCCAATAATTTGCCCCCCTAAAAGAATCTTTAGTTTTCTTGAAAAAATAAGTTTAACTTTTATCATGTTTGCATTGGGAAGTTTTCCAGGGTGTTTATCTAGGCTCTCTGCAATACCAGTAACAACATCAAACCCATTTTGTTTAGCTGTTTTTTCAGTAAATCCTGTAGATGCCATGGTCAAATTTCCTATTTTTGTAGAATATGAAGCGATTGTTCCATTGTCTACTCTAAGGTTTTTTTTGAATAAATTATAACCCGCAATTCTTGCTTCTGTTGTTGCAGTAGAAGCCAACATTACACTTGTTTTTTGTTTTGTAAAAAAATCATGTTTCTCAGAACAATCTCCAATTGCAAAAACATTTTTATCAGAAGTTTTTAGATATTTATTTGTTGATATTCCAAATTTACTTGTATTAAAACCAGATATTTTTGCTAATTCAATATTTGGTTTTGATCCTATCCCTAAAATTACCAAATCCGCGGGAATTTTTTTCCCATTAGAAAGGACGACCGATTTAACTCCACCGTTTCCTTTTATTTCTTTTACTTTTGATTTTGTATATACTTTAACTTGCTTTTTTAGAAGTTCTTGGGTGGCTAATTCTGAGAATTCTTTATCAAAGGAATTTCCTAGTAAAGAAGGCAATAATTCAATTATTGAGATTTGTATGTTTTTAATTTTGGATAATTCATCTGCAAACTCAACCCCTATAAAACCCCCCCCAATAATAACAATATTTTTTGATAATTTGACTTTTGACTTAAGTTTTTTAAGATAATCCATTTCTTTTTTAATAACATAAACTCCTTTTTTATCTGAGCCTTTTATAGGGGGTATTATTGGAATTGAACCAGTTGCAAAAATAAGTTTGTCATATTTGATTGATTTTAAATTTGCCAAATTAATTTTTTTGTTCTCTTTATTAACGTAAAGGACTTCATTTATTTCAAGGTCAATATTATTTTTTTTAAGAGAAGAATTTCCCATTGCATTGTCTTCTGGTCTTTTTAAAGTTGAAAACATATAGGGGATTCCACAGGGGATAACTCCTTTTTCTATATTGTTAATCAACAAAATGCTTTTTTTAGGATAGTATTTTCTAGCTGTCACCCCTGCAATGATTCCAGCGGGCCCTCCACCAATAATAATTAAATCGTATTTTTTCAATTTATTGTTTTTCCTCTTTTTTAACTGGTGTTTTTTAACAACTTCCATGGTGCTGTTGGGTATTTGAGTTAGATAGTTCTTTTAATTTTCCGTTTGCAAAATCTTCAACAACTTCTTTTATTTTTCCTTCTCCATGATATACTTTAATTTTAAATTGGTCAAATATAGAAAATGCTCTTGGACCAAGATTAACAGTTATTATTGAATCTACTTTTTGATTTGCTATAATTTCTCCAGCACTTATACCTGCTCCTCCTGATTGCGCTTTAGCTGTGTTTTCAACCACTTTAAAATCTTTTACTTTTTTATTCTCAATTTCTACAATTAAAAAATATTTACATCTTCCGAATTTTGAATCTACTTCACTTTCTAATGTTTTTCCAGTCGAACTTATAGCTATCTTCATTTGAATATATATTCATAACTATTTTTAAATGTTTTGGTAAAAATTATTACTCTTCTTCCTTTTTTTCAATTGCTATTGCTTTTCCATTAATTATTGCTTCTGAAATCTTTTTTCTTCCAGATTTTAGAATTCTAGATAGTGTTGGTTGAGAAATGCACATTTCTTCTGCTGCTTGTTCTTGAGGTATTTCTTGAAAATCAATTAATCTTATTGCTTCAAATTCAGGCATTGTTATATTGATTTCTTGAAGGTCTTTAAGAGGAATTCCCGCTGGCTTAAAGTAATTCGAATTAGGTTTTCCCCTTATGTTTCTTCTTTTATGTGGTCTTGGCATTCTAATTTATTGTTTTATTACTTTTTTAACTTTTTCATTTGAGATTTCTTGATATTCTATTTTTCTTTCTTTTAGGGCATCAAGCATTTTTTCTCCAAAATTTCCCGAAATAATTTTGTTGACTTTTTTATCACTTAACATTTTTGCAACACTATCTCCTGCTCCTCCTCCCCCAACTGCGAAAGGGTTTTTTAAAACTTCTAAAAGTTTTTTGTTTTCATAAATTAAAAAATATGGAGCTCTTCCTGCAACAGAAGCAACTTCAGATTCTTCATCTTTACTTGTAGATGCTATGGCTATTTTCATTTTTTACCTCCTTGAATTTATTATATAATTCCCATTTACCTATTAGGATTCCTTGTATAAATGAGAAGATGATTATGAATATAATAAATAAAAGAGTGTAAATCCATCCAAAGTAAACAATCATTAAGGGAATTAATGCTGGTTTTATTGCTCTAGCATATAGGAATGTTGCAATCATACCAGAAGTAATTCCTTTTTCTTTTAAATCTGCTAGCAATGGATACCACATATATATTGGTCCTGTTGAAATTATTCCAAAGATTATTGAATAAATCCATTTCAAATGTTTTTTACTTTCAATTAAATGTTTTTTTACAAATTTAGGTGTGATAAAGTAATTAATTAAGAACATTAATAGAAACAAAATAATAAGAAATGGAATTATTTTTATTATTATATTTAAAAAATAATTTAATGTTTCTAGGAATTTGCTTGGGTTGAGAATTGCTACGATTATTAATAATAAAATTACTATTATTAAAAAAATCCATGTTCCACTAATTTTTTTGAATATTTTCATATTAGGCCTCCAATAAGAATAATTTTAGATATTAATAATGCAATAATTATTGAGAAAATAAAACTTAAGGCATTTCTAGCCAGTGCAAATTTTCTTCCTAGGATCATAATTTCTGCAGGTAATTGAATAATTCCTACAGTAACCCAGGCTATCAAAAACGAAGTTACAGCAACAATTCCAAGACCAATAGAGAATAATTCTCCCCCTATAACATAACTATTTATTGGATTTCCTGCAAAAATACTTCCTAGTAAAGTAGCAATTAATACGTTGATTGAATCGCTTTTCCCAAAAATAGAAATTAAGTTGTCTTGAGAAACTAAACTTGAAATTAAACTAATTAAAAGGGTCACTCCTATTAAAATTGGGGTGGCCCTATAAATAGATTTTGTAGAACTTACAAGGGAGTTTTTTACTCTTGTTTTATTAACCATTTTTTAATTGTTCTGGTTTATTCTTCTTGGGATCTTGCTCTTCCACGTCCGAATCCTAGTCTTCTGAATCCTCTTCCACGACCAGCTCCTCTACCTAGACCTCTTCTAAGAGGTCTTTCTTGAGGTTCTGTGTCTTTGCAGTTTCCAAGTTGTCTTCCTGTTCTAGATCCTTTTCCTTCGGGACCTGTTTTGTCTTCATTTGGCATTTTTATTTTCTCCTTGCCTTTACAGGCATTGTTTAGTTATGAATATGTATTCATTATACTATTTAAATGTTTCTATTTTGAATAGGCATTCATAATTATCTTTAATTATTTTGTTCTTTTTTCTTATATTCTTCAATGTTTTTGATTAATTCTTTGACCATTTCGGGGGCAATTTCTTTTCCCAAGGGGATATAAAATTCTTCTGCATCTTTTATTTTTCTTTCTCTTGCTTCTAAATCTAGCCTATTTAGGTCCTTTGTATTATCAATCATATCTGCAATTTTTATTTTTTGTATTGTTTTTCTAGCAAAAGCTAATCTTTGTTTATATTCCCTACGAGTAAGTTTTTCTCTGTTCATTATTCTTCCTTTGTTTCTTGATAAAACAAAAATGGCATTTGATACTTCATATCCGAAATTTTGGTGTATTTCTTCCATTGCTAAAGGAGTATCTTCAATTGTGTCATGTAAATAGGCAATGCAAAGAGTTAAGGCATCATCATAGGTATATTTTCTTAGAATTTCTGCAACTTCAAAAGGATGGGTGTGAAATGGTTTTCCATTACACTTTCTGGACTGGCCTTTGTGATATTCTTTACAATATTTTTTAGCAAGCTCTATTTTTTCTTCAGGGTATTTATGCTCCACATTGTAAAAAAGAGAAGTTGTTTTTAAGGTTTTTGGAGGGTGGTAAATATTGAGATATATTTTGGAAAATAATTAATATTTTAAAGTATAAAATTTGTTATTTTATTATGAATCTTGAGAGAATTCCGGAAATTTATTTTCCTACGGGGAAATTAGAGAATAGAAAGGGTTGGGGTTTTTCTTATTCTGTTGTACCCGACAAAGGTAATGGAGATCTTGATGCAAGAGTTTTACTTTCTTGGGACGATAAAATGGGACAATGGCTTGCTTATTTAGAGGGGGTGCGTATGGAGGGCACATATAGAGCCTCTTTTACTGAAGGGCCTTTTGATCTTGATGCTCAAGCAACTAGAAAATTGTGTAAACATTATGGGTTTCGCCCTAATGATGCAGAGAAGATGGGAGATCATAGTGGAACTATTTGGCTTATTTCTGCAACTAGTCCAGAACAGTTTAAAGAAATTAAAAAAAGTAGTAAACTAGAGAAATCTTCTAAAAATTAATTTATTTTCTTAAAATAATAAACTTCTGCTGAAACTTGCCATCTTTTTCCCAAATTTACCGATTCAAAATTTTTAAGAAGAATATAATCTGCTTTTTCTGCTTTCATACCAGTATTTGAAGATTCTAAAAAATTTGTTAAACATTTTCTAGCAAATTTTCTTTTGTTGCTTGTATAATCTTTACCCATTGGAGGATAATTTTCTCCCATTGGAGGGTTTTGAGCTGTTAATAATACTGAATATCCTACGCTTTTTAGGTTTCTTGGATTCACCTTATTTATTTTATATCTACTTGGTTTAAGATTTTGTTTATTTTTTGTAATTTTAGCTGGAGAATACATTCCTTTTCTATCTGTTATAAGTATTTTATTTAGATTCATTTTTTATTATTTCCTACTAATTTCCCACTAACTTTAACTTTTTAAGAATTATTATACAAAATCACTAGGTTTTTTAGTAATCAGGTAAACTTTCTTTGCCAGCTTCAGGTTTTGCTTCTTTCATTGGTTCTTTTGGTTCTGCAGGTTCTTGAGGTTCAGCTTGTGCCATGTCGCCATCAGAAATTGAATTAATCATTTCCTTAAAGCTAGGGTAATCAGCTGAAAGAATTCTAACTCCTGCCTTTGTAAAACCAGTGTATCTATCACTTGTTACAAATTCACGAATTGTTAATCCAGTTCTTCCACCAAAGTCATCAATTCTTACAACAATGTCTGTTGTATCGTTTTTCTTTATTTTTCCTATTTCTTTTTCCATTTTATTTTTGTAATGGACTTGACGAAGGATTTATTCCTCAGTCTTTCCATGGTATTTAATGTAATATTTTGTGTTTTTTAAATCTTTTGAAGATTTTATTGTTATTTTTAAGCATAATTATTCCAAATAAAAGGGTTGTCCAGAAGGAAAATAACGCATAAATTAGAGCTGGGTGTCCTAAAACTGGCTGGAGCAATATAACATCTGTTACAACAAGTGCTAAAACAGTATTTTGAAGTCCTACTTCTATTCCCATTGTTGTTGAGGCCCTATTTGATAATCTAAATGAACGAGAGATTCCCCAACCAAAGAATAATCCTCCAATATTAAGAGCAAGAGCCCAAGGTAAAATACTTAGAACCATTTCTTTAGTAATTCCTATTCCCCCCATTTGTTCTGTTCCTAGGAATTTTATTATGAAAAATACAGCAAGAAGAATACTTGAAATTATTTTTAATAGCTTTTGAGATTTTGTAGTTTCTTTAGGCCTTAAATGTCTGAGGTATGAACCCAATAAAACAGGAACAATAACTAGGAATGAGACTGTTCCTAAAATGTTTAAGACAGGAGGGACCATTGAAACTGCTTCTCCTAGGAAAGTTGCAAATGCTAAACTTATGTAAATTGGAATTGTTATTAGAATAACTAGGCTATTTGTTGAAGTCAATCCAACGGATAAAGGAGTATCTGCTTTTACTAAATATGATATGAAATTACTTAACGTTCCTCCTGGACATGCAGCTAAAATTATTAATCCTATTTTATATTCAACTGGTAAATTTGATAAATTTGCAATTAAAAATGCAAACAAGGGGAATAAGATTATTTGAAGAATTAAACCAAGAACAAGTTTTTTAGGTCTTTTGAAAATATCACGTAATTGGCTTAGCTCAATGGATGAGCCAATGCTAATCATGATTAGAAATATAGTTGCAGATAATAATATATTAATAACCTCCATAAAATTACTTGGATGTTAGTATTAATAAAATTGTTGGTTTAATCCAATATTGGCTTTGCGTCAAAAGCATGTCTCACCCATTTTTTTTCTAATTCTGGGTCGTTTGCAGTTTTTGAACCTCTTAATTTTGATATTAAGAAGGCTTCACCAAGAACTCCAGAATTTTCTTCATGGATTTTTCTTAGTAATGTTGTGCCTTGCTTTCTATCTCCTTTTTCAGCGAATTCTCTTAGCTTGTTGCAATCTTCTTTAGAAACTTTTAGGGGTTTGTAAAATCCTTCAAAAACAGAATCATCGTCTCCGCCCATTAAACAGAAATCATCTTCCGAAATTTTTATTATTCCACTATAATCTTCTCTGAGGACATAACAATCTCCCCAATATGTTGTTTTGAAATAATTTAATTCCATAAATTTTTGAGGGGGTCTTAATATATAAGAATTGTTGTGATTTGGTTATTCTTAGAAATTATTTCTTAACATTTTCTCTCTTCATAACTTTAAACACAATCAATACTATAATTAAAAGTCCTAAAAGGAAAATTAATACTTCAAGAGGATTTCTATTACTTATTCTTTCTCCGAAAAAAGAAAAGAATAAAACATTTGGGATAAAACTTATGAAAATCATTGTTAAGAATTGTTTCCACTTAATCTTCAAAGATGCAGAAATAATGGTTATAACTGATATAGGAATTATTGGAAACATATAAAGCAAGTATAGGATTTTCTTATTTCTTTGAATTAGTTTTCTATATTTCTTGTATTTGCCCTTTCTGTAATTAATCTTAAACTTTTCAAATATTGCAAAAACACATATTGCTGCAATTAAATGCCCTATGTAACCATATAAAGCCCCTATCCAAGTTCCATACAAATAACCAGCAGTAATTATAAAAACAGCAGAGGGTATTGGAGTTAATAATATTCCTATACTCATTAATAAAATAAATACTATAGGTCCAAATATTCCTACAGAATTAGAAATTTTTGTTATTTCCCCAATATTTCCTATATGGTCTCTTATAATATAGACTAAGATTGTTAGGATAATTGCGGTTATCGAAATCTTAATAATATTTTTTAATATGTGTTTAACCAATTTATTTGCACCTTTTTATTTTAAGAATTCAAACTTATAAAAACATATCTAGTAGTTCTTTTCTAACATTGCCCTTGCTAACCATCCAGATAATTTTGCAAGTCCGTTAAGTACATGCATGAAAATAAATAATAGGAATATTCCTATTACTGAATAAACTGCTGCTCCCCAATAACTATTAATGAAACAGAATGAATTGTTTATACAATAATTCACTGCAAGTAAACCTATCTGATCAAAGTAATAGAATAATGGGGTAAATATTAAACCTATTGCTACAGCTAACAGAGTTACTAATACTACAAATGAAAAGATTCCTAACGGGAATTTCATGAATAAATATCCTAAACTTGTCCAAGTGTATCCGTCTTTGAACTTATTTTTTAATTTATTCCAGAATTTTTTATCTTCTTTCTTTTCTTTCTTGGTTTTGAATGGAATATCAATGTCAAGAATTAATTCAGCAGATTTCTTTTCAAACATTGCAAAAGATCTCCACAAGAACATCATTCCCAATAATATTGGTATTCCAAACCAAGTTATTATTAAACCAAACCCTAAACTTAATCCAGTCACTAGAACGCAAAAGTAAACAACTCCTAAAGGAAAAGATACAAGTAAATAAAACATATTTAGATATGTTTGAGAATCTGCTATTACACCAAAGAATCCAGGCCTCTTTTTTTCCATTGATTTTCTAAGGGGGAGGAGTATTTAAGAGTTTTGAGTAAGGGAGGAAAATTATAAGTATTTTAACGTCTTTTGAATTATATGGATAATATAGAAAAAATTGAAAAATTAGAACAAATAACTAGAGAACATTCTAAAGATTTTGAGATTATTATTCTTTATCCAATTAATACTTTAGATATAATAAGGAATGGGAACCCCTTTGCATTTTCTCTTATAACCTCTGGAAACAGAAAAAATAGAATCCGTATTAAAGATCAAGAGGACTATGATTTAGCAGAAAAATTAAAGCAAGACTATAGAACAAAATTCCCTGAATTAGGAGAATGGGAAGTTAAATATGAACCAGTTGAATACCTTGACAAAGGTGATTTTGAAGCGTATCTTTTTAATTTAAATTAATTCTTCTTTCTTCTCTGTGGGGGGATGTGATGAAGAGATTTTTTTTGGAAAGAATTTTATAGTCTTTCTTGTTTAAGGACAAATGTTTAAGGAAACAAAGATAAAAAAGAAGGTAGATATCAAAGAATTTTTAGACTTTTTAAAAAATTATAACAAAGAAAATATTGAATGCACTAGCCATACTTTTTTTAGATTAAGCGAAAAACAAAGAGAAATATTTACTTGTGATGAATTAAAGAGAATTTTTCTTAAAGAAAGTCCTTTTTTAGTGGGGGTTCAATATAATGAAAATTATGCTGCTTTTTACAAATATCAAGATAAGAATCTTAAAATAATCGTTGTAATGGGGGACAGAAAGATTAAAATAGTTACGTTCTATTTTATAGAAGAATGGCAAATACCAAAAATATGAAAAATTTAGAAGCAGAAGGAGAAATGGATTATGATTATTCAGAGGATATTTTATTTTTTAAAGTAAAAGATAGAGAGTATGATTTTTCAGTTGAATTTCAGAACATGGTTATAGATATAGATAAAGATAAATTTGTTGTTGGGATTCAATTATTTGATGCTTCAAACTTCCTAAGGATGTCTAAAGTAAATTTAAGAGAGATACCTAAATGGCAATTTAAAGCAAAGATTGAAGAAGGAGTTATAGAACTTCGTTTAAATTATCAATTAAAGATAAGAAATAAAATTTTTGAAAAAAATCCAATAATAATCCAAGAAAATAAGTCAAATCTTCCAAGTCCTCAAATGGTTTCTACCTTGTAATATTCTTCTTCAACACAATATATCCTAGATTTCATGGATAATCCAGAAAAAATTGAAAAATTAGAACAAATAACTAGGGAACATTCTAAAGATTTTGAGATGATTGTTCTTTATCCAATTAGTACATTAGATATACAAAAGAATGGGAACCCCTTTGCATTTTCAATTATAACTTCTGGAAACAGGAAAAATAGAATCCGTATTAGGGATCAAGAAGACTATGATTCAGCAGAAAAGCTAAAGCAAGACTATAGAATAAAGTTCCCTGAATTAGGAGAATGGGAAGTTAAATATCAACCACCTGAATCCTTCGATAAAGGTGATTTTGAATCGTATCTTTTTAATTTAAATTAATGAAGCACTCTTTTTTGTGGGTGTGGGGGTTATGGGGTGATGTGTGAAGGATATGGGGGATTATGGAATCACAGAAGAAGAATTTAAGTATAAGTATCTAATTTTTTTGTTGGGCTTAAGGAGTGATCTATAATTTCTATTTTTATTTTCTCATCCCCTTTATAGTGGATTATTGCTTTTACTAACAATCTATTAAATAAAATTTCTCTTATTTCTTCTTCAGAGATCTCTTTTCTAAAAGCTATCTCAATTGGTTTGGAACCCTCTTCTTCAGCAACAAACCATAATTTACTGTCTTTTAAATCTTCTTTAGATTTTATAGCATCAACTTTTAATATTCTTCCAAAAATATTTTGTTCAAATTCTTCTATTGGTATTTCTTTTTCTATTTTTAATAAGTTTTCTTTCATACCTTCTCTTTCTGGTTTATTTATTACATAAAGGTTGTAGTTATTTGTTTGATCTCCATTTATGAAAGTAACCCTGTCAGAGTCTTGAATACAAGGGCTAATGATGTCTTTTGTGGAGCTTCTTATTTTTTTAATTTTAACAAAATTCTTCAACTCTTTATTATATTTTGGCCCTTCTATTCTTCCAGTAACAATATATTTTAGATATTCAAAAATAAAATCTGAAATGAGGTTAAGAATTATTGGATTTGTAAATAATACTAGGAAATTTGTTTCAAATGATCCTGGATTTAATTTTAGATAAAATTTTTGTTCTCCAATCTTATCTTTTATTTTTTTACTAGAACTCAATTGAGCTATAGCTTCTTTTAGTATCTTTTCCACAGAGGAAGCTTGTTTTGCAAATGAGTGCAATTCCATCCTATTTTCAAAAGAAGGGCCTTCATATTTTACTATAAATTGGTCTTCTTTAGATACTTTTTCTTTATTAAGGTTTATTTGCTCTTCACTCATCAATCTAAGCAATACATTCAATTATTTAAGATTTGTTGTCTTTTTTATCTCTTCCCCAACACAATCTCCCCCTTCTTCGCCTCTGCTTGGAGTTCATCACCTTCTTGGAAACCAGCTTCTTTGACAGCATCTTTAGGCAGAACAATTACATACTTAGGATAATCCTTTTTACCTTTTCCCTTGGAGGATTGTTTTTGAAGTTTCATAACAAATTAATGAGTAAGAAATATTTAAGGGTTTTGGTACCGATACTATTGTTTAGTCATAACTCCGGTACCGAAATATATATAAAGAACCGGTACCGAATATTATCATGGGATATTGTGCATATTGGGAAGTATTTTTGTTGGGAG
>CAZZGW010000013.1:11327-13629 GCA_964653605.1 Candidatus Woesearchaeota archaeon
ATTATAAAAGAAGATTTGAATATGGAAATAGCATCATTTTTCTCAGGAGCAGGAGGATTAGATTTAGGATTTAAAAAAGCAGGTTTTAATGTAGCCTTTGCTAATGATAATTGGAAGGGATGTTGGGAGACATTTGAAAAAAATCATGGAATTGAAATTGATAAAAGGTCTATTGAAGATATAAAATCAAAAGAAATACCTGAAGTTGTAGGATTTTTAGGAGGACCTCCTTGCCAGAGTTGGAGTTTAGCAGGAAGGATGAAGGGTATAAATGATCCAAGAGGAAAATTATTTTGGGATTATTTGGATTTGATTGAAGAAAAACAACCTCTTTTCTTTCTTGCAGAAAATGTTCCAGGAATTTTATCTCCTAAACATAAAAATGAATTTATAAAGATTGTAAAAAAATTTGAAGAAATGGGCTATATTGTTTCTTACATGTTGATGGATTCAAAATATTATCAAGTGCCTCAAGAAAGAAAGAGAGTAATAATTGTAGGATATCATCATAAAATTGGAAAAGAATTTGAATTTCCAAAGGGAAAAGGAAAATGGATTACTTTAAAAGAATCAATTGGAGATTTGCCTGAAGCAAAACCTGCTAGTGAAAAAAATAAATCTAATGAAAATTTAGACATTCCTAACCATGAGTATATGAATGGAGGATTTTCCACAATATATATGTCAAGAAACAGAGTTAGGGGATGGAATGAACAATCTTTCACAATACAAGCAGGGGGGCGGCATGCACCAATACATCCAAAAGCTCCTAAAATGAAATTTATAGATCAAGATAAAAGAATTTTTGTTCCTGGAAAAGAAAATTTGTATAGGAGATTATCTGTTAGAGAGTGTGCAAGAATCCAAACTTTTCCAGACGATTTTATTTTTCATTATAAGGATGTTGCAGACGGATATAAAATGATTGGAAATGCTGTTCCAGTTAATTTGGCAGAAGCAATAGCAAGAAAGATAATGAAAGATATGGAGTTATATCTAAAAGGAAAAGGTAATTAATTTTGCATTAATATTCTCTTTAGGATTATTGGGGTTTTTGATTTTAACCTCTTCAATAGTTATTTCTTTATTTTCTTCAATATTTTTTCTATCTTCTTCTGGAAAAGAATTATATTTTTCTATTTCCATCAATGCGAATAATGAAAAATCTTTCTTTTTATCAAAATTAATAATTTCGGAAAAAACTTCTAGGGGATTTTTCATGTTCCACATTCCCCTTATTCTTAGAGAAGTGATTCCAAGAGGGTCTGTATTTTCAATACCTCCTAATTCCACAGTTTTTTTGCTTTGTAATTTTTTTGCTTCTAAAATAGAAGATATTTCTTCTTTTAAGGGAGAATGAAGGTTATCATAAATTGAATGGTCTGCAGAATAACATTTACCTTGAACAAAGAAAACATATTTAATAATATTTTTTTGAACGGAACCAATTGTGTAAAATATATCTTTTTCTTTCCATTCTTCTTCACAATTTTTGCATTCTGCAGTTATTCTCGTATCGGTGGAAAGTAAAGTGCTCTTTGGCGGAGAGCTATTTAACGCTATGGAGTTCTTTATTCCTTCTATTTTTTTTATTTCAAAAGCATCTCCCCCTTTAATTATATCATCTGGGGGATGGTTCTGACTTCCTTGATATGAGAAAATGTTTTTATATTCTTCTTCTTTTTCTTTCTGGTTTTTCTTGAATGTCCCAGCTATTGCATCTTCAACATAATATTCTAATCTATCTCCTACAGCATTAATCCTAATTAGATATTTTGTGGCATAATCTCTAAGGTTGTTTTCTTTAAAGGAAGCTATATTTGCAATAGCCGTTAATATGTTAGGCATGAAACTTATAAGAATTCCTTACATTTAAATTTTGTTATTTTGAATATTCCCAAAATCCCAACATCCCCTTGGCTTCAATAGGTTCAATCCTATTTACATTTGTTAATACAAACCCATACTTTCCCCAAGTAGAATCTGCTAAATGTTTATCCTTGTCTTTTTTGTGTTGTTCGGGAGTTTCATATTTTTTAACTTCAATCAATTCTGCTTCTCCCACTATTGCTCCCAGAGGCAATTCATTAAAACCAAATTTTTTCATTGCTTTTGAATCAGGTACTTTAGAAGCATGTATTAAGGATTTTCCTCTGAATTTAGTGTTCCAATTTCTAAGTTCAATACTCTTTTTTCCAGAAATAACAAGTTCTGCATATGGTTGTTTGAGAGAGAGGGCTTTCATTATTCTATAACAGAAGTTCTTTTTTCGACATCGATATAAGAATGTTGTATTCCTCCT
>CAZZGW010000014.1:0-9900 GCA_964653605.1 Candidatus Woesearchaeota archaeon
ATCATGCTCTTAAATTTCATGATGAGCTTTGTTGTGGATAAATCTGTGTAAATACCCACGTCGTTATTTGAGTCTGCTTTACTAATTGTAGAACATAGATTGTCAATACCTAATTCTGGAACATATTTACTATGAACTACAATAGTTATCTCTGGGTTGTCAAGGTATCCTTCCTTTACGCTTCCTGTTGTCAATAAGTATGATTTTTCAAATTCCCTTAGGCCAGTATTAAAATTATAAAATCTAAGTAAGACCGTCTCCCCCTTTGGAAGATCTTGGACCATAGGTGTTTGACTTAACAAATTAGGTAAGTTAGCATAATAAGCACTGTAGTCGGGGAAATCAGGTTCATACAAAGGAACACTAGCACCAGTATTTGTGTTGATAGTTGATACTTTCACGGAATTGCTTGTACTTGTTCCTGGATTACTCGCTTTAGCCTGTGCACTTGCACCAACGTTAATATTAGCATCTGAATTCTTTTGGAATATTCCTTCTAAGAATTCTGGTTTTACAAATATAAATAATATTAAAGCAGCAATAATAATTAATCCAAGAATTATTCCGCCGAGAAGCAATCTTCTCTTTCTTTTAGTAAGGTTTTTTACTTTTTCCTTAATAACTTTCTTTTTGTATTTTTTCTTATACTTTGCCTTTTTACTCCTCTTTTTGTGCCCCTTTTTCTTACTCATAGAAAATACTTTGGATGGGAATATTTAAAAATCTTTTTGAACTAATTTATTCATGAGAAAAGAGGTAAAGGGTTATATAGGCGGGATTATAATGGCCCTGCTCTCATTAGCTTTTATTGCCGTGCTAATAGCAATGTTTAGTATGATAGAGCTTGTAGATAGTTTAAGAATTATATTTGGAAGTGCATATGTTTTATTCTTGCCAGGATTAATACTTAGTTATGTTTTCTTTGGCCAAACTAATAAAGGAAAAGAAAAAAAGAAAGGTTCTATAGATTGGATTGAAAGAATTGCTCTTAGTTTTGGATTGAGCATAGCAATTGTTCCTTTGGTTGTATTTTACTTAAACCTTGGAGGGGTTGAGATTAACCTCATTAATAGTTTCCTGACAATACTTGTAATAGTTATTGTTTTCGTGTGTATTCTAGTTTGGAAGTCTATAAAGAGAAAGGATAGAAAGAAATAATCACAATCCCAAAAATTCTTTAAGCGGTTCATAAAATTCATTAATTCTTCTTTCTTGGCTAAAGTAAGAGGATTTACTTGGGTGGGGAAGCATTAAAGTTGGAATTCCCATATAAAATCTTTTTTGTCCCCAAAGCTCTTCGTGCTTTTTTATTTCAGCCAACCCAGGAAATAAAACTTTAAAGGTTGTTGATCCAAAAAGCACCATTTTCTCTGGATTAAAATTTTGCAATTCTTTTCTAAAGTTTCCCATGCAATTTTTGTATTCCCCAACCTTAGGATTTCTATCCCCTTTTAATACACATTTAAATAGATTAGTCAAATAAATATCATCAATACTTAATTCATTATACTTCAACATCCTCACCAACTCTTTTCCCGTTTTAGTTTCTGACAACGCCACGTCGTATCTATCAGAAAATGCTAGAACGTTTTGATTTACTCTTGTATCTGGTTTATGTAATACAAACATAAATTTTGTCTTATCAGAGCTCCACCCTTTTCTTGATTTTTGAAATCTAACTACATCATCCCCGCATAGGGTACAAATTGATTGTTTTTCTTTTATTGGCATTTTAATTAAAATTGAGTTTCTTTTGGATTGTTAGTTTCTTTTTTATTGGTTGTTTTGTCATACCATTTCTTGTTTTGTCTTTAGCCTTTTTATTTTTTCGTTTAGTGTTTTTGTTATAAATTACTTTTGAAATTTCAATTACTGGAAATTTAACAAATTCTTCTGGGGTGGTTAAATTACACTTATCACAGTATTCAAATTCTCCCACTTGTCCACAGATTCTTCTTTCTTCTTCAAAAACTTGAAAATCTTCATGAACAAATCTTGCTATTAACGTATTGTTTCCTTTACCACCATTATTTGATTCTCTCTGAATATAAGGCCTGCTAATTATTCTTTGGTGCATTTCTACAGGGTATTTTTCCCACCCTCCTATGTGTCCAATGCCATCTTCTGGGTTCTTTAAATCATTCCATTCAATGCCAGTAACTTTTAATGCGATTTTAGCATCATTTAACCTAATTGGGATTATTCTCTTAGCCATTACATCCGAATCTAAAAAATCAAGAACTGCTGAACCTCTCCTAGCATTATTCCTTATGGAATCCGTAATATCACCAACCAATGTTAAAGTAACATTTGCTCCATGTTTTCTGTAAATCTCAGCTTGCTTTATTCTTTCTTTATTTGTAAACCCATGCCCAATAACCCCTGGCTCCATAAAGTTATAGCCTAGGCTGTAACTTATCACCCCATCACTCTCAATAATTCTATCCCGCACATCAAGATCAAACTCCAGCATTTTTGTTGGAAGTATTGGCCTTGCACCAAATTCGCTACATAGATCTAAAAAATCAATTAAGGACTTTCTGTAAACTTTGTGTCCAAATTCAGTATTTTTACTGAGTCTAACATAATCCGGTCTTTTTTCTTCAAATTCTTTCCTTGTCTTTTTGCCAACGGTTTTAGGAGCCACATTTGCCTTATTTTTCCCCCTAGCGTAGCAGTACCAACAACGCTCATCAGGAATCTTTCCAAAATTCTTCTTCCAATAGGCTTTTGTAGCTTCGGTGTATTTACCCTTGTTTGCCATTACTTCCTCAACAAGGGCAGGAGGAACTTGAGAGATGCACCCTGCAGAAGCATCAGCATTCCAGAGATTATTACAAACCTCTTGAACCTCTCCATCAACAATTCTCTGAACAAAATCCCCTTTTCCCCTAGTAAGATATATTTCAGCCATAATCTCCCTTAAGGATTGAATTTCCTTAAATACTTTGTTCCATTCCAGAATACATATTTTCCATAACAAGTATCTTTTTAATAAATCATAACAGGAGGGTTTAATGGGAAAAGGGGAAGCTAGTGGTAAAGGTAGGTTCAAATTTATAAGATCTAAAGATCTCTTTGATGGTCTACCAGACTTTAGACAATCTCCTTACTTTAGATTAAAAAATAAAAAAGTAAGTTATCCTGTTCAATTTAGAATGTTTAATTCTGAAACACTTTGCTTTGATCCTGAGAAAGAAGATAAAGGTTATGGGTTAAGATCAAGGCAAGGAAGATATTTCGAGCGTTTATCCCAATCAATGTATGGGGGAAAAATAAAAGAGCTAATATCTGGAGAAACAAAAGATAATGGGGATTCAATAATGACAGAACCAGATATTACGGATGAGAAAAAAGGAGTTCTTAGGGAGGTAAAGAGCGTTAAAAATGGAGGGGGCTTAAACTTTAGCGCAGAGCAAATTTCAAAGTATGTTTTATTACAAACCAAAGATTATTTTAAAAAGCCTCCAAAGATTAGGTATGAGCTATTTAGACATAATTTAAAAAACCTTCAAAAAGATTTTAAGAAAAAAGGCGTAGAAGATTTGGTTTCAACATTAACAAGTTCTATAAGATATTCTGTTTCCTTGCCTTTTAGTGTGGTCTTTCAGTTTTATGCCAATCATAACAAATATTGTTATTATCATGATGGGAGCACCTACATGGAATGTGTAAAGCTTAATTCCTCTGGTTTACACACCCTATTGGCCTCGCCTGAGGAGTTTATAGAGGGGATTGGATTGCCAGTTGAGAGGTTCAAAATAGAAAAAAGGAAATTTCCCGGAACAGTAACAATGAATGGACAAACCATCCCTCCATTCCCAATGCTATTTGTTTATGATAATGAATACAAATCTTCCTTTGTCAATAACCTTTCAAAAATAATAGAATCAGATAAGGAATTATCAAGTATGCTCGCAAGATATACAAGGGGATTAGTAGGAGAATTTGATTTTGATGAAGAAGAGTTTCATTCAGATTTCGAGAAAGTTTTTGGCCCTCCCCTTAAAGGACCAGTCCCATTTTAATTTGCACATAACAATACTTAAAAAAGACCCTTGCTTCCTGATTGTTCATGACAGACTTAACTTTAGGAATTGATGAGGCAGGAAGAGGCCCAGTAATTGGTCCAATGGTTCTTGCTGGATGTTTGTTAACTAAAGAAGTAGAGAGAGAGTTAAAAAAAGCAGGAGTAAAAGATTCTAAACAATTAACCCAAAAAAGGCGTGTCTTTCTTTCTAAAATAATAAAAGAAAAGGCAGAAACCTTTGAAATAGTCCTCTCCAACGCCAAGGACATTGACGATTCTCTAAATAATGGAAATAATCTAAATAAATTAGAAGCTAAGATGACAGGAGAGATAATAAATAAAATAAATAAGGGCTACAAAAAGATTAAAGTTGTTGTTGATTGCCCCTCAGTTAGCATAGCTAAATGGAAAGACATCCTACGTACTTTTGTTAAAGATCTAAGCACCTTAGAATTAAGTTGCGAGCATAAAGCAGATAGAAATCATGTCTCTGTATCTGCCGCTTCTATTTTGGCTAAGACAGTTCGTGAAATAGAAATGGATAAATTACGTGAAAAATTTGGAAATGAAATTGGTTCTGGTTATACTTCTGATCCAGCAACTCAAAGATACTTAGAAAAAAATGCTGAAAAACAAAAGGATGCAGGAATCTTTAGAAAAACATGGGAAACCTGGAAGAAAGCCTTTAATAAATTAGGCCAAAGAACCCTCTAAACACACTAATAATTTTTAAAAACCCTCATTTCTTCTTTATATCTTAGGTGATACTAAAAATGGCCCATATAACAAAATTGGTGATGCATGGATTCAAAAGTTTTCCTAGAAAGACAGAAATTCCTTTTACATCAGGGATTAATGTAATCCTAGGACCAAATGGAAGTGGTAAGAGTAATATTACTGATGCTTTATGTTTTGTATTGGGGAGATTAAGTGTTAAATCAATGCGTGCTGCAAAGGCAAAGAATCTTATTTTCATGGGGACAAAAGCTGCAAGTCCTGCAAAAGAAGCCGCCGTAGAACTATTTTTTGATAATTCTGATAAAGCATTCAGTATAGACGAGAAAGAAATCTCGATTAAGAGAATTGTTAGAAGAAATGGCCAGAGCATATACAAGATTAATAATCAAACCAAAACCAGACAAGAAGTCATAGGGTTGTTAGCTCAGGCAGGAATTGATCCCAATGGATTTAATATAATCTTGCAGGGAGAAATTCAAAACTTTGTAAGGATGCATGTAGAAGAAAGAAGGAAAATAATTGAAGAAGTATCTGGAATCTCAATCTATGAAATGAGAAAAGAGAAATCATTGAAAGAGCTTGATAGGACTGAAAACAAACTAAAGGAAGTCTTGTCTATTTTGCGGGAAAGAACAATCTATCTTAATAATCTTGAAAAGGAAAGAGAACAAGCTTTGCGTTACCAAAAATTACAAGAAGATACTAAGAAGCTTAAAGCAAGCATATTAAATTCTGATTTAGTTAAGCGTAAAAAGCACTCAGATGTGATTGATGGAGATATTGAAAAGAAAAATAAAGAAATAGAAAAGATAAAGAAAACAATCGTGAATGTTGAAGCAGTTGTAAAGAATCTAGAAGAAAAGATAATGAATATTAATGGTAAGATACAAGAGTCTACTGGCCTAGAACAAGAGAAACTTAACCAAGAAATTGCAAACATAAGGGCAGAAATGGCCGGTTTAAATGTTAGAATTGAAAACCATGAAAGCAAACTATCAAGCCTAACAAAGAGTAAAGTTTATTTAGAAAACTCAATTAGAGAAAATGAATTGGGTCTAAAAGAACTACAAAAAGAATCCCCCTCTCTAGCTAAGAAAGAAAAGGAAATTCAAACAAAGAGACAAGAGCTGGATAGATTAGAAGAACAAAGAAAGAAGTTCTATACTATTAAATCAGAATTAAAAACCATTAAGGATAGGTTTGAAGATAAAAAAGAGATTTTACAAAATTATAGAAATGAGTCAGAATTCTTAATGAAACAAATTGACTCATTCTCAAGAGATTTATTTGATAGAAAAACAACCAGAGAGATAGTAGACGATTTGAAAGTTAATTTGGCTCAGAAGAAAGAGTTATTTGAAGATTTAAATAAAAAAGAGCGTGAGTTGGAAAAGATTTCCTATGCAAGTGAATCAGAGATTGATAAACAAAATAAGATGATAGAAAAGATTTCTAAGATTGATATTTGCCCCCTATGTAAAAGCAAGGTAACGAAAGACCATGTACATTCAATTAATGCCGAAACAAAGTTAGAGATAGATAAACTTGAAGCCGTTATTGCAAGCTCGGATAGAGAGTTAACAACCCTTCAGAATAACAGGGATTTATTAAAACACGATATAGAAAGGATAACCAATGAAATTTCAAAAAGAGAAGGAGATTTAGTTAAGATATTAGGTATTAATGAGAAGAAAGAGCAAATAAAAGTTCTGCAGGATAAAATAAACACCTCAAAGGGAGAATTAGAAGGCCTTGATAAAATTAAGGCTAGACTTGAGAAAGGCTTTGAAGAAAATTCAAATGTAGAACAAAAGTATGATACTTTTGCCGTTGAGATGCAGGAAATATCAATTAGAACTTCTGAAAATGTTAGTTCAGAGATATCCTTCAAACAAAGAGGTTTGGAGAGAGATAAAATAGCAATCAAACAGGCAGTTAGAGATTTAACCGATATAACTGAAGAACTTGAAAAAATAAAGGCTCAACATGAAGAAAAGGAAAAAACACTTTCTATTAAAAGAAAACAAGAAGAGGATTTGACAAAGAAACACCATGTAATGATAAAAGACAGGGATGGCTGTCAGATGAAAATACGTGAGAATGAGCAACAACTATCTATTAAGAAAAATATGATTCACAATATCGAACAAGAGATAAATAACTTTAAAATTGAAAAAGCTCGGGTAAATGCGGAAGTTGAAAATCTTGAAACGGAACTACTTGAGTTCCCCAATGTGGAATTAATAAAACAATCAAGAGATGTCCTAAGCCAGAGGCTGAACAAAACCCACTCCATCCTAGCTGGAATTGGCAATGTTAATATGAGATCACTTGAGGTGTATGATGAAATAAAGAAAGAATATGATATAATACAAGAAAGAACAGAAACAATAGATAAAGAAAAGAATGGGGTACTAAGGATTATCCATGAAATTGATATAAAGAAGAAAAAAGCATTTATGAAAACCTTCGAAGATCTTAATAATATTTTTTCTAGAAACTTTGCTTCCATCTCTGAAAAAGGGCAAGTATTCTTGGAATTAGAAAACAAGAAAGATCCTTTTGATGGGGGGGTAGGAATTGTAGTTAAAACAGGCCATGGGAAGTATTTTGACGTAACCTCTCTTAGCGGGGGAGAACAAACAATGGTGGCTCTATCATTAATCTTCGCAATCCAGGAGTTAAACCCCTATTGTTTTTATATACTAGATGAGATAGATGCTGCTCTTGATAAACGTAATTCGGGAAGACTTGCAGGGCTTCTTCAAAAATTCATGAGAAAAGGACAGTATATTGTAATAACCCACAATGATGAAATAATCACCAATGCAACTAACTTATTTGGAGTGAGTATGCATGACGGGGTTAGTAAAATTACAAGTCTTAAAGTCTAGTCATGCACCAAATTCGTTGTATGCAAATCCACCCAGTGTTGTGCATGATGCAAGACGGGGCAAGTAAGATAATTAGTTTGAAGGTTTATTATAGATTATTTCTACTTAAAAGAATTATTGCCAAATATTATATAAAAAATTTAAATTAAAAAAAAGAAGAGTTCTCTTTTCCCATAAGGAAAAAAAAGAAAAGAGAAAGTTAAAAAATAAAAATAAAAAAATTATACTAGAGTTTAGTAATAACTTTCTCCAAATTCTTCTTGTTTTTTAGGTTTCTTTCCTAATAGTACAATTAATACGATTAAAAGTACTAAAAAGATAATTGCTAAAACAACTGTTAAAACAACAATTGGGTTTGAAGTTGCGTTATCTTCAGTTGTTAATGAAAGAGAAACTGTATCAGTTAACTTATCACCTGAGAATACATTAACATTAAAGTTGTATTCACCAGCTTCAGAAGCTCTAGCCATTACAGTAACTGTCTTACTTGATCCAGCTGGAACAGCAATAACAGATTCATCAACACTTGAACTTAATTCGCTACTAGATTCTGGTATAATCTTGTATACTCTTAAACCATTTGTAGGGTTTACAAGTAACAAGCTATATTCAGCATCTTGTCCAACGTTTGCTGTTTTACTTGAAGAAGTAACGATTACATTTTCAGAAAAGTCATTATTAACAGCAATTTGCTTGTTAACAGTACTTGACACATCGTCAGTTGTAATTTCAACTTCCAAGTTATAGAATCCAGATTCTGCATCATATGGAATTTCTAAGTATAGTCTTCCACTAACAGTATCTTCTTCTTCACAGTCTTTCGTGCAATCTTCTAATGGAACTAAGTCTCCGAAGTAAGATGTTTTCTTAACATCTAATTCAGGAATACTAACAGTTACATATATGTCATCTAAGTCATTGTAACCCATATTTTTCAATACTAAATCAACTGGGAAAGTTTCCCCAGCATCAACAGATTGAGATACAGATACAGACTTAACAACAGGGTTGTATGAAGGTCTTTGTACTCTTAATACTAAGTCCTCAACTTCAGTTTTGTAATCTCCGTTCCAAATTTTAAGGTTCAAAGTTACATCGTCAGAAATTTGGTCTTTAAGTTCGAAAGGAACTTTAAGAGTTAAAGTTTTCTTATATGTATGGCTAGCTTCCACATCGAATGGAGTAGACATTACATATACATCAACTTTGTCACCTTCAAGCTCTGCTTTTACTCTAACATCTGATGCATCAAAATCAGCTGTGAATTCAACTCTTATAGACATACTGTCACCAGCAATTATAGCTGGGTTATCAGCAACATCCATACCGTCTATTTCAATAGCCACGTTTGATGGATTAGTTAGATCAATAGCGCTAACTGTAACCACTAAAAGTAATGCAATAGCAATTGTACATAAAGAAACCATAAGGTTTTTTGTGTTCATTTTTGTCGACATTTTATTTATTTAATTGTCAGAAAACATTTGTTTTCTGTAAATATGAAGGGGGAATTTCGTTTATAAATCTTACTATTAGTGTAACTTTGTAATGACACTGTAGTTACCTCTTGTTTTAACACCTAGTGAAAATTTTTTATATTTTGTAACTAAATGTTCAGACATTTGGGTATACATTAGCATTTATAAGTTTATCGACGGTGTTTTAAACAGTATTTTTATTGAGTTCTTTTTGCTCAAAATATCCAATTCCGTTCTTAAGTTGTTTATTTGTTAATTGAAAATACATTCCTCCTTCAACAAAATCAAATTTACCCCCACATGCATTAAGCATTTCGTATAATTCTTTATTGTCCAAAGTCTTGGATTTATCTTGATCTGCTAATTGTACTAAAGTTGTAAGATTTTTTTCAACACTCTTTTTTTGAATATGGTTGCTTAGTGCGCCAGCTTCAAGATACAATCCAGTAAAACCAAAGGCTCCAATCACAACCCACTTAGTAAAATAAAAAACTTTATGCACCAATCCGTTTGTCAAATTTCCCCCATCCATTTTAGATTGCCTTAACATCCCTTTCAGAAATAAGACTCTTAGCACCAGTCCCTTGCATGTATCCCATTTTTTCAATAAAATATTTAATATCATATGCAAGCTTTTTTCCAAATCCAGATTTTCTTATTATCTGAGGTTCTTTAATATTTGGAACTTCTCTATTTAAAATTTCGTAAGAAAATTCTTCTTCTAACGATTCAAAATTTTCCATAGAATTCTATCTCCCAA
>CAZZGW010000014.1:10000-12942 GCA_964653605.1 Candidatus Woesearchaeota archaeon
TTAATTTTTTCTAATTTTTCCATAGAAATAAACAGGAGATTTTATTTAAAAATCTTCCTATTTGTAGTAACTTAATAATAAAAACAAAAAATAAAAATTAAGCCTAATTAAAGGCTTAATAATTGAATGTTAGGGCTTGTTGCTCCGAAATTCTTTGCAACAATAACTTGACACCTTGCTTCTTCTGCAGCTGTAATGATAGAATTTGTAACAGAACCATCCATTACAATAACCGCTGGTTTCCTATCAAGTTTCCTTAATAATCCACCAACACTTCTAGCTGAAGCTGTTTTGAATTCTTCTAAATTAGAGTTAAGTAAAACTGCCTTTCCAGAACCAGATAGACTATCTGAAATTCCTTTAAGCTTTTCTTTATCTGAGTCACTAAGAGTAATTTTCTCAATAACCTCATTTACTTGTTCTCTAGAAGAAGATCTATCTCTAGATTGGTATGAATCTCTTCCTCTATTTCTTGATTCATATCTAAAGAAATCTTTAACAGTAATTCTCTTTCTTAAATTCATAAGAACTTCTTTTCCTGTTAATTCTTCAACTTCTTTTCCATCTGGTGCAATTGCAACAAAAGCTATATTAGCATTGTCAGTAGCATTTTGAATAATTAACTTTCCTCCTCTGTCACCATCAACAAAAAGAGTAAGTTCTTTCTCCTTACCCAATTCTTTGATTGCATCTGGAAGTTTTGTACCATTCATAGCAATAACGTTGTTTGCACCTGCTTTTAACAAGTTAACAACATCTGCTCTACCTTCAACAACAATAACTTCTTTACCTGAAAGATCTCCGCAAGGAAGTTCTTCTTTTCCGTATTTCCCCATGTTAGCAACTTTAGAGGCATCTTTGATTTCGTTTGAAATCTCTCTTGAATCAGTAGAACCTTTTACATCTTGCATAAGTTTCTTAGCTCTTTCAAGGATATAGTCTCTTTTGCTTCCTCTAACATCTTCAATCTTATCAATTTCTATTTGTGCGTCACTAGGGCCAATTCTTTCAATTGTCTCAATTGCAGCAGCAATAAGAGTAGTTTCTGATTGATCTAAAGCAGTTGGAATCTTAATAACTCCAATTGTTTTTCTACCATTTCTTTCTAATTCAACTTCAATTCTTCCTATCTTACCTTCTTTCTGCAATTCGCGCATTTCAAGATCAGCACCCAATAGACCTTCAGTCTGTCCAAATAGGGCTCCGATTACGTCAGGTTTTTCTAAAGCACCTTCAGCTGTAAAATTAGCATGTACCATGTATTTTATCGATACAGGACTTACTTTTGCCATTTTTTTACATATATTTTCCTTTATTTATTTAGTTTGAAATCTTAAGATTCCAATTTCATTAGAAATATACCGTGAGATATTCACTAGTTTTAGAATAACTGACTGTTATCCCGGGTGATTATGATGTGTATCGTGATAATAAACATAAATTTACGATATTCTTCTAACTAGATTAAAAAAGCTTTATCCAGTATTTAAAGGTTTCTAAGTATCTTTGGATTTATCTCCATTTTTCTCCAACAAACTGTATTCTTTAAATTTTCCAAGTTTTTCGTAAAGATCCAGGAGTTTCTTCCTAATTTCTTTTTCTTCTGTATGAGTAATCTTCATAGAAAGGATTTTCTCGTATATTACACTAGCCTTATTTCTTTTTCCCTGGCTTTCAAATTCAGTAGCCTGGTTTTTGTAGTATTGTTTAAGAGAATGGTAGATTTCTCCTCTTTCAAAGGAATTAGCCTCTGCCATGGCCTTTTTCATAGCATAATCTGCCTGTTCAAAAGCCCCATCTTTAATGTAAAATTCAGCAGCAATCAAGAAATATTTCACTTTATCTGTGAATGTTATAGAAATAATCCCTAAACTTTCATAATTCCTAGCAGCATCCTTAAACATTTTTTTCTTCTGGTATATTTTAGCAAGAAGGGTATAAGCATGCCTTTTCATTAAAATAGGAGGTTTACCCTCTATAAAATTGGTCAATAGATCAATTTGAATGTATTCCCCTTTTCCTTCCAATTCTTTTTCAATATCCCCTTTTGACATGTCGCTTGAAAGCATTAATTTAACAATTAAACTCTCTTTTTAAGGATTATTGAGAAGAAGTTTAAAGAATATTCAAGATATCCTTAAAAGTGATTCAATAGGATTAATATTGGCTAATTATATATTAAATTTTTAATTATTAATATTATGAAAAGCAAACTTCTAAAATTATTAGCAATACCTGCTTTGGCTCTTTCTTTAAATTCTAATAAAGCTGAAGCTCAAACTAGATTTCAATTACAAGGAGATTGTGCATTCAGAGGAGGAGCTAGTTATTCAACTGACAAAATAGTTCCCTATGAAAATTGGCAAGGCCATTTTAATAAGAGTAAAGATAAAAATTTTTATTTAACGGACAAGTACTTTTTTGGAAAAGGAGATATTGATGTTTCCATAGACCCTACAATAAATTTTGGAGGTAATTTTAAAATTGGAGCAACAGTAGAAGCTCCAATAATTAGCCTAGGATTTAAAGAAAATCTTGGAAAGATTTTTATGCATGGGTGGAAATCAGATTCAATAGATCTGCAGAGAAATTATATGAAACAAATAACCCCTAGTCTTGGAGGTTTTATAGAATTTCCAGTTGGATGGGATGGATTTCTTAGATTAAAAGCAACATTACAAAAATATAAATTTGGTCAAGAAAAAAGACAAGATGAGGATTATACCTTACTAAAGTGCGAAGACATAGATTATACTGCAGACTACACAAAAATTTTTGAAGATAAAATATTGAGAAAAGGTTGGACAAAGAGATTCTCTATAGACTATAAACTTGAAGATGAACAACAAGTTTTTGGAGTTTATTATGAAACAGATTTTGATAAGTTCCATGAATTTGGAGGAAAATTAGGATTGTATTTTTCTACTGGAGATTAAATGAAA
>CAZZGW010000015.1:0-11930 GCA_964653605.1 Candidatus Woesearchaeota archaeon
TTTTGTAAAAGATGTTTGTATTGGTTGCAAAGCATGCATGGTTGCTTGTCCTGAAAATGCAATTTCAATGACAAAAAAACAAATAGGAACAATTTATACCGGGAGAAACCATAATGTTGATATAATAACAGGAGAATTAAAATTAGGAGAGTTAGCTTCAGGAGAAATAGTAACTGCTGTTAGAGAAAAAGCAGAGGAAATAAGTGAAAAATCAAAACCAGAAATAACAATTATTGATTCTGCAGCAGGAATAGGATGTCCTGTTATTGCATCTCTAGTTGGGGCAGATTATATTGTTGCTGTAACAGAACCAACCCCCTCTGCATTGCATGATTTAAAGAGAGTTCTTTATTTAGCAAAGCATTTTAAAATTAAACATGGTATTGTAATAAATAAATTTGATTTAGAAAAAAGTTTTTGTATTAAAATTGAAAACTACGCTAAAAGAAATAAAATACCTATTCTTAATAAAATACCCTATAAAAAAGAATTTATTAAATCAACTACAAAAATGAAACCTATTATTGAAATAAATCCTAGTTATTCAGAAACATTTAATAAAATAATAAAGAAGATTATTGAGTAACAAAAATAATTTCCCCCAAAAAATTTAAAAACAATTATAAATATATATTCAAATGAACAAGAAAAAAACAAAAAAATTAGCAATGAATATTGCAACAATAGTTATCATAATTGCGTTAATAGGAATTTTGTTGGCATTAAGAAATTCTTCAAATGAAGACACTACAGAAGAAATTGCAAAATGTATTGGAGAAAATGCAAAACTATATACTCAACTAGGTTGCCATGCCTGTGAAGCACAAGAAAAAATGTTCGGAGAAAATTATCAACACCTAACAATAATTGATTGTTGGGATGATAGAGAAAAATGTGCAGAAAAAGAAATAGAATATACTCCAACCTGGATAATCAATGGAGAAAAAATTATTGGAGTTCAAGAAATTGAAAAACTTCAAGAATTAACAGGATGCTAAAATAAAATGAAAATTAACCTTAAGCACAAAATCAAGGGAAGCTCAAAAGAAATTGGAGGTATCTTTTAATGGACATAGGATCATTTACACTGGGAAAAATAACACTACTAGCATTGGCTGATTCTGTTAACCCCTGTGCCATTGCAGTTTTAACAATGGTTCTTGTTTCAATTCTTGTTGCAAATCCAGAAAAAAAGAAAAAAGTTCTAGGAGCAGGACTTGCATTTAGTGCAGCAGTATTTATTGGATATTTAATCTATGGAACATTAATAATTCAATTCTTCAGATTATTTGCAGAATTTCTAAGGAATAACTCTGTTTACATTTATGATGGATTAGCAATACTAGCAATATTAATTGGAGCCTTAAACATTAGAGATTCAATAAATTATAAGGCAGGAAGAACAGGAACAGAAATGCCTTTATTTATGAGGCCAAAAGTAAAAAAAGTAACTAAAAAAATGACTTCACCTTGGGGAGCTTTCATAATTGGATTTGTAGTAACATTATTTTTATTACCCTGTACAATAGGACCCTATGTAATCGCATCTGGACTTCTAGCAGAACTAGGCTTCTTAGGTGCATTGCCCTGGCTAATGTATTATAATTTATTATTCATAATACCAATGGTAATTATAACAATTGTAATTTTCTTCGGACTAACAAGAATTGAAGACGTTTCTGCCTGGAAAGAAAAAAACATTAGAAAACTTCATTTAATTGCGGGAATATTACTTGCATTGGTGGGTGTTTTATTATTAATGGGTTGGATATAATCCCTTAGAAATTTCTTTTAAATAATCTTTAAAAATAAATCTATACTTCAAAATATACCAATTTTTACCCTTTTCAAAAGCTTTTTAACCTAATTTAAACTCAATTTTTCATGGAAATAAGACAACCAATTGTAACAGTTTGCGGTCATGTAGACCATGGAAAAACAAGCATTTTAGACACGCTTAGAGGTAGCTGCGTTCAAGAAGGAGAATGCGGGGGAATAACTCAAAAAATATCCTTTACTTCCTATCCAATGAATCAATTAAAAGCTGCTTGTCCTTTAATTGATACTTCTGGAATTAAAGTAAATATTCCAGGATTTTTACTAATTGATACTCCAGGCCATGCTGCATTCACTAACTTGCGTAAAAGAGGAGGTTCATTATCTGATTTAGCAGTATTAGTTATTGATATTAATGAAGGAATAAAACCTCAAACAGCAGAAGTAATCAAAATATTAAAACACAATAAAACACCATTCATAATTGCATTAAATAAAATAGATAATATTTCCGGTTGGAGAACTCCAGCAGCAGATGATAACATAGGATTACAAGATTCAATTGAATCTCAAGCTCAGAATGTTAAACAAGTATTTGATGAACGTTATATGACCTTAATAGGTTCTTTACATTCCCATGGGTTCGAAGCAGACCTATATTACAATGTTAAAGATTTTTCAAAAAAAATAGCACTTGTTCCAACATCAGCAAGAACACATCAAGGAATCCAAGAGTTAGTAATGATGTTGTGTGGTTTAAGTCAAAAATATTTAGGGGATAAATTAAAATTAGGGAAAGACGCAAAGGGAGTAATGCTTGAGATAAAAAAAGATCGTTCAAATAATTATATTGAAGCAATTCTTTATGATGGTAAATTAGAAAAAACAGATGAAATTGCAATTGCATCTTTTGGAAATAACGGGGATTCAGAGCCGGTAATTTCAAAGATGAGAATTTTAGAAGAGATACAACCATTATGTGCAAAATTTTCTCCGGTAAATTCTATTCAAGCATCAACAGGAATTAGAATACAATTAACAGATAAATCAGAAATTCTACCTGGAATGCCATTTGAAATATTCAAAAACAATAAAGAAGAGTTAAAAGAAAAATTCAAAAAAGAAATAGGAGAAACACTAAAAACATCTAACCAAGGAATAATTGCAAAAGCAGATTCATTAGGAAGTTTAGAAGCATTATTAGTTTTATTAAAACAACAAAATATCCCAGTTTTAAAAGCAGGAATTGGAAAAATAAGCAAAGCAGATATTGCAAGTGCAAAAGCAAACCTTGAAATTAATGAATTAGATTCAGTTATAATAGGATTTAATGTTTCACTTAATGAAGAAGCAAAAGAATTACTATCAACAGAAAAAAAGATTAAAATACTAGAAGATGAAGTTATTTACAAACTAATTGAAAATTTAATTGAATGGAGATTAAAGAAAAACAAAGAAATTGAAAAGAAAAGATTAATGGGCCTTACCACAATCTGTAAATTAGAAATTTTACACCAATATATTTTTAGAAATACAAGTCCGGCAATATTTGGAGTAAAAGTTATTGGTGGAAGAATAAGAAAAAACCTTTCATTAATTGATGAAGAAGGAGAAAAAATAGCTCGTGTTAAGAATATTGAATTAGACAAAAAATCTGTTGATGAAGCAAAGGAAGGATCAGAACTTGCAATGGCTCTTCCAGGAATAAACTTTGACAGGGTTCTAAAAAAACGTAACTTTCTTTTCACAGATATTTCAGAAAGACAATTTAGAGAATTCAAGAAAAACAAAGATCTTCTAACCCAAGGAGAAATAAAGACTCTCCAAGAAATTGCTGAAATTAAGCGTAAAAAGAAAGACGATTGGGGAATTTAGTTGTTACTTTAGGAAGGTAACAAATAGTAAGCTTTATATATTAAAAATAGTTCTAAAATGTATGGAAAAAGAAAACATTGATTCAAAAATGGAACAAATTTATGCACTAATGGAAGAAGACAGATTCGGAGATGCCATTTGGCTTGCTGAAGATTTAAGTCTTAAAAGAAAACTTCCAGAAATATATGAAAAACTAGAAACCAAAGGAGCAATGGCTCCTGCACAGGCTGGAAGAGATATGGAAAGTCTTGGACTTCTTAAAGAATCCATTAAATATTTTAAACTCCACGAAGATTACAGTTTTACCTCAAATCAAAAAATAAATCAATTAAAAAATTGGATATTTAAAGATAAAAAGGAAATGCAAGAAGATTCACTTGAACTTTCGGAAAGTAATCTAAATCAATATGGAAAAAGAGACCTTAATGCCTGTGAAAAATATCCTTTTAAGAAACCAAATAAAATAGAAGCTAATCCTCAAGAATTCCTAACTGGAAAATCTTTCGTAAATAAATTAGAATCCGAAGTAATAGGTTTAAATTAAAATGAATAAAGAAATAAAAAGAAATAATAAAATAATTGCCACAGAATCAATCAACCAAGCAATAAAGGAACATGATTTTCAAGACGCAATAGATATAGCAAAAAGCTATGATTCAGTGGATTTGGCTTCTAAAGTATATGATACTCTAATTGAAAGATGTGGCAAAGCACCAACATATGCAGGAGAAGAAATGCTGGAAGCAGGACTATTAAAAAAAGCAAAAATATATTCAGAATCCGTAGGAAATCCTAGAATTGTCGGGCAAATAGAAGAAATGATAACCTCAAATAAAACTAGTCTTAAGATTATAAACAAATACCAAGACAAAAATGAAGAAAACCCAAAAACATGGGAAACAATTTATTTCGCAAAGGAAGGAAATAAAAAAGCAATAGAAGATCTAACAGAATTTATTCCCTCAGACGTGTTTATTAGTGATTTGGAAAAATTCAATTACCGAAACAACTAACCATAATATTTAAAAAAGAAAAAGTTCTAAAATACCCATGAAAAAAGGTGTATTATTCACATTAGCAATTTTTAGTTTAGTTCTACTTGCAGGTTCTGTTGCTGCCGAAGGATGTTCTTTAGATATTTCTTTAATAAATCAAGATCCAGATCCTGCTAACCCGAGAGATTATGTTAAAGTGCTATTCCAAATAAATGGCTTGGCAAATCCAGAATGCGGAGTTGTTACATTCCAAGTTAAAGAAGAATTTCCATTCTCAATTAAACCTGGAACAGAAAATCCTATTGAAGTTCGTTCAGGAACATATAGTAATAAATTCAGTTCATTATTTAATGCACCCTATGAAATCCTAGTTGATAAAGATGCAGTTGACGGAAATACCCCTCTTGAAATTTCATATACAACAGACACAATTGAAATATTAGAAGAATTTAATATAAATATTGAAGACACTAGAGCTGATTTCGAAATATATGTGAAAAACTATGACGAATTGACAAAGACCTTAACTTTTGAAATATTAAACATTGAAGATGTTGACGTTGAAGCATTAACATTAGAAATACCAAAGCAAGTAGGAATAGACATAAAGGGAGCAAATAGAAAAGTTATTGGAGATTTAGATTCAAACGAATACACAACTGCGGATTTTGAAGCAACAGTAGAAGATGGAAAAATTGAAATTACAATAATTTACACAGACGTAATCAATGTAAGACGTGAAATAACAAAAGAAGTCATGTTTGACTCTTCCTATTTTATGGATAGAAACGGGGAAACAAAGAAACAACCAGTTTGGGCATATGTTATTGCAGTATTAGTTATTGCTTGGATTGTTTGGAGCAGAATTAAGAAAGCAAAGAATAAAAAGAAACTTAAGAAGAAACACGAATCTCAATAATAAACCTTTCAAAAAGCCTTTCCAAACCAGAACATTACAATAAATATTAATCCTTAAGACTTCCCTCTAAGGACCTCTTCTTTATTATAACATTCCTTATCCTTTCACCTTCTTTTCTATCCTCTTCAAACTGATTCTTCAATTCAAGAGTTTTTTTACGATTCTGTAATGCATAACCAGATACAAATGAAGCTCCAGCCCCAATTCCAAGATATTTAATACCCTTATCCTTATCCTTATCTATCTTCCTATCCATCTTAATAAGAACAGCGCCATAGATCATCAATCCAACCCCTCCTATAAAAGCCAATCTTCCAATCCAAGGAACAACCCGATTAAAAACATATTTTCCTCTTATACCGTATTTTTTTTCAATATCTCTATAATTTTTATTTGGCAACATAGTTCCAGACATATTAAATAGAATAAACCAATCTTTTTAATAATTTAGATTATGATTACTCATACCTTAACGCATCAACAGTATTTGTCTTAGAAGCATTAAACGCAGGAATTACTCCAGAAATTGCTCCAGTCAAAACTGCGAATGCTATGCACCCCACAAATAATTGCCAAGGGAAGTGAGGTTGTAAAAATCCATAACCATAATTAGTTAACATAATCCCCCCTAACCAACTTAGACCAAATCCTAGAAGAGTTCCTAAAACTCCCGCAACAAAACCTAAGAAAGCACTCTCAAATAAAAAGATAGTAAATATTCTAGAATTTTTTGCCCCTATTGCTTTCAAAACCCCTATTTCTTTATACCTCTCAAGAACAGACGTAATCATAGTATTAGCAGTATTAATCCCGCTTACAAGAACAGAAATTAAAGCTATAAGAATTACAAACCATTGAACAATATCAATCGCCCCAGAATAAGAATCAAGCATTTCTTCAAAACTCTGAACAAAGAAATCTTCTTTCCCTTTTTCCAAATCTCTTTCTTTACGCAAATTCCTCTCAATATTATCCGTAGCCCTATCAATATCACCAACATCAACTCTTGCTATAATCTGTGAATAAGATTCCTTTTCAGGAAATAAATCTTCGAATCTATCGATAGTCATGTAAATACTAGCATCATCAGGAGGAGTCCCAATGCTTTCCATAAATCCAATAACTTTTAACTTATACCCATTAATCTCAATAACATCATTTAATTCATAGGCTCTAGGAAAAACAGTTCCATCTTCAAGATACCCATATCCTAAAATAACACCAGAATCACCTGAACGTAAAAGTCTTCCTTTTTCTACATCAACCTGTGCTATATCAAGTATCAATGGTTTTTTTGGATCATAGGCCATAAGATATGCATATTTCAATTCATTTGATTTACTAATCTCAACGCTCTGCATATAAACTCCAGATGCTTCGTAAACTCCAGATGCTTTTTCAACCGCATCTAGGTCATCTTTAGTCAATGCAAATGAACTGCCCCCTCCTGTTGCCCCGCTTATCCCTTTTGCCATAACTAAAACCTTATCAGCAGACGAAGCAGTTGTAAAAGAATCCACATAAACAAAAAGCCCTGAACCATAACTTATAAAAATAAAAATTGTTGCAATCCCAATTAATATTGAAAAAATTGTCAGGAAACTTCTACCTTTACGTTGCTTCAAATTCCTCAATGAATAATTTATATTTTCTTTGTCAAGCATCATTTTATCCTCTCAACGCCTCAAATTTGAGCGACAGTGTTTGCGAAGTAATCTTGTGGCACTTCATCCCCGCAGTGCCTCCACTGGACTCTGTTTAGCAGCATGCATTGCTGGAACAATTCCTGCAATTCCTCCAATTAGAAAACTTCCTAATAAAGAAAAGAAAATTAAACAAAAATCAATAGCAGGTTTAATTTCCGTTCCCAAAAGATTATTAATAAAAAATACTCCTAAAAACCCTATGGATACTCCAAATATAACTCCTACTACCCCTCCAACTAGGCCCAACATTCCAGATTCAACAAAAAACTGCATAAATATTTGAGAATTTCTTGCTCCTATTGCTTTCATAATCCCAATTTCTTTTTTTCTTTCAAGAACAGAAGTGGTCATTGTGTTAACAATCCCAATTGCACCAATAAATATTGAGATTCCTGCAACAATCGCAAGAAAAATAGTAATCCCTCCTAAAATACTATTTACACTTTCTAAAGATGCTTCTGGAGTTGAAACAGTGAAGTCCTCTTCACCAACTTTAACATCTCTTCTTTTTCTCATTAATTTTTCTATATCCTCTTTTGTTTTATCCATTTCATCAGCATTCTTTGGTTGAGCAACAATTGCATTAACACTATCTCCATAACCAAATAAATTCTCCATATCCCTATCATTCATATAAACAACATTATCAAAAATAAAACTCCCTTGTTTAGCTAAAATACCAACAACCTCAAAATCCTTTCCTTCGATTGTAACTGTTTTTCCTGGAATAACTTCTTTTTCTAAACCAACCTTATTAACATAAAAATTATATCCCAAAAATACTTTTCCAACATCATCATCCTCAAGCAATCTTCCAACTTCAACCTTATTTCCAACCTGCTCATAAATAAAATCTTTATCTTTTCCAGAAGGAATATTTACTGCATTTCCAAAAACAAGCATATCATTATACTCAAATTTCCCTGAACCAAAATTTCTCCTAACAGCTCTTTCAACACTTCCTAATTTTTCAATGGCCTCAACATCCCCAACTTCCAAGGGCGTAACAGCTCCTTGCCCAGGAGGACCAAATGCAATTCCACTTGCTTGAATAGTTATTATTTCTGTTTGAGCAATCCCAAATTGAGAAGTTACTGCGACTTGCAATGCATTTCCAAGACTAATCAAAGCAACAACAGCCATAACACCTACAAAGATACCTAAAAGAGTTAACCAACTACGAATTCCTTTTCTCTTTAAATTTCTTAACGCAAAAACAAAATAGTTCATCCTTACTTACCTCTCTTTTTAGTAACCTTATCCACTTTACCATCTTTAAGCCAATAAACAGTATTTGCATAGGTCTTTGCAAGATCTGGATCATGAGTAACCATTACAATTGTTTTACCCTCTTTATTCAACTCCTTAAGAAAATCCATAACCATAACCCCTGTTTTACTATCTAAATTTCCAGTAGGTTCATCTGCTAAAATAACTTCAGGATCATTTGCAAGCGCACGTGCAATTGCAACCCTTTGCTGTTGTCCACCAGAAATTTGATTTGGATAATGCCCTGCCCTATCCGACAATTCTACTTTCTTCAATAACTCTGCAACCCTATCCTCTCTTTCATATTCATCCAAATTCTGAAGGTTCATAGGAAGCATAATGTTTTCTTTAACAGTTAATGTGGGAATTAAATTAAATTGTTGGAAAATAAATCCAACATTTTTCCCTCTTAATTGGGCTAAATCTGATTCACCTAAATGAGAAATATCCGTCCCATCTAAAAAAATACTTCCTTTTGTTGGAACATCTAAACTACCAATTAAATTCATAGCAGTACTTTTACCACTTCCACTAGGACCCATTACAGCTACAAAATCTCCTCTTTTTACAGTAACGTCTACACCATCAACAGCCTTTATGGTTTCCTCACCCATTTGATAATGTTTTGCAACACCAGTCAAATTAATTACATTTTCATCATCTTTTTTTGTCATTTTCCTATTTTGGAAACCTTTTCTAAAGGTTCATTTATGATTTATTCTGGTTTGGAAACCTTTTCTAAAGGTTTATTTGCCATGTTTAGAATAATTATATTCAATTAATAAAGTTATCTCTTGCTCATAAACTCTTTCAATAATTCAAGAACTTCCTTTTGTTTATAGGGTAAAAAATTAATACTTCCTGCATTTTTATGTCCACCACCACCAACAAATGCTTCAGGTAATTTATCTTCAATAAACTTAATCAATTCATGGACAGAAAAATTTGCTTCATCCGTAGCCCTAAATGTTATTGCTGTTCTCATAACACCAGCAGTAACTAAACCAATTCCCTCTTTTGTTTGTTTTAAATCATCATGTACTAATCCAATTGCAAGACCGGGTCTAGGAACAAAACCAAATCCAGGGAAGGTTTCATCAATATTAATCATTTGGAGAGTTGCTTTTCCAATTTTCTCAATAACTGCGTTTGATTTACCCATTGCTAATCCCTTAGCATATAAATCTCTTATATAAGGAGCCATTAAAGCAACAAGTTCTTTTTGTTTATTTCTTGGTTGTCCAAATAATACTTCAATATATTCTCTAACTTCCATAAATCTAACTCTTGTAGAAACATAATCAATAACCAATGCAATTTCATCTAAAAGTTTCTTTGTATATCCTTCTGTTTCAGCAATCCTGAGATATTGTTCCATTACTTCTGGATTTCCTAATTGAATCATATCTGCAAATCCAGCCATAGCAGGAATTTGTAAAAGATTCTCAACATCTGGATTAATAAACCTTGCAATTTCAGAACACAACATTCCAGCAGAATAATGACTTCCATCTTCTCCAACTAAAAAAGGATTAATATGAACTTTAACTTCAGCAGAGATAACATCTTTTTCAAATCCATGATGATCAATAACAATAAAATCAGCCCCGTGAATTTTTCCTTGTTTAATAGCCATAAGATCTTGCTCACTTGAACCATTATCAGCAATTATAATTAATGGCATTTTATTTGAAAACTTTGCAACATTTCTTAATGAATTTGCGGTATCTCTTATAGAATCATCAATTTCGTAAAAGGGAGCAGCACAAGGGGCTCTTTGGAAAAATTCCCAAGCAGCTTTTTCAGAACTATGTTGTTTTTCAACTAAAGGTAAAATAGCCCTTTCCAGTGCAAAACCAGAACTATATCCATCTGCATCATTATGGTGTCTTACTATAATAGGTCTATCTTGAATAATTGCCAATCTAATCTCTGTAGCGGCCTTAACAAAATCATCTTTCATTTTATCTAAAATTTTACTCTTAACTAAGAATCCATCATGAGTTACTTTAGCCCTTTCCCTTTCAATTTCATCAATTGATTTCAAAAATTCTTCTTTTTGAGGACCAGAAATTTCATACATGCTTCTAACTTCACCCTCTATTTCTCCTTTAAATTCTCCAATCTCAATTGTTGCCTTAATTATACTTTCTTCTTCAATTTCAGGGTAAGCTCTTTCACCTGGCTTAATAAATCCCTTTATTCCTAAACTTCCAGTTCCATCCGAAACCATAAAAATAGTAGGCCCGCCAGTCTGAACAACCCTATTAACTCTAGCGATTATAGAAACCCTGCCTTTTGCTTCGCTAACATTTTTTATTAATATTTTCTTAACTTCAATATCTTTTGAGAATTTATTAGTCTTTTTAGTATTTTTACTATAATTCTTATTTACTTTCTTTTTCATTATTACAAAAAAACTATAATTTAAGATGTTATAAAGCTTTCGGAGGAGGAATACCAAACCTTTTTAAACCAATTCCTGTATTAATTCACATGCCTTTCAAAATAAACATAAGCACAAAAGAAGGAAAGACCTTCAAGATTGAAACTGAATCATAAGCAGTAGATGGTAATAAATTACATGATACTTTACTTGGAAAGGATATTTCTGAAAATCTAGATGGATATGAATTTGAAATAGCTGGTGCATCTGATAAAACAGGATTTACACATATGAAAGGTGTTGAAGGATTCACAGTAAAAAAATTGCTATTAGGATATGGGAAAGGAATGAAAAAAAGACAAAAATTCGAAGGGAAAAAGAAACGTTCAAACCCAACTCCAAGCGGATTAAGAATGAGAAAAAAGGTTCGTGGAGAAATACTTTCAGATAAAACTTCTCAAATAAACTTAAAAATTCTAAAAGAAGGGAAAAAGAAACTTACTGAAGTTTTCCCAGATCAAAATAAATCTCCTGAAACTGCTCCTACAGAAGAAAAGAAAGAATAATTCTCAAAATGAGCCTAAAAGACAAATTACCCAAAATTGGAACCATATTTCTTGGAGTTTCATTAGCAGCTTCAATTATGGGATTTAGAATTAATGAATTAAGACTAGGTGAAAAAGATTTTGAAAAAGCAGAGTGGATCAAATATAATAATAAAAGTGGAAGATTATGGACTCCATATGTTAACGAAGATGCTGGTCATTACAGGGGATCAGGAAATTGGGATAGATACCAATATTTTGTTAATCAAAAAAACAAGGGGCAATTAAAAGGGATGATGTACCTTCCGGATTTGGATGGAGACGGAAAAGTCGGAATCTAAATGAGCAAGGATAAACTAACAAAATTATGTGAAAGTGAAATAAAGAATTTACGCAAACCTTTTTTATTCAACTAATTCTAGAATTTTCATGACAATTTATCCTTTTAGTGGGGTTTCG
>CAZZGW010000016.1:0-11894 GCA_964653605.1 Candidatus Woesearchaeota archaeon
AAGATCTTTGAAAAGAGATTATTTCATGTGCGTCCTTATAGATTTCACTTTCAGAGGAATTCCAAACAAAGTCCAACAAGGATTTGCGTTCGGGGGAAGAGTAGAAGTAACGTTTAAAGGATATGCCTTAAACTCTGACGAGATAAAGAAGTTAGACGAAGAATTGGATAAATCAGATTTAAATGATGCGTTAAAATTGGTTGAAGGGTCAACTACAGAAAATATAGAAAACATCCAAAAAGAAATTGATTTTTTTATGGAAGAAGATGAAAAAAAAGAAGGCTCAAAATCCAAGGGATCAGATGACCAATCAAATCCTTTCTTAGCATTAATAGGGGCATACGATAAACCAGATAAATCAAAAGAAAAAAAAGATGAAAAGAAACCATCTCCAGGGATTAAGAAAGAAATAATCGTAAAGAAAGATTCTTGGGTTGAAGGGGAACACCTAAGACCTATTGCAGCAGGAGAGGCTAAAGAAACAATTTTCACATTATTTGATATATACAAGAAAGCCCATGGTATGGCTGCTTTTACATAAGTAAATTTTTCCTGGATGCAATATATAAACAAAAAAATTAAATATGCTTCTATCTTGTATAATCAATGCCAAAAAAATATACTTCTAAAAAAAAGGCAAAAAAAAGAAAAACAAAAAAAGAAATTGAGGAAGAAGAGAAAAAGGAAACAAAAAAGTTAGATAAGGAAATAGAAGAAGTTAATTTAGAAATAAAAAAGATAGCCCTCAAAAATAAAAAAATAATAATTGAAGATTGGGAAAGAGAACCGGAAGGTCTTACTTCCCACGCCCAAGAATTGGAAATTGAAGATTCCTCTCCTTCTCTGGAAATGATTAATGCCCCTCTTGGAAGGCTTGTTCCATTGGAGAGGGTTCTACAAACAGCACCAACCCCTAATTTACTTAATGGAAATGGAAATGATAAAAATGAATTTAATCCTTTCAAGTATACTACAGGATCATCTGATTCGGGGCAGGATGGTCCAAAATATACTTCCTATGAATCCTGGGCCGGAGTTGAAAGGGTGGATATAAATCAACTTTCTAAAAGCCCAGAAAAAATGAGGGAAGTGGGATTCAATCCAATGCATCCTACAGAAAAAAAGAGCATTGAAACCTACGTTCCAGTAAAGGGAGAAGATATTGCAAAACTTGGAAAAGAAAAAGATTTTAAGAAAATAGTAAAATATACTCCCGGAGGAGCCTAAGTCTTAAACGTTAAATTAATAAACAATTTTGTCTTCTTTTAAATGATTAAAATGGGTGACTACAGAATGTCTGAATACCAAGGGGGATTTAATAGCTTAGATCCTGATAAAGCATATTCAAGTGAATTTACAGGTTATAGGGCAACGGCAGGTTCGTTAGGAATGACAACTGACCCTCGTTCAGCAAATATTATCAAAGAAGCTTCAGGAAAATTATCTTCTGGAGTTAAGAACATTGAATTAGCATTGGTAACACCAGAAATATTTGATTCAATACCAAAACAACAATTAAAGGAAATAAATCAATTAACAAAACTAACCGGGATAAATGTTTCTGTTCATGGGCCTGTTATGGATTCTGCAGGGTTTAATCAGCAAGGATATTCTGATGTAAACCGAGAAAACGTAGAAAGAAGAATTGCAGATGTTGTTATAAGGAGTCAAGAGGTAGATCCAGATGGAAACGTTCCAGTAGTATTCCATTCAGCGGAAGGTATTGCTGGAAGTGAGTGGAAAACACTTGGAGCTCCGGGGGAAGAAAGGACAGCAAAAAGATTAATTGCAGTAAATAGGGAAACAGGACAAATGATTCCTCTTGAGACAGATAAAAAGTTTTACCCAGGAAGAGGAAAATTAAAAGAGGAAATAATAACTCCGGAAGATAATCTAGAAATTGCAAACCATACCGAGTGGGATAATTCCCTAAGAAAAGTAGAATTCAATAGAGAGAGTGCGGAAAGAATTCTTCAGAACATTCATCCCCATTTCCAAGACCTATATTATAATTATGCTCTTGGAAGATTAACAAAGGATTTGCTTCCAGAAGAAGTTGAACAAATGAAAAAAATTAGTTCTGCTTTGCAGTATATGGAAGAGGCAAAGATAGGATTAAATTCGGCATTTGATAAAGCGGTTACAATAGCAAAAAAAGAAGATGATAAAAAGAAATTAGAAACATTACAAAGTTATTCATCTAGCTATGGTGAGGCTCTAGGAATTGGGAATAAAGAAAAGGAGATTATGGCAAGACTAGATCCAAAAGTTCAATCCAATGCAGTATTTGGAATTTTGAATCAATTAAAAAATTCAGATGTAGCTCCAAATACTTTTATTTCTATAGAGGATTTTGCAACTGAGAAATCTGCAGAAACTTTTGGGAATGCTGCTTTCAAAGCCTACCAAAAATACGGAGATAAAACTCCTATAATCGCTATAGAAAATCCCCCTGCGGGATTTGGCTTATCTACCGGGGAAGATTTAAAGAATTTAGTTGAGGCTTCGCGTGAAAAATTTGCAAATAATTTAATTGAAGAAGAAGGGATGAGTAAAAGATCAGCAAAGCAAACAGCTGCAAAATTCATAGGAGCAACTTGGGATGTTGGACATATTAATATGTTGAGAAAACAAGGATTTAGCACGGAAGACATAGTAAAAGAATCAGAAAAGATAGCTCCCTATCTTAAACACGTTCACCTGTCAGATAATTTTGGTTTTGAACACACAGAACTCCCTATGGGGATGGGCAATGTTCCTATGAAAGAAATTATGGAAAAATTAGGACAAAAAGGATTTGAAGCAAGGAAAGTTATAGAGGCAGGAACTTGGTGGCAACACTTTCAGACAAATCCTTTAGTAGAATCAATGGAAGGCTTGGGAAGTCCAATGTATGGAGGAGGCCCAGCAACAGTGGGGGGAATGCCCTATTGGAACCAGGCTCTCGGATTTCATCAAAGCTACGGAGAAGGTTTTGGACAAATGCTTCCTGGGATTAATTATCAAACATTTGGGGCTGGATTTTCTCAGCTTCCTAGTCATCTCGGAGGGGATGCAAGCGGAGGAACAGGGGGAAGAATGTCTGGTCGCCCAATGGAATGATTTAAAAATATATTTAACTTAAGAAAGTTGTAAAAAAAGAGTAAAACATTCGTCTCGACACGGTCAGCCGAATATAAGAAGTGATAAAATGCCAAAGAAAAAATCTGCTAAAAAGAAAAACGTAAAACCTGTCCAAAAGAAAAAGGTTAAAAAAGTTGTAAAGAAAGTTGTAAAAGCTACCCCTCCAACACTTAATCTTAAAACAGAGCACGAAATTGCAATGGATTTTGCAGTAAAAGCATATAAAAAATTCGACAAAATAATTAAATCAGTTGTTTTATTTGGTTCAACTGCTCAAAGAAAGCAATCAAAAGGTTCGGACATAGACATTGTTATAATTATTGACGATGCAGCAATAAGGTGGGACCAAGAATTAATAGCCTGGTACAGGCAAGAGCTAGAACAAATGATTCAAGCAAACCCCTACAAGCATGCATTACATATTAACACAATAAAATTAACAACCTGGTGGGATGATTTACTTTCTGGGGAACCAATTATACAAAATATTTTAAGATATGGTGAAGCAATGATTGATCTTGCTGGATTCTTTACGCCTTTGAAACAATTATTAGCCCAAGGAAAAATAAAAGCAACACCGGAAGCAGCATATAATGCTCTTCAAAGAGCACCAGGCCATTTAGCAAGGAGTAGAATTGCAAGAATGAGTGCTATTGAAGGGGTTTATTGGGCAATGGTAGATTCAGCTCATGCAGCTCTAATAACTGCAAAAGTTTCTCCCCCTTCTCCAGAACATATTCCTGGACAACTAAAAATTAATTTTGTAGAAAAGAAAATGCTTAAAATGAAATATGTTATTTGGATAAGGGATTTAATAGAATTACATAAAAAAATAGATCATAGAGAACTTTCTGAATTGAAAGGTGTTGAGGTTGATACTTGGCAAGATCGTGCTCAAGAATTTATAAACGCCATGGCAGAAGTCATAAAACAAACAGTAAAATAAATCTTTCAAAAAGATTTGCAAACCAGAATAACACCATAAACGAACCTTTCAAAAAGGTTTCCAAACCAGATTTTTAAAATAAATAAATCTTTCAAAAAGATTTGCAAACCAGAATAACACCATAAACGAACCTTTCAAAAAGGTTTATTAGAATAATAAAAAAAATTTTTAAAAAAAATAAAAATAAATTTAAGCAGCTTTTGCTGGTTTGTTGTTAGCAGTAATCATCTTCTCAAGGCCTGCAAATTCAATCTTGCTTTTTATAGCATCTCTAGTTTTTCCTTGAAGGAATTCATTAGCTGTAATAACAGGATTATATTTCTCGATTACCTTTTGAGCTTTCTTTTTATCTTCTTCGCTAGATTTAGCTCTTTGAAGAGTGTGTGCAGCTTCTTGGTATGAATCAATAACATTTGAGAATTTTTCACTTCCATGTTTATTAAATTCGCTTGTAATCGCTGTTTTTTGGCCTGAATTTGCTTCCTTCATTGAAGGAGCGTACCATTTGAATAGGTCTGAAAAACTAGCATCTGCCATTGAGCTATTATACGCATTAGAGAAAATGTTTATCAAAGTATTTGTTGATTCTGGAGTTGCAGCCCAGTCAGCAATATATTTTCCATCTAAACCTTTAATGTCTAAATTTTGCTTTCTAAATTCGTCTACAGCTATTTCAGTAAGCAATTCATTTCCTTGCTTTGCATATTCTCCAGCTATATTTGCAATAGCGTATGCCCCAAATCTTGGAGCTGGTTTTTCTGTTCCTGGTGTTTTGTTTGTTGCCATTTTTTTTGTGTTTTTGACCTCCTTTCATCACCTTATATTGTGATTATTAGGTATTATTCATAAGAGGGTTTACTTTATAAATGTTTCGATTTTGTTACCATTCTTAAAAAGTAACAAAAATCACTCTGAATCCATTTCAGCTTTTTCTAGTTCAGATACATAAGCTTCTTTTTCAGGCTTTTTATAAGATTTAGATTTTGTTTGGTCTTCGTATAAAACCTTTATTTTACCTGGTAATTTTGACTTAATTTGCTTTATAACTTTTCTAGTAAAAACAACTGCTTTTTGGTTTGGCAAATGAATTACGTAGATCTTTGAATTTTTCTTTAAAATAGCTGCTTTACCCATAGATTTTCCGTAAGATAATTGCATTCCAGTCTGCATACGATCTGCTCCAGCACCAGTAATCATTCTGTTTTCTCTTTGAATGTGGTGTGGAAAAGGAATAATATTGAATGAATATACCCCGTTTAATTCCTTTTCTAATTTTTTATTAATAAATTGCCTTGTAGCTTCTAAGGCATTGTGTCTTAATTGAACATTTTCAGTAGAAATAACAGTTAAAACATGCGGAACTTTATTTAATTGACTGTTCAAGATTTTACCCATCTTAAACTTAACAATTTTTTGAGCAGGAACAGTTTTTACGTATGCTTTTGTTCTTTTTTTACTAACTCTTGTAAAAGGAACAACTATTCTTTTTGAATATGCGCTTGCTTTTCTTAACGTTGCCATTAAAAACAACCCCTTGGTTTTTTTTGATTTTCCTCAAAGCACTGAAGGATATTTTTCTTTTTCATATTATTTAACCTCAACTTCTGTTGTAACTGCCTGTCCAGGTAATCCCTTTTCAAAAATAGCCCTTACAACCCCTTTATTTCCGTGAGCACCAGATATTTTTCCCTTTATTTCTTTACCAGCAGAACTAGTCCAAATTACTTCTTTTCCAACTAATTTTTCAGCACTTGCTCTATCTGTAGGACCTTCAACTTCTATCAAAAAATGTCTTTCTTTGATAGTGTGTCTTCCTCTTCTAAACTGTAAGACTTTTCCTTTCATTTGTTTACTCCTGTAAATAGATGCGTGTGAATCTCTTTAAAAATTCACTCTAACCATGTTAAATACCATCAAATTCACTTTAAAAAGCTTTCTTAACCATCTACCAAGGGATATTTTTATATATGCTCCATGCATATATTTCTAAATGGATATACAGAAAATTACTGAATCTTTAAGTCCCATTGAACGGAAGATTTTGCCTTTTTTAGAAGAACTAAAAATTGTAGATATTTGCAAAAAATCTAATCTTGACAAAGTTTCTGTAATGAGGGCTTTAGAATACCTTCAGAATAAAAAAATAGTAGAATTAACCATCCAAAAAAAGAAAATTGTGGAAATAGGGGTAAATGGGGCATTGTATAGGAAAAAAGGCCTCCCAGAGAGGCGTCTTCTTAATTTACTAAATGAAAAAAGAATAATCCCTATGAAAGATGCCCAAAAACAAAGCAAATTATCTCCAGATGAGTTCAAAGTTTCTTTAGGGGTTTTGAAAAGAAAAGCACTTATAGAATTAAAGAATGGGAAAGTTGTTTTTAGTGGGGGGAAAGAGGAAATTGCAAAAAAATCGTTAGAAGAGCAATTTCTGGATATTTTGCCTGCAGACTATGATTCTCTGAGTCCCGAACAAATATTTTCTTTAAAAAATTTGCAAAATAGAAAAAATATTATTCAAATTGAAGAACAAAAAAAGATTTCTGTTGACGTGACAGAATTAGGCAAAACTTTTATGAAATCTGAAATAAAAGTTCCAGAAATGATAGAACAAATAACACCAGAACTAATTAAGAAAGAAGCGAATTGGAAGGGGAAAAAATTCAGAAGGTATGATGTTTCTTCTCCTGTTCCAGAAATTTTTGGAGGTAAAAGACATTTTGTAAACCAGGCAATTGATTATGGAAGAAAAATTTGGACAGAGATGGGTTTCCAAGAAATGAATGGAAATATGATTCAAAATTCTTTTTGGAATTTCGATGCTTTGTTCACAGCCCAAGACCATCCAGTTAGGGAAATGCAAGATACATTTTTCTTGAGCGAAAAAGGGGAATTGCCAGAAAATAAGAAATTAATTCAAAGTGTTAAAGAAGCCCATGAAAAAGGAACAAGTGGAAGTAAGGGTTGGAGATATAATTGGGACGAAGCTCTATCAAAAAATCTTGTATTAAGAACCCACACAACTTGCCTTTCAGCAAGCACTCTTGCTAATTTAGATTTAAAGAATCTCCCAGCAAAATATTTTGCAATTGGGAAATGTTTCAGAAATGAAACTGTTGATTGGTCTCATGGATTTGAATTTAACCAGACAGAAGGAATTGTCGTCGATGAAAATGCAAACTTTAGACATCTACTAGGATATTTAAAACAATTCGCAAAAAAAATGGGTTACGAAAAAGTAAGATTCCGTCCAGCCTATTTCCCCTATACAGAACCTAGTCTTGAAGGAGATGTTTGGGATGAGGAAAGAAAAGAATGGGTAGAGTTAATTGCAGCAGGAATTTTTAGACCAGAAGTAACAGGGCCTTTATTAGGAAAACCAATTCCAGTTTTGGCATGGGGGCCAGGATTCGATAGGATGGTTATGAAAATTTATGGGATAAAAGATTTAAGACAAATGTATAAAAATGATTTAACTCAATTAAGAAAATTAAAGTTTTGGTTAAAGCAATAAAATGGAAGAAGTAAAAAAGACGCCCGCTATTGAAACAGGAATCGAACGTAAGAAAAAAGTTGGAGCGGGATTTGGAGTAATGATGCTTAACAGCGAAGGAAAGGTTCTAATGGGAAGAAGAAATGATGATTCTGCAAAAGCAGACTCAGAATTAAAAGGAGAAGGAACTTGGACAATGCCTGGAGGAAAATTAGAATTTCAAGAATCTTTTGAAGAAGGGGGGATGAGGGAAGTGATGGAAGAAACAGGAATAAAATTAAACCAAATAAAAGTAATTTGTGTCAACAATGATCGGGTGGATACTGCACATTTTGTAACAATTGGTTTGTTTTCAGAAGATTTTGATGGAGAACCACAAGTATTAGAACCAGACGAGATAACAGAGTGGAGATGGTTTTCTTTAGATAATTTACCTGATAAAATTTATTTTCCTAGTGCAAAGGTTTTGGAAAACTATAAACAAAAGGAGTTTTATATAGAATAAAATGGCAAACGTAAAATTCAATAAAAATTTATTTGAAAAAGAAATAGGAAAACTCGATGATAAAATGCAAGAGAGGATTGCGATGATGGGGTGTACAGTAGAGTCTCTTGATGAAAATGAAATTGAATTAGAGATTTTTCCAAATCGTCCAGATCTATTAAGTTATCAAGGGTTTAAAAGAAGCTTTTTAGCATTTTTAGAGAAAAAATCAGGATTAAAAAATTATAAATTAAATCCTCCGGAGAAAAATTACAAAGTTATATTGGATAGTTCGTTAAAAGGGGTTAGGCCCTATACTGCTTGTGCAATAGTTAAGGGTTTAAAACTGGATGATAATAGGATTAAAGAAATAATTGACCTCCAAGAGAAATTACATAGCACTGTTGGAAGAAAAAGAAAAAAACTTGCAATAGGAATTTACCCTTTAGATAAAATAAAATTGCCAATTACTTTCAAGGCACTTGAACCAGATAAAATAAAGTTTACCCCTCTTGAATCTCCTCATGAAATGTCTGGGTTGCAAATTCTTCAGAGACATCCCGCAGGTAGGGATTATGCACACTTGCTTGCAGGAAAATATAAGTTTCCTATTTTTATAGATGCTGATAAAAATATTTTAAGTATGCCCCCAATTATCAATTCCCAGCTCACAGGAAAGATTAATGAAAAGACTAAAGATGTTTTTATTGAATGTTCTGGATTTGATTTTGAGATTCTTAAAAAGTGTTTGAATATAATTGTTTCAACTCTTGCAGATATGGGTGGAAAAATTTATCAGATGGAATTATCTGGGATGCCAAAAGATGAAAAAATTTCTCCTAACTTCGAAACAGAAAAGATGAAACTCTCTTTAGAGAATACAAACAAGCTTCTGGGCCTAGACTTGGATGAAAAGAAATTAAAGTCTCTTCTTAAAAAGATGGGACATAACTATAATTCAAAAACAAACGAAGTAGAAGTTTCATCTTGGAGAATAGACATGCTTCACGAAGTAGATTTAATAGAGGATGTTGCAATCGCCTACGGTTATGAAAACTTTGAACCAGAAATTCCAGAGATTTCAACAATTGGAAAAGAAAGTCATGAAGAGACGATTAAAAGAAAAATTTCGGAGATTCTCTCTGGATTAGGATTCTTAGAAACATCAAGTTACCATCTTTCAACAAAAAAAGATCAATTTACAAAAATGGGGATTCCAGAAAAACAAGAAAAAGGATTCATAGAGTTAGAAGAATCTAAAACGGATTATACAATACTAAGAAAAGATTTAACTCATTATTTACTTAAAATATTCTCAGAAAATATTGATTCGGAATATCCACAAAAGATTTTTGAGCTAGGAAGAGTTTTTGAAAAAGATTCCTCTTCTGAGATAACTGAACTAGAGAAGCTTTCTATGGGTATTGCTCCAGGAAACTTTACAGAGTTGAGACAGTCCCTAGAATATTTATTCCGAATGTTAGGATTTAAATTAGATATAAGGGAATCAAATAGGACAAATCACCATTTCATTGAAGGGAGATTTGCAGAAATTTACATAGATAACTTACTACTTGGAACGATTGGAGAAATCCATCCAAGAATACTTAGGAGTTGGAAGATAAAAATGCCTGTGGCACTTCTTGAAATTAATTTAAGGGATATTTTTGAGAGATTAGAGTAGATTTTTACAACAAACAATATAAACTTTTAAAGCTATTTTTTAATATGGAAAAATCATTCAAAGAACAACGTGTTAGAAGAATAACAAATATGTATTATTCAAGACCAGAAATACAGAAAGTTATCCATGAATTTTGCAAGAATCGTGAAGTTTCCCCAAGATATTTTGAAGGGTTTGGGAAAAGGCCGGATACATTGGAGTATCCAGGAGACGTATTCCAATTGGTTAGTAAAGGGGCGACATCTTTTCACTGTTCTGAAGAAATTTGGGAGGACCCGTTAAAATTAGAATCTGGAATGTCTGAAAGAGAAGCAAACAATATTAGAATCGGTTGGGATTTTTTAATTGATATTGATTGTAAATGGTTTGATTATAGTAAAAAAGCAGCCCAGGCAATTATTCAAACATTCAAAGATCATGGAATAAAAAACTATGGGATAAAATTTTCAGGTTCAAAAGGATTTCATATAATTCTTCCTTGGAAAGCAATACCCAAAGAAGTTGCAGGAGAAAAAACAAAAGATTTATTTCCAGAGCTCCCAAGAAAAGTTTTAGGATATGTGAGGAGGAAATCAGAACAGATAATGAAAAAATTATTGACCGAGGAAGAATTAGAAGAGTTATTAGAAAAAACAAATATAAAAAAAGGAATTAAATGTAATAATTGTGGGGAGATTGCTGAAATGTATAAATTAATTTCTTTTCATTGTCCAAAGTGCCATAGGGGAGAAGAAAAGAAGATAAGAAAAGATGAAGAAATAAAAAAACAAATTAAATGCCCTGATTGCAGAACAATGTTTGAAATAGGAACTCCAGAGGATTTTTTTGAATGCACAAAATGCAATATTACTTCAAAAGATAATCGAAAAAATTTTTCAAGATATATAGAAGGAGATTTATTCGATTTAATGGGGTTGGATTTAATTATGGTTTCTCCAAGACATTTATTCAGAGCCCCCTATTCATTACATGAAAAAACATCAATGGCAAGTGTCGTTCTTTCTGAAAAAGAATTAGAAACATTTAATTTAAAAGATGCAGATCCAATGAAAATAAAAATAAAAGATTTTATGCCAGATTCAAAGGAGAATGAAGCAGAAAAATTAATACGTGAAGCATTGGATTGGACAAAAGGAAATGAGATTTCAGCAGGAATTACCCCTGATAGTAAATTAAAAGGCAAATATGCAGATTTTAAGCCAATAAAACTAGAAGGGCTAAAAGATGAACAATTTCCCCCCTCAATAAATAAAATACTCAAAGGAGTCTCTGATGGAAGAAAACGTGGTTTATTTGTGTTACTTAATTTCTTTAGATCAATTGGATTGGAAAAAGAAGATACGGAAAAGAGAATTTATGAATGGAATGAAAAAAACGAGGTTCCTCTGAAGAAAGGGTATATAGTTTCTCAGTTTGTTTGGAGTTATAAGAGAAAACCAATAATGCCCCCAAATTTTTCAGCAGATCACTATAAAGCGTTAGGGGTAGAACTAACTTCGGAAGAAATGTTTGCAAAAAACCCTGTAAGCTACACTGTTAGGAAAAATATGCAAGGAAATAAAAAAAATTACCCAAAAAAGAAAACTCCAAGTAAGAAATCTTTTAAATAATCTTTTATAAAAATATTTATAAACAAGTTTCTCTTCAGAAATCCATGAAAAGAGGAATGATTTTAGTATTTACTTTGGTAGTCTCTTTGATAATCTTTTCTCCTTTAATTCTTGCGACAGAGGAGGAGCATGTTGAAGCGGCATACCAATGTTTAATGGATGAAGTTGATGACAGGGGGTGTAGCGATTTAAGTGTAAGTGAACAGGCGATTACACTCTTATCCATAAGTGATTGTTTTACAGAGCTTAATGATTCTATGAAGTCTACTAATTGTTGGGGGGACGGAAGTTCTTGCAGCATAAAGGAAACTGCTCAAGCCGCTTTTTCTTTATATGAAAAGAGAGTGGATACAACCGGGGCTGAAGAATGGCTTTTAGCTCAGACAATGGAAGATACAAGCTTAGATTGGTTTTTGGAAATTGATATGGATACAGATGAACATCCAGAAGCAACTTGTTATGTAAGCTATGGAACCCCTGAAGCAACCCACACCATTACTTTTGATGAGGATAAAAAAATAACTGGAGGCCCTTTTGGAACTTGTTTGACAACTACT
>CAZZGW010000017.1:0-10668 GCA_964653605.1 Candidatus Woesearchaeota archaeon
AGCAATAGAAAACTATAACATATTTTATTTTTAAAGGTTACTATGGGACTAATTTGGCATTATAGGGCCTAGGGGATAATATCATGTTTATCATTTCCAGAAATCTAAATAAAAATAATTATTCGCTTTTTCTTAATTTCATTAATTCTTTTTCGTCTTCAATGAGTCTTCTCTTAATTTCATCTATTTTGGATTGATTTGGGTTCTTCATTTTGTCAATTTCCTTTTGGGCATCTTCAATCATCGATTTTGCCTTATCTATTTTCTCTTCCTGGTCTTTTAGCTTTTCTGATTTGTTCTTGTTTATTTCACCTGCTTTTATAATCTTTATGTCTTTTTTCTTGTTTCCCTTAAATGCTTTTTCTATGTTGTGTGAGTGTTTTATTCCTATAAAAATTAATACTGCTAAAATAACTAATCCAAAGAGGTATAGGAATCCTTTAGCACTTATTGCAAGTTTTCCGTCTTGAACTGAGAATGCGGTTACTCTTTCTTTGTTGGATTTAACATCTTCAATTTGAGTTGTTTTTTCTTCAGGTTCTTCTGTTGCTGTAGCAATGGTTCCGGTTACATTTTCTACAGTTTCATTTGCAGCTTCAGTTTCGTTAGTTTCATTAATTGTTTCGTTTTCTGCTTCTGTTGTAGTTGGAACATACCAATCAGGGTAGGCTTCAAGTACTAGTGGGGTGCCCGCATCAAATGTATCATTGTATCTTTTTACTAGCATTGTCTCCCCATCAAGTTTTAACCATATTTTAATATCAAAATCATCTCGTGAGGTTGTAAAAACGAATTTTGCTTCGCCTTCTTTGTTTGCAGTATAATGAAAACTCTCAATTACAGAATATGTTGAACCTGGAACTATGAAACTTATTGGAGCTATTTTATAATCAGGAATTGTTTTAATTGTAATTTCTGTATCAACAGCACTAATTGGGGCTAGAATAAGAGCTAGTACACACAGAATTAAAAGTATTTTTCTCCCCATTTTAAAATTTATATGTATTTTTTATTTATAAACTTTTTTACACTGGCTTGTTATGGTAATTTTTTGTTTTTTGGCTTTCTAAAATTTTAAAAAGCTGATTTCACATTAAATTTAATGAGGTGGAAAGGAGCTTTGGTTGCGGTATTGACATTGGCGATAGTTGTTCTTCTTACAGTTTATTTATTTATTCCATATAATTTAACTGAGTTAAGTTTTTCTCAACCAGAAAATCCTAACTTTAATCTTGATGGAACTCTTGCGCAAATGCAGTTTTATGAAAATATGCGTTTCCCTTCTTCGAGTATTTCCTATAGGATAGAGGATGATTGTACTCTTTCAAAGAAGGCTTCAATGAAAGAAGCATTTGCTCTCTTAGAGAATGCTACCGTTCTTGATTTTTATCCTGTTATCCATGGTGAGGAGATTATTATTGAGTGTGATAGCACTGCATTAATTGAAGGAGGGATGTTTATTGCTGGTGAAGGGGGTCCAACAAATATTACTGTTGCAGGAGATCTAAATATTATCTCTTCTGGAAAGATTTTACTATTAAGAGAGCCAAAGTGTTCTAGGCCTAATGTCCCTTTACACGAACTTTTACACGTTCTTGGATTTGATCACTCTGAAAATGAGGATAATGTAATGTATGAAATAACTAGGTGTAAACAAACTCTTGGAGAGGATATTCCTATGTTTATTAATGAATTATATTCAATTCCTTCTGCCCCAGATTTAGTTTTTGAAGATGCAGAGGGATTTATGCAAGGTAAGTATCTAAATGCTAATTTAAGTATAAGAAATATCGGGATTCTTCCTTCTGAGGAAACAAACATACTTGTTTATGCTGATGATAAGGTTGTTAAGGAGATTGTTCTTGAAAAATTAGATGTTGGTTATGGAACAAAGATTTCTTTGTATAATATCTGGATAAATAAAATCTCTATAAGTGAGATAAAATTTGTCATTGATTCTGATTTTGAAGAGCTGAGCATTTCAAATAATGAAATCTCCTTAAGTCTAAAAAAATAAAAAATAGAAAAAGATTTTTTTGAATGATTAGTCGTCAAGCGCTAGGCCGTCGATATCTTCATCCAAGGTTTCGTCCTCGAATTCTTTGAATCCTTCGTCCATTTATTTTTTACCTCGTTTTAAATATGAAATTTATAACAACACTTATTGTTTTTAAATTCTTCTGTTTTGTAATGGGGTACTTTTGGAAGGTAGTTTTTTGTTGACAAAATGTTTTAAATATCTTTTATCCTCTTATAGGGTTACAATGGATTTTCAATCGTTTAAATATTTCCTTGAATTGTTAAAAGAAAGGAATCCCCTCACCAAGATTCGAACTTGGGATCTCCCGGGCACTGCTCACAATGCCAAAAAGATTCTGACTTTTGGGGCTTCATCTAATATCCTAAACGGACTATCCACCTTAGTTATAAACTACAGCCAGGCGCTTTAACCGCTAAGCTATGAGGGGAAACAAGATTAGTAAATTTAATCTATTTTTAAATATATTGTTCTTCCCATTTTGTCTTTTTTCTTTGATAATAATACTCCGAGTTTTTATAAATATAATTGTAAATTCTTTTTATTTCTTCTTTTTTAGCTATTCTTAAAGACCAGAGATTTTCCTTTTCTTTATAAGTTCTTGGGGAAAATCCTTTCTTATTGAGTAGTTCTTTAAAATCATTAATGAATTCTTCCGATCCGGAATATATCTTAAAAATTTTACTTTTTTTGGAATTAATGATGGAACCATCTCCATCAAATACTCCTCTTGTAAAGGACCAAAATAGTTCAGAAGATGAATTTTTTACAATTTTTGGCACCCTAATTATTAGAGATTTTGCACCAAAAGGAATACCTATCTTTTCAAATATTTTGCAAAGTTTTTTGGATGAGATATAAATTTCATGATTAGGTTTTTTCGAAAAACCATACATTTTGGATCTTGTGGAAGCATTATACTTAAATAGGTCTTTAATTAATGAGATAATCATTTCTTTTTCAGAGATATTACTTGTAAAAATAATAATTCTATATTTTCCCCCCTTATTCACAAATTGTATATGTCCATCTGTAGATAAAAGTCCAAGAAAATAATAAAATTTGTTGGAGTTAATTTTTGGAAGGCTAATATTCTGCCTTTCTTTAAAATCATATCCTGCTTCTCTCATCAGGTTTCTCCAAGAACCAAAATATTTTCTAGATAGGATATATAGATTAGAACTATCTCTTTTTGTGGGTCTTTTATTTAATTTTTTACCTAAAATAATTGTCTCTCTTAAAACCTTTTTTTTATCCCACCCCATAAAAATAAAAAACATGAAAAGTTTATAATCTTTCCTATGGAGGGATATGGATTATCCCAAGTTCGAATCTTGGTGGAGGGATTTCATATTCTATGAAATCTCAATCGTCCGTCTCAACACGATTAGAACGAACGAGAGGGATTTTTTCTTTATTTTAAAGTAGTTACACAATAGAAATATTTATAAGGTGATTAATTCTTGGATTTTTATGACAAAGGATAAATTTAAAGCATATATTTTTCCAAAAGTAGATATTGGTGGAGAGGTAAGAACAAGGGTTTTTGCAAGTACTCTTGGAGCTCAGATGGCCAAAACTTCTTCAGGAGTGGGTTATTTGATTGAAGGTGAAAAAAAGATTGTTTATACTGGAAATATTCTTTCAAAGATTTTTGGAAGGACTAATTATAAAGATGGAAAAGCATTTAGAAAAGATGTTAAAGATAATTTGTTACATTTAGAAGGGTATTTATTGGAGAAAGAAGTAGAATCTTTTGCTAATGAAAGAGGGTTAATTCCTACAAGGCTTCTTTTAGATAATCCACAATCCTTAAAAATATAATTAAATGAATTTTCTTAGTGGGGGATTTTATTTTCAATGAAATTTCAGTCGTCTGTCTTAACATTGTTAGAACGAACGAAAGGGATTTTTTCTTTTTCACAAGTTTTATATATTGTCACTATTTTAAAATAGTATGAATAAAGCTCAAATAGAACAAATACGATTAAAAAAAGTTTGTTTTGGAACTAAAGAATGGTCTGAGAATTCTGGAATTTGCAATCGTTGCAAATATAAGGGAGAATGTGGAAAGATTAAAGCTAAATTATCTCAATAAATTAAATTTTTTCTTTTTTTAGTTAAATATTTAAGTTAAAACAAATAGTTATCTTTATGTTCTTTAAAGAGGTAAAAGGTGTATCAACCATTGTATCTACTGTAGTTATTATCTTGCTTTCAATTATAGGAATTTCTTTTATCATGGTCATTGTTTTTACTATTATTCGACAAGGAAGTGAGAAAATTGATTTAGAGACATTAACCTTTGATTTGGAGATAAAAAAAGCATCCGTATTAAATGATTCTTTTGTTGAGGTTCAAGTTAAGAGAAATTCTGGAGAAGGAAAATTAGTTGGTTTGGCCTTTGTATTTTTTAATGGTCAGAAGAGTGAGATTATAGAGGAAGAGCTTAAATTAGAAGAATTACAAGAAAAAGTTTTTGTTTTGGAGCTAAAAGAAGTTAATGTTGATGATCTTGAAGAAATTTCTGTTGCACCTTTATTAAAAGGAATATCTGGAGAGACTATTACTTGCAATATAGAAGATAATTTGGAGTTTTAGTTTGGTTTAATCACTTGTGTGTTCATCTTTTTCTTTTCCAGAAGCTTTATATATTGTTACTATTTTCAAATAGTATGAATAAAACTCAAATACAACTTAAACGATTAAGAAAAGTTTGTTTTGGAACTAAAGAATGGTCTGAGAATTCTGGAATTTGTAATCGTTGCAAAGATAAGGAAGAATGTGGAAAAATTAAAGCAAAATTGTCTGGGTAATTTTAGAAATTATATTTACTCACTAGCATAGGCATCTCTTTCTTTTACTGCTGCTTCTGCTAAGAAATAAGTTCTGTTTGATGAAACTTCTTTTACAACACCATCTCTTTCAAATATTGCAGTTGTTCTTGGAAGCGCAAATTTTCCGAGTAAACCAATCTTTGAGAATATGATGTATGTTAGTATTCTAACTTCTCCTTCTTCTAATTTTTCATATTGCCATTCTAGTTTCTTGCTTTTTTCATCAACACGTGTTGGTTTCTCTGCTCCGAATCTTTCATGGACCTTTACCAATGGAGGTAATCTGTCTACTATGCTTACTTTTTCAAGGTATTTCTTAGCTTTAACGACTATAGAAACTTTTAATGCAAACTCTCCTCCCTTTGCTCTTACAAAATTTACCCTTTTCTTTAACATGATATTTGTCTTTGAAGTTTTTTTAACTAATACAACTATTAATACAAGCAGGATGATAATTATTAAGGGGAATAGCCAGTTGGTCCTTACCTTGATTTCCATGCTCTCTCCTGGTTGTAATGTTTTTTCCCAGGTGTAATATACCGCTGTTCCTTGTCTTTCAACATAATCTGGTTCAGGACTAAAAGTTGTGAATAATCTTGAAATTATGTTCTTTTTTATTGTTGTATCTGTTAATTCTGGGATGTTTCCCTCATTAACTTTGTTTATTACCTGTGTATTAATAACAATTCCATAATTTTTCTTTGTTGTTGTTAAGACATTTTTCTCAGCAAAGTTTATTCTTCCTTCAACTATTGATGTAAGACCTTCTGTTTTTACCTTAGCAGACATTGTATAATATCCGGCCATTAATTTGTTAAACTTTTCTTTATCCAGAGTTATTGTGAAGTTCTTTTTTTCATAGGGTTCTAATGAGAATTTTTCGTCAATGTCAAAAAAGGCAGAAGAGAATTCAACATCCAGGTCTTGGAATTGGAAGTTCACTGTGTTTTGGATATAAACTTCTATTGTTTTTGATTCAGCATCTATTTCTCCAGACCCTATTTCAAATACGTTCTCAAATTTAATCACATTCACAACTAAACTTTCTATAACTTCAGAACCATCTTGGCCCCGGATGAATAGTTGGAATTGTGAGTATCCTTCATTTATTTCTTTGGGAGGGTATATTTCTACTTGGATTTCTTTAATAGTTTCTGCTTGAATGTTGGTTGTTCCTTTTGGAAAAATGCTTGGGCTGAAATAAGTGTAAAAAACAAAATTATCTTCTGCACCATAGTTCTTTAATCTTAAATCAAACTTTGCAGGTTCACTTAATCCTAGGATCATTACTTCGTTTGTACTTAATTTCTCTACTTTTAAATTAATTGCTAAAATTGAAGGCAGGACCAACAACATTATTATTAATATAGGAAATGCTTTTTTCATGTAAGAAATAACTGAATTTTCTATTTAAGGATTTCGGTGGTGAAATTTATTTTTATCTCTTCCCTTCAATATCTAAGAATGCCTTTGCTTGGGATAGGAATTCGTCGCAATTCCCAATAAGTTTTACCTCATACTCTTCTATTCTTGAAGGAATTACCCATTTTTCATAAATAGATCTCATAAATTTTCTAGATGCATTAACTTCAAATTTTCCTTGGTAGTCTCTTACTAGTATCCCCTTTATTTTTACTTGGACGCTTCCTTTGTTTGTCTTAATTTTTCTTCCTTCTTGGACAAGTTCCAATTTTGTTAATCCAAGAATTTGGAAAGTAAGTTTTACTTCGAATTTAAAATAATCTGTAACCTTTTTTGTTCCAACCCATAGAATGTCTATATTTTTTGCGTCTCCGCTTATTTTTTCTGCATATTTTTCTTCAGAAACGTCTAACCCAACTTCTTCTGTTAGCCAATCGTAACAAAATTTGTAGAACGAGGGGAAATCAACTATTCCATTGTATTTTATGCTACTTGAAAATATTGTATCTTTTTCTGCCATGATTTTTAGACCTTCTTTTATGTATAAAGTTAATGTTTATTTAAATATTCTTCGATAGGGGGTTTTGGCTTTAGAAATGGGTTTATTCTTGTTGGTCTTTGCAAGAGGCGCATAAAAGGCTTCCATGGACTCTGTATAGCATTTCTTGGTTTCCACATCCTTCGCATAGGCCCTCAGTTACTTTTGGGAGGTCTTTTGCTTTCTTTATGGCCTTTAGCTTTCTAGATTCTTCACGTATTTTTGCAAATTCATCTAATTCCCTGTATAGTTCAGGATGGAAGTTCAGGATATCTTTTGTAGTTATTAATCCCACCAGTTCTTTATCTTTTATCACTGGCAACCTCTCAAACTTTAATTTTTTCATTTTTCTCCAAGCTTCTTCAAGAGGGGTAGAAGGTTTTATTGTAGCTAGCTTTTTAGGAGATATTTCTATAGCTTTTATTTTTGAAAGATCTTGAGGTAATTTTTTTGTTAGTGCCCAGAGAATATCATGCTCTGAGATTAATCCAACAAGTTTCTTTTTATCAACAATTAGAAGACTTCCAATACGCTTTTTAACCATTCTTTTTACACATTCTAACAGATTTGTTTCTGGAGAAATAGTGATGGGTTCTTGAGTCATTAGGTCTGAAACTAGAATATGTTTCATGTTTTTATTATAGAATATGGTACTTATAAATTTTATTAACTACTATAGGATATATCCTAAAATAGGGTATTTTAAGAAGACTCCATTTAATAACATTTTACTATAATAATCTTTAAATAAAGAATAGGAGGTTTAGAAATATGGAAGAAGTATATTTGGATAATATGAAAAAAGGGGAAACCTATTATTTTGTTCAAACAATTGATAAAGAGGGATTAGGAATTGATATTTGTGGGGATGCTCCTTTTGATTCTGACGTGTTTATGGAATCTCACTTGGGCAAAATTGTTTCTGGAGGTCATATAATGAAAACAGGAGATAGGGAATTTAATGTGTGGAATATGGGTAATTCTTTTTTGATGGTTGATTGGCAACAAATGCAGCATTATGCGAAAATAGAAAATTTGAAGGTTGAATACAAATGAGTGATAAACCAGTTGTATTAATGCCAGAAGATATCCAGAGAATTATGGGAAAAGATGCTCAACGTAATAATATTGCTGCAGCAAAAATGGTTTCTGAGGTCGTTAAAACCACTTTGGGTCCTAAGGGAATGGATAAGATGCTTGTTAGTCCTGCAAATGATATAATTGTTAGTAATGATGGGGCAACAATTCTTAAAGAAATGCAAATTGAGCACCCCGCTGCTAAAATGATGGTTGAAATTGCTAGGACTCAAGAAACAGAAGTAGGTGATGGAACAACTTCTGCTGTAATGCTTGCAGGTAAATTACTTGAAAATGCAGAAAAATTATTAGATAGAAAAATACATCCAACTGTTATTGCAAAAGGATATAGGATGGCTGCCGATAAGGCCCATGAAATATTAAATGAGGTTTCTTTGAAAATTGATCCAACCGATATAGAAGTTTTAAAGCAGATTGCAATGACTGCAATGACAGGGAAAGGGGCAGAGGATTCTAAGGAAAAACTTGCAGAGATTATTGTTGAAGCTGTTAATAAGGTACAGGTTGAAGGAGAAATTGATTTGGATGATATTAAGGTTGAGAAGACAAAAGGAGATGGGATTGGAGATAGCGAATTAATTTCAGGTATTGTTTTAGATAAGGAAAAGTTAAGCCATGATATGCCAGGATTTGTTAAGGATGCTAAAATTGCTTTGTTGGATATCCCGTTGGAATTAAGAAATCCAGAAATTAAAACAGAAATATCAATTTCTTCTCCAGAACAATTACAAAACTTCTTAGCCCAAGAAGAAAAAGAGATTAAGAAGATTGTTGAGAAGGTAATTTCTAGTGGGGCAAATGTTGTATTTTGTCAAAAGGGTATTGATGATTATGCTAGTTTTTTATTGAGTAAACAAAAAGTATATGCTTGTAGAAGAGTTCCTAAATCGGATATGCAAAAGATATCAAAGGCAACGGGGGCAAAGATTGTTAGTAATTTATCAGATTTAGGTGGAGATGATTTGGGTAAAGCAGAGATTGTTGAGCAATTAAGAAGTGGTGAAGATAAGATGACTTATATTAGAGGATGTAAAAATCCTAAGGCAATAACAATTCTAATTAGAGGAGGGACCGAACATGTTGTTGATGAAATTGAGCGTGCCATTGTAGATGGGCTATTGGATGTTGGATGTGCAATTAAGGCTGGTTTGGTTGTTCCCGGTGGAGGGGCAATTGAGATTGAATTATCTAGAAGATTGAGAAAATATGGGCAATCTCTTTCTGGAAGGGAGCAATTGGCTGTTCTTGAATTTGCAAGTGCTTTAGAATTTATTCCATTAACTCTTGCTGAAAATGCAGGGCTTGATCCAATTGATATTCTTACTGAATTAAAATCAAGACATGATTCTGGAGATAGGAATGCAGGATTAAATTTATTTGAAAATAAAGTTGGGAATGTTCTTGAAGCACGAATTATTGAACCCTATCAAATTAAGAGACAGGCAATTAGTTCTGCATCGGAGGTTGCTTGTATGATTTTGAGAATTGATGATGTTATTGCTGCTAGACCAGATAAAAAAGGAAAAATGAATTTTACCGGAAAAGAAATGGATTATCCTGGGGGACTTTAGTCAACTTTAAAAACAATTAATCCTAGGTTTTTTTATGTATTATCATATTATATTAACAGAAACTTGTAATTCTAGATGTAAATATTGTTATGAGAAATCAATGAAGGAGTTTGATAATGGGCTTGATAAAAGATGGCATTATGATTTGGAAGTTCCAGCAGAAAGTGAAGTTCAATCTGAAAGCGTTGTTAATTTTCTTAGGGATGGAGATGTTTTGATTTTTTATGGGGGTGAGTCTCTGATTAAATTTGATCAAATGAAAGAAATTATAGATTGTGTTGAGAAGAGTGGCAAGAATATTAAGTTTTATATTCAAACCAATGGGAAGTTATTGGGAGATGTTGATTTTAATTATGTTAATAAATTGGGCAAGATGCTTGTTTCAATTGATGGGTTGAGAAATAGGACAGATTACAATCGTGGAGAAGGGGATTATGATCTTGTTATAAAAAATGTTTCTGAATTGCGTGAAAAAGGTTACAAAGGAGAAATTGTTGCAAGGATGGTTGTTAGTCCTGAGTTTAGGGATTTCTATGAACAACTAGAGCATATTATTCATTTAATTGAGAAAGGGGTTTTTGATTCTGTTCATTGGCAAATTGATGCTGGATTTTATAAATTTGATTTTGATGAGAAAAATTTTAAAGAGTTTGTTAAAAAATATAACAAAGATATTTGGGATATGATTGAGTTTTGGATTAAGTATATGAAAGAAAAGAAGATTGTTCTTAAGTTGTATCCTTTCTTAGGAATATTTAATAGGGTTGTTGGTTGGGATAAAGAAACAAGACTTCAATGTGGGGCTGGTTTTGCTAATTTTACAATTGGAACAAATGGAAAATTATCTGCTTGTCCAATTATGAATGGAATTAAGGATTTTTATTGTGGAAGTTTGGATGATGGAGTTACAAATGAAATTAATATAGGAGAACCTTGCTCTCATTGTGATTACTTTGATCTTTGTGGAGGAAGATGTTTATATTCTAATAAAGCACAGTTATGGCCTAAAGAAGGATTTGATTTAACTTGCAAAACAATTATTTATTTAATTGATAAGATTAAGGAAAGAAAACAAGAAATCTTAGAATTAATTGAGCAGGGCATTATTAGTAAGAAAGATTTTGAATTTGAAAAATATTTTGGTCCTGAGATTGTTCCTTAAAC
>CAZZGW010000018.1:0-10334 GCA_964653605.1 Candidatus Woesearchaeota archaeon
AAATCATGGCAAAAGACAATAAAATAAATCTTCCAGGAGGATTCGGAGGATTAATGCGTTATAGTGATGAGTTTGAAAGCTACATCAACCTAAAACCAGTACATGTGGTAGCGTTTATAATCTTAATTATAGGCCTTAGAATAATTTTTCCTTTGATAATCCCACTTTAAAATGTTTCCAGGAGTTAACCCCAAACAAATGCAAGGAATGATGAAAAAGATGGGTATTTCCCAAGATGAAGTTCCTGCTGAAAAAGTTATAATTGAGAAAAAAGATGGTTCTAAAACAATAATTACAAATCCTTCAGTACAAAGAATAAAAATGCAAGGACAAGAGACATTCCAAGTAGCAGGAGAAATATCTGAAGAACAAGCAGAAGTTGCAATCTCTAAAGAAGATATTCAAACAATTGTTGAGAAAACAGGTGTTACTGAAGAACAAGCAAAGACCTCCCTTGAAAAAACAGGGGATTTGGCAGAATCAATTCTAGAATTAAGTGAATAAATCTTTAAATATTCTTAAAACATCTATTTTTATGGGAAAAACATTAAAAGATAAAGTTAAAGTGGAAGAAAAACCCTCAGAAACTATTAACGAAAAATTAGGAAGAAGATATTTTCCCCAAATTTCAAAATATTTCCCACGAAAAACAATACTCACGACACACTACGGAAATACTATCTAACCACCCCAAAACCAAAATTCATAAATATTACAAAGCTCTTATAAAACTACATAATTTTAACGAAATAAAATGAGATATTTTGAAAATCTAGACGAAGCTGAAAGACTACTAAAAACATCAGATCACCTAATTTATGTATCTTATACGCTGTTAAAAGACCACAAACTTCTTGTAAAAATTCTGCCAGAAATAAAAAATGCTATCTTGAAATCACTAAATGTTGTTTTACAAAATGAATATCTCTTCAAAAGAATAAAATTATACAAAAATCCCAAAGATAACTTTGAAACTTTTAAGAAAAAGTGCGCCAAAAGGTATGGAATATCCCCAGGAGAGATAAAACAAATTGAAGCACTCTTCAAACTGGTTGAAGGCCATGAAAAGTCTACAATGGAATTTGTCCGAGGGGAAAAAGTGGTAATCCTCTCAGATACAAGCACACATTTAACAGTAAACTTAGAAGAAACGAAGGAATTTCTACAACTAGGCAAGTCAATTTTAAGGAAAGTTAGAGGGAAAATTGAGCATAATAACTAAATTATAAAATTAACTTTCACCCCTATAGAACAGCAAAAAGTATATAAACTCTTTATACTTGTTAAAATCTACTTCTGAAACATTACAGTAAGCCACCGCTATGGAAGAGATCATACAAGAAAAAATAAGTGCAGACCACCTTCTCTACGTAAGTTTAAAGTATACCAAAACTTGCGATGTGATAAGAAACCTTCTACTTAGATGGAGAAGGATGATAGAAACTAGTTTCGAAAGCCTTCTAATACATGCCAAAGAAAAAAAGAAAATTGCTTCCATCTCTGAAAATCCTGTTGGAAAGATTGAACAAATAAGAAAAATCTTCAAAAAGAACGAAAATATGCTCAAAGTAATAGAATTTTATGAAATGCTCAAAAAATTAGAAGGTCTTAGGACAGAAAGAATTGGGGAGTTTAGAAAAAATGTAACTTTCAGAATTTTCTACAGGGGCGAAGAAATAAATGTTAACCTTGAACAATTAAAAATCTACGCAGAGCTCTTGGAAAAGTTTATAAGTGATGTAAAACAATTTCTTCTATCTTAGGGTGATAAACCCCCCAAAATAAAAAGCATAAAATGTCAAAAATAATAGTTATAACATCTGGAAAAGGAGGGGTAGGTAAAACAACTACAGCAGTTAACTTAGGTGCTGCAATCAACTATTTAGGAGGAGAAGCATTAGTAATTGATGCTAATTTGTCAACTCCAAACGTAGGAATACATATGAATTCCCCAGAAGTCCCAATAAATTTAAACCATGTTTTACTAAACAAAGCTGAACCACATGAAGCAATTTATGAACATGAATCTGGATTAAAGATAATGCCTTCTTCTCTTTCAATTAAAGAGCTAAAAAAGGTTAAATTGGATAAATTAAAGAACTTTAAAGAAAAATTTGGGAAACTTGCAGAATATGTCATAGTTGATAGTTCGGCTGGATTGGGGATTGAAACAACTTCTGCTATGGAACTTGCAGACGAGATAATTATAGTAACAAATCCCGAACTTCCTTCAATCACAGATGCCCTAAAAGCGGTTAAAATTGCAGAAGAAATGAATAAACCAATAATGGGGATAGTTATGACCCGCGTAAGAAAAAATAAAATTGAAATGCAACCAGAATCTGTAAAAGAAATGCTTGAAACTCCTGTTTTAGGGATGATTCCTGAACATATTGATATTCAAAGGGCACTTAACTTAAAAGGCCCGGCAGTTCACACCCTACCAAAGTCAAAACCTGCTAGAGCATACAAAGAAATTGCAGCTAGAATATTAAACGTAGAATACAATTCTAGGAAAGACGCTCCTTCAATATTTGAACTAATTTTTAAGAAAAAAAAATAATTATTTTTTTCTTGCCCTTCTTCCTCTATCTTTTTTCCTTTTGAGCTCTTTTTCAAAATCTAATGCTTCATTAAATCTCATATAAAATTGTTTTTCCATATTCAAAACAAGTGTATCAACAATACCACGCCTTCCAGGATCACTTCCAACAAGATCTTCTAAAAAACCATAAACTTCTTTGGGAGATCTAGGTGAATTTAGTTCGTCCCCCTCAAAATGATCTCCGTCAAAAGAATAATAAATGCTTTGGTCTGGAGAAGTCTTGCTTTTTCCAAGAGAAATGTAAACCATTTCCCTTTTATCCAAATCATCTTCAGAAAGATCCATATTATAAGCCCCCAAGTTAATTTTATTCTTAAACTGAAAACCTTTAAGGGCAGTACTAAAAACAGGTCCATAAACTTTGCCTTCTTCACCTACTTTAATTATAAAAAGTCTTCTATTGCTACGGGCAACAGCCCTTATATCTACTAGGGAATTAATTAACTCTCCTTTAGCACGTATTCTTCTATTATCTTTGGTCTTTGCCATAAAAAATTCAAAATTATGTTACTTATTAAGATTTATGTTCAAAAAAACAATTAACTAACTCTGCTTCCATTCTCAATCTCTGCTTCGGGAATTAACAAAACAACTTTTCCATGATCCGACGTTGAAGCTGCCAACAACATTCCCTGGCTTTCTATACCACGCATAACCCTTGGTTTTAAATTAGAAAAATAAATTACTTTTTTTCCTTTTAAATTTTCTTTACTGTAAAATTCTTTTAATCCAGCACAAACAGTTCTCTCTCCCAATTTCCCCACATCTAAAGAAATCTTAAACAATTTATCTGCTCCTTCAATATCCTCCGCTCCTTTAATCTCAGCTACTCTCAAATCTAAATTCATCCAATCATTAAATTCTACCATTGTTATTCCTTCAGTTTCCATTTTCAATCTTCTTAAACAGAATTTCTCCCTTTTTAATTTTTTTTGCACTAAACTGTTCAGTTATTTTCTCAGAAGATTCTGGGATGAATGGCCAAAGCAATTTAGAAATTTCCAAAATACATTCTTTTAGCTCGTATAAAACCTTTTTATCTTTTGTTTCCCAAGGTTTTTTACTCTGAACATATTCGTTACATGTGTCAACAAATGCAAAAATTTCATTCAAAACTTTGTCAAATTCAAATTCTTCAAAATGTTTTTCAATTCTTCTTAGCCCCAATCTTTTCAACAAATTATTCTCACACTTCTCAACCCCATTCTTCTCAATTAAACCAGAAACTCTTGAAACTAAATTTCCAAGTTTATTTGCTAATTCTCCATTATGTCTCTCTACAAGCCCTTTTTCTGAAAAATCACCATCATCCCCAAAAGGAATATTTCTCATTAAATAATATCTTATTGCATCTACAGAATATTTCTCTCTAAGTTTTAAAGGGGAAACAACATTTCCTAAGCTCTTACTCATTTTTTTACCTTCAGCAATCAGAAACCCATGAACAAGAACTTCTTTTGGGAGAGGTAATCCCGCACTTAACAACATTCCAGGCCAAATACCAGCATGAAATCTTAACATATCCTTCCCAACGAGATGAATATCCGCAGGCCAATATTTTTTATACTTTTCATCAGGATATCCAATTCCAGTAAGATAATTAGGAAGAGCATCCCCCCAAACATAAATTACTTGGTTATCATCTCCAGGAACAGGAACCCCCCAAGGAAGATGTTTCTTTTCTCTAGAAAAACTAACATCGCTCAAACCATCTTTAACTAAGGATAAGAAATCATTCTTCCACTTCCCAGGAGAAATTTTAAGTTTATCTGTTTTAATTAATTCAATTATTTTATCAGAGTATTTAGATAACCTAAAAAAATAATTTTCTTCTTCAATTTTTTCAATTTCTAAATTAGGGTGATTAGGACATGCTGCTTCAACTAAATCTTTATCAGTAATAAATCTCTCACAACCAACACAATAATTTCCCTTATATTTCTTCTTATAAATATCTCCTTTTTTAGCTAACTCACTCCAAAGTTCAACAACTCCTGGCCAATGGACTTTTTTATCCGTAGTTCTAATAAAATAATCATTTGAAATATTTAATGCCTTTGTGAGTTTCTTAAAAGAAAGTGTATTTTTATCAACAAATTTTTGAGTATCAAGTCCTGCTTCTTTTGCCATCTTATAATTTTTATGGCCATGTTCATCTGTTCCAGTTAAAAAAAATACATCTTTCCCTTTTTGTTTATTCCATCTAGCTAAAACATCTGCTTGCACAATTTCCAAAGCAAATCCTATATGAGGTTCTGCATTAGCATAAGGAATTGTTGTTGTAATGTAAAATTTACCGGTCATAATTTTCAATAATTTAAGAAGTATAAAAAACTAACCATTTCTTAATAATTCTAAACCACCCAAAATAGAAAGATTTTCTTTTGTGGCTTTTATTTTAGGGTTCATTCCCCTGAATATCCTAGATTTTGCATCTTGAACTACATCCTTAAAAAAGAATTTCTTACCATGCAATAACCCCCCAGTTAAATAAATAACATCTAGATCAAGAGTATTTGCAATATTTACAATAGAAGTTGCAACGTACTTTGAGAATTCTTTATACGCTCCAAGAGCTTTTTTATTTCCTTTCTCTGCCAATCTAATAAGTTCCTTTGCTCCGACATCCAATCCTCTTTTCTTTGCAAGACTCTTTAATCCTCGTATTGAAACAAAATTTTCAATACATCCATAATTACCACTTAAATCCTTTTTACCCCCCATATCAATTGTAGTATGCCCAAATTCACTTCCAACATTTCTCCCTTTGTAAAGTTGCTTATTCAAAATCAAACCACATCCAAACCCAGTTCCAAGAGTTAAACATGCAATATTCTTAACATTTTTATCTCCCTTCTCAAGAGAAAAAGCCCCAATTACTGCACAATCACCATCGTTCACCAACATAAGTTTCTTTGTAAACTTCTTTAACATTACCAAACTTAGATTTTTGATTTTGGGTATATTCGTGGGAGCAGTTAATTTAAATTTCTCTGGCTCTAAATATCCCGGAGCAGATATGCAGATACCATCAAACTTCCCAATCTTGAATTTTTCCTGGATTGAAGAAATTTCTGAAATCAAAGAAATCAAAAGCCGATTATCTTTTACTGTTTTATATTTTCTTTTCTCAATTAATTTTTTATTTCTAAAAAAAGCAAATCTTATATTGGTTCCCCCAATATCCAAAACCAAATAATTCATCTACTCATCCTCTTTAATTTTTTGATCCTATCCATTCTTCTATAGTCTACTCCCATTTCTTTAGCAAGATAAAAGCTTAGCAAAAACCCAAAATACATTCCATAAATTATTTTATCAATGAAGGTTTTTCCCTTTAACTGAACATCCATAAAATCAATGTTAACCAATTTCTTAAAATTCGCTATTCCTTTTTCCTTTTTCTCATAAAGCAAAAGTCCCTCAAATACTCGGGAATCAAATCTAGACTCAATCTCATTATGGTTAAGCTCAGGAAAATATCCTGATTGGGCAATCACTTTTGAATTCTCTTGGAAAAAAGTTTCCCACCTATAAGCTAAAAATCCTAAATGCTCAGAGCTAGCATAAACAAGAGGGGATCTATTTTTCAAAACACTGGCCATTTTCTTAATCTTATTCATATTCACACTCATGATTTTCCCATAGTAAATGTTTAAGATATTTAATACAGGTAATAACAACCAAAGAAATGCTTCTCTAGGTAAGTAACCAGAAGGAACAACAACTTTCTTCTCTTTTTGTTTTCCTAATTTTCCTCCAGAAGTTATAAGAATTATCTTGCATTTTTTCGCCTTAGCATGTTTATACAAGTTCCATGTTTCCTTGGTGTTCCCAGAATAACTAACTATAAAACAAAGAGTTTTCTCATCAACAATCCTCGGTAATTTCTGACGTGTCGTAAAGACTGGAATCCCTAAATCTAAACTTTCAACAACATCTCCAGGAAGTGCGCTACCTCCAATTCCACAAAAAACTAATTTATCATATTTAGGCAATTTTATATCCTTTCCAAGTTTAGAAGCCTCGCTAAAATCCTTCTTAAAACGTGTAAAATCCTCAATCATCCTCATCCACCTCTGATATAAAAGCTAAAAAGAAACCCAATATAAAAAGTTAAGCATTTGGTCCATAAGTCCTCTTAAGATAATCTTTAACAGGAATTACTTTTCTTCCAATTAAGTTAGAATCCCTCCTAGATTTTTCAGCAACTCCCTTAAAACTAACATATTTTGGAGTACAAACAGAATCATAAGAAACATATAGATAATTCAAATCAGTCCCAGTCACCTCTCCCTCAACCCTATCAACTTCATCAAATGAAAAATTAATTATGCTCGCATCATTACAATTCTTAAGGATTTTTTCCATTTTTCCTTCAAGATTTTTATTATCAATAATGACAAAATGAAACCTTCTCAAAATCCGATCCTCACTACCCTCTGGAGATTTTTCTGACTCCCAGATAACATGCCGGTCTCCTTTTCTAATCCAACCTGGAGGTTCTATCTTTAATTTTTCCATAAAAATAAAATCCTCTCCAGATATATAAGCATTATTGTAACGAAAAGTTATTTAAACGTAAACGCTTAGTTTATTCAACGATGTTCAAGAAAAAAAACTGTCCAAAATGTAATGAGAAAATAACAGAAAAATTTACTTTCTGCCCTAACTGTGGTTTTAATTTGGTGAAAAAACAAAATGAAGAGGGATATGGTATGCTAGGAAAAAATGATTACGTTGAACAAGGCCCACAAGATATGCTTGGGGGGATGTTTGGAGGATTTGGAGGGAAAGTAATGAACAGCATGCTAAACAACGCAATGAAAATGTTGGAAAAAGAAATGCAAAAATCAATAAAAGAGCAAAGAAATTTTCCAAACCAAAATCAAAATAGCCCCCAACCAAACAATACAAACTTTGAATTATACATTAATGGAAAAAGAATCTCTCCAGACAAGATAAAAGTTACTAAAAAACCTGTAAACCAAACTTTTCAAGATAAAAAATTGCTAAATAAAAACCAAATGAAACAAATTGGGGCTCCTAATTTGAAAAATCCTTCTTTTACAAACGAAGCAAAAGAAAACTTCCAAAAACTCCCAAAAAAACAACCAGAAACAAACGTCAGACGATTTTCAAACAAGGTAGTTTATGAAATTGACATTCCAGGAGTTGAATCAATAAAAGATGTTTCAATCTCCCAAATGGAAAATAGTATTGAAATTAAAGCAATTTCAAAGAAAAATGCCTATGAAAAGATAATTCCTATTGGATTGCCTATCTCAAAATATGGCCTTTCAAAGGGAAAATTGGTTTTAGAATTAAAAGAAAATTAACACAACAATAAAAACCTTTAAATAAAAATTATCTCCAAAAAATCCCAAACACCTCTTAAAATATAAGAAATTTTTAAATTCACAAAGCTTATAAATAGTTCAACTTTCTAAATTTTACGATGAGGCTATAGCTCAGTCTGGTCAGAGCGCCACTCTGATAAGGTGGAAGTCCACGGTTCAAATCCGTGTAGCCTCATTCAATTTTTTTACCAACCCAAACCCTTTTAAATCAATTATTTCTAAAATAACCATGGCAGATAAAAAATCGACAGAAAAAGAAGCTAAAAAAAGCTCTAAGGGAATGTACCACCACATAGGTGAAGCTTGGAAAAAACCAGATTCAAACACACTTAAAACAAGAATGATTGAATGGAGAAAAGATCTTGTCCAAGTTAAAGTTGACAAACCTTTAAGATTAGATCGGGCAAGAGCATTAGGATATAAGGCAAAGAAAGGATTCGTAGTTATTCGAGTAAGATTAAAACGTGGTGGACATAAAAGACCAAGACCAAACAAAGGGCGTAGATCAAAAAGACTTCATGCTAGAAAAACATTAAAAATGTCTTACAAATGGATTGCAGAAATAAGAGTCCAAAATAAACACAAAAATCTTGAAGTATTAAACTCATATTTAATAGGAAAGGACGGGGTACATTATTTTTATGAAGTAATCTGTGTAGACCCTAGCAGACCAGAAATTAAGAATGATAAAACAATGAAATGGATTGTTGATGGAACTAATAAGAAAAGGGCCCTACGTGGTTTAACATCTGCAGCTAAAAAATCTCGTGGTTTAAGGGATAAAAGTCCAACTTCTAAAGTAAGACCAAGTGTAAGAGCTGGTAAAAGAAGAGGAAAATAATTTTTCTAATACAATAATTCTTTTAAATAAAATAACTTTAAAAAAATAATGAAACTAGAATTAAATTTAAATAAAACAGTAAATTACCTTAAAATATCCACAATAGCTTTAAGTATAACAACAGGAGTATTATTTGTATCCGCAGTAAATAATCAAAACAAATATCTTAATAGAGATAAACAAGCAGAGGAAATAATTTATCAAGAAAATCCTAAATATGTAAACCCTAATTCTAAAAAAATGTTGGGATATCAAACAGGCATGTTAGGTGCTGCAATATTAACTATTGCTTCTGGGCTTGCTTTCAGAACATTGAAAAATAAAAAGAATGAATATAATTCATTAGAAATATCCACAAAATAACCCTACAATCCATAAGTAGTTGCAAACCATTATAAACTATTTATTTTAAAATTTATCATGGGTAAATTAAAAGAGACTAAAACAGAACAAAACCTACTAAAAGCTTTTGCAGGTGAAAGCCAAGCAAGAAACCGTTACACTTATTTTGCATCTGTTGCTAAAAAAGAAGGCTATGAACAAATATCTGCAATCTTCCAAGAGACAGCAGATAATGAAAAAGAACATGCAGAAATTTTCTTTAAACATTTAAAAGATTCAGAAGGAATGCCTGTAGAAATAACCGCCTCTTACCCTGCAGGAATGATAAGTAAAACTGAAGACAACTTACTTGCTGCTGCAGAAGGAGAAAAAGAAGAACATACAATTCTTTATCCTGAATTTGCAAAAGTAGCAGAGGAAGAAGGATTTAAAGATATTGCAGAATCTTTCATAGAAATTGCAGAGGTTGAAGAACAACATGAAAAAAGATATAGGAAATTACTAGAAAATGTTGAAGCTAAAAAAGTATTCAAAAAAGATGAACCCTCAAAATGGAAGTGTAGGAACTGTGGATATATTCATGAAGGAGATCACGCTCCGGATGAATGCCCTGCTTGTAAACACCCCCAATCTTACTACGAAATTTTAGCTGAGAATTATTAGGAACCAAGATGCCAAAAAGAAACGAAATTTATAAATGCGAAGTTTGTGCGAATATTGTTGAAGTTGTACATAATGGTTCAGGCCAACTAGTATGTTGCGGACAACCAATGAAGCTTCAAGAAGAGAATACGACTGATGCAGCAACTGAAAAACATGTCCCAGTTATAGAAGGAAACAAGGTTACTATTGGGAGTGTTGAACATCCCATGCAAGATATCCATTACATTGAATGGATCGAAGCAACTTCTGAAAAAGGAGAGATTATGAAAACCTATCTAAACCCGGGAGATAAACCAGAAGCAACATTCCCTTTTAATCCGATAAGCGCACGTGAATTCTGTAATTTGCATGGACTTTGGAAAAAAACTAGCCCTTTTCTTAAATAATTAACTTTAAAAATAAATTCTTCCTAGTTAAATCATGAAAGTAAAAAGAGTGGAACACAAAATAAAAAAGAAACCATTTTTATCAAAGATAAATTGGAAAAAAGTCCTTCCTTGGGTTCCTAAAATCATAGCTATTC
>CAZZGW010000019.1:0-6926 GCA_964653605.1 Candidatus Woesearchaeota archaeon
ATTCTTAAAAGGAAACGATAATATTTAAATAGCCGTTACACTACCTATTTTGATAGGGGGTTTTTAAAGATTTTTTTTTGGGTGTTTTTTAGTGTTTTTTAGGATTTATTTTTTTGTAAATTTTTGGACGTTTTTTTGACGTTTTTTTGTTTTATCGACGATAAAAGGGGAGAAAGGTTTATAAATAAAGTTTCATTTTTCTATCCACATATTAGAGAAATCTAAGGAGATTTAATGTTAAAATGAGCGCAAAAAAGTCATATGATGCAGGAGCCATAAAGGTTTTAGAAGGTCTTGAAGGGGTAAGGAAAAGGCCAGCAATGTATATAGGTGGAACTGGAAAAGAAGGGTTACATCACTTAATTTATGAGGTTGTTGATAATTCTGTAGATGAAGCTTTGGCTGGATTTTGTAAGGAAATTGTTATTACTTTGAATAAAGATGGTTCTGTGACTGTTGAAGATGATGGTAGGGGGATTCCTGTTGAGAAACATAAGCAATTTAATATGTCTGCTGTTGAAGTTGCTTTGACTAAGCTTCATGCTGGGGGCAAATTTGATAAAGATTCTTATGCAATCTCTGGTGGTTTGCATGGTGTTGGTATTTCTGTTGTTAATGCACTTTCAAAAAAACTTAAAGTTGAGATAAGGAGAGATAAGAAAATTTATACTCAAGAATATTCTCGTGGAAAATCTGTAAACAAATTAACATCTGGTGGAAAATCAGTAAAAACAGGAACAACAATTACCTTTTGGCCTGATGAGCAAATATTTTCTACTGTTGCTTTTGATTATAAAGTACTTGAAACAAGATTTAGAGAAATAACTTTTTTGAATGCTGGATTAAAAATAAAATTAATTGATGAAACAAAAAATAAGGTTCAGGAATTTTTTGCAGCTGGAGGTTTAGTTGAATTTGTTAAGTGGGTAAATAAATCAAAAGAAGTATTACATCCAAAACCGGTTTACTTTAAAAGAGAAGGAGATAGGCAAGGAGTTGTTGAAATTGCTATTCAGTATAATTCTAGTTATAATGATACTATTTTTGGATTTGTTAATACTATTAATACTGTTGAGGGCGGTACTCATGTTTCTGGATTTAAAACCGCTTTGACACGTGTAATTAATGATTATGGTAAGAAAAAAGGGATGCTGAAGAATGGAGACTCCTTATCTGGTGATGATGTTCGTGAAGGTTTGGTTGCCATTGTTAGTATTAAGATGCCTGAGCCTCAGTTTGAAGGGCAGACAAAAACAAAGTTAGGAAATTCAGAAATGAAAGGTTTTGTTGATTCCATTGTTACAACTGCTTTATCTGAGTTCTTTGAAGAGAATCCTACTATTGCAAAGAAAATAACCTTAAAAGCTCTTGATTCTGCTAAGGCTAGATTAGCCGCTAAAAAGGCAAAAGATTTGGTTAGAAGAAAAAATGCGTTTTCTGTAGGGGGTTTGCCAGGAAAATTAGCTGATTGTTCTAATAAGAAAGCAGATAATACTGAATTATATTTGGTGGAAGGAGAAAGTGCGGGGGGCTGTTTTTCGGGAGAAACTGAAGTAGCTTTAGTTGATGGAAGAAACTTGAGTTTTAAAGAATTAGTAGAAGAAGATAAAGTAGGGAAGGAGAATTTTTGTTATACTATAAAAGAAAATGGAGAAATTGGTGTAGAAAAGATAAAAAATCCTAGAGTTACAAAAAGGAATACTAAAGTCATTAAAATTGTCTTGGATAATGGCGAAAAAATAATCTGTACCCCTGATCATAAATTTATGTTGAGAGATAAGAACTATAAGGAAGCAAAAAATTTAACTCCGGAGGATTCTTTGATGCCCCTGAATAAGAAACTTTCTAAAATGGGGGGGAAGGTTACTATTGATGGATATGAAATGGTTTGGGCTAGAAATAAGTGGATATTTACTCATTTATTATCAGATAATTATAATTTAGAAAAAGGTAATTATCTTGAAGACCAAGGTTCCCATAAGCATCACATTGATTTTAATAAATTAAATAATAATCCAACAAATCTTATTAGAATGCAAAAAGAAGAACATTTAATTCTTCATACAAAACATCTGAAGAAAACTTTGCATAGAGAAGATGTTAAAGAAAAAGCTAAGATGGCGCATAAAACAAAAGAATATCGGGAGAAGATGAGTAAATGGGCAAATCAATCAGAGGTTAATAAAATGCTTTCTGAAAGAGCAAAGAAACAATGGGAAAATAATGATTATAAATTATTTATGGTGCAGAAGTTTAAGGAATTTTGCGAAGAGAATCCCAAATATGTAGAATTAAACAGAGCTATTCTTGATAAAGCACAAAAAGAATATTGGGCTAATCCTGAGAATAGAAAAAAAGCTTCTGAAAAAGTTAAAACTTTTTTCAAAGAAAATCCTGATGCAAAATTGTATCTTTCTAATTTAGCAAAGAAACAATGGAAAGACCAAGGTTTAATTGAATGGAGAGTACAAAAAACAAAAGAACAATGGACCCCAGAATTTAGGAAAAAAAGAAAAATAGCTTTGAATAAAACTTATTATGATAAGACAATTAAATTAATGAAAAAAGTTTTAGAAGAAGATAATTCTCTAGAAGATTTTGATAAGATTAGAATTCAAAATAAAGATAAATCTATCTTAAGCATGGAAACTTTTTGCAAAAGATATTTTGATAATATTTCTGAACAAATGTTAGATTGTGTTAAGAATTATAACCATAAAATAAAAAAAATAATTTGGTTAAATGAAAAAATTGAGGTATATGATTTAGAGGTTTCAAAGACCCACAATTTTGCTTTAGCATCTGGTATTTTTGTTCATAATAGCGCAAAAATGGCTCGTAATAAAGAAATTCAAGCTATTCTGGGATTAAAAGGTAAGATATTAAATGTTGAAAAAGCAAGTCCTTCTCGTGCTTTATCTAGCGAAGAAATTGCAAATATGATTACTGCAATTGGAACTGGTGTTGGTGAAAGTTTTGATCTTGAAAAATTAAGATATAGTAAGGTGATCATTATGACCGATGCAGATGTTGATGGAGATCACATTAAAACATTATTATTAACTTTCTTTTTTAGGTTTATGCCTCAACTTATTGAAAATGGAAATATTTATGCAGCAATGCCTCCTTTATTTAGGGTTAGAAAAAGAATAGACAGATATGTTTATTCAGAAGAAGAGTTAAAGAAAGTCGTTAAGGAATTAGGAGTTTCAGAGGGAGGGGTTACACGGTTTAAAGGTTTGGGAGAAATGAGCGCGGATCAGCTTTGGAGCACCACCATGAATCCCAATACAAGAAAACTTAAAAAAATATATATCGAAGATGCATTAGAAGCAGACCAAGTATTTAGTATGTTAATGGGAGATGATGTTCAAGCTCGTAAAGAGTTTATACAGGAGAATGCACAGGAGGCTTATCTCGATGTATAAACTCATAGATGCAAATCGATATAATTATTTGTATAAAGAATTAATACAAGAAAATGAACAGGAGGCTTATTTAGGTGTTTAATAATCTTTTTGAAAAAGATTAGACAAAACTAAAATAAAAAAAATGGCGAAAAAGAAAGCAAAACTATCAACACCAACATGGATTTTAAAAGGATTTGGTAGCGAAGCTGATTATAACAAATCAAAAGGAATAAGTAAAGAGAAGAAAGAAGGTAAGACTTTCAAAATTAAAGAATGTCCAAAATGTGGAAGCGATGAGATTGGATTGGTATTGAGCAATTCTGATTCTGAAGAAGGTGGAGGAAAAGAGTGGGGATGTCGTAAGTGTGGTTGGACAGGAAGTAACGTTGTTGAAAAGGAATTAACTGAAGATAAATTTATGAAATATTTAGATGATAAAGGGGAGGCTGTAGCATGAATAACCAAATTAAAATTTGGATGCAAATCAACACAGTTATTTGCATAAAGGGAGAGGATGTAGCTTAAAATGGAAGAAGAAAATGAAAATATGATTGATGGAGAACAAATGGAATTTAGTTTAACAGAAGATGAAGTTAATGAATGGATAGTAAAATTAACAGAGTTAAAATTTCATAAAAATCCTGTTGAGTTAGATATTGGTGAAGAAAATAGTTTAGTAATAAATTTTGAAGAATCTTCTGAAGAAGATGAAGAAGATGAAGAAGATTCTGAAAAGGCAGAATAAAATGACCCCAAATATTGATCCTAAAAGAGTGGAAGAGAAAGAGAGAGGAATAGTTCGAACAGAAGTTACTGGTGAGATGAAAAAATCTTATTTAGATTATGCAATGAGTGTTATTGTTTCTCGTGCAATTCCTTCTATAGAGGATGGTATGAAACCGGTTCAAAGAAGAATTTTATATGCGATGCATCAAATGGGTTTGAAACCAAACACTCAAACTAAAAAATCAGCAAGAGTAGTTGGTGAGGTTATGGGTAAATACCACCCTCATGGAGATAGTTCTATTTATGAAGCAATGGTTAGAATGTCTCAAGACTTTTCATTAAGATATCCTTTAGTTTTTGGACAGGGTAATTTTGGAAGTATTGATGGGGATAGTGCTGCCGCAATGCGTTATACAGAAGCCAAATTAAAAGCAATCTCCTCTGAGTTATTGCAAGATATTGATAAAGATACTGTTAAGTTTGGTCCAAATTATGATGGGTCTGTTCAAGAACCAAAATTATTACCAGGTAAATTGCCCACTTTGATGTTAAATGGGGCTACTGGTATTGCTGTTGGTATGGCCACTAATATTCCTCCACACAATATTGTTGAAGTTTGTGATGCTATTATTGCTTATATTAAAAAACCAAAAATAACTTTTGAAGAACTTACTGAAATTGTTACTGGCCCGGATTTTCCTACTGGAGGAAGTGTAACAGGAGATATGCTTGAATTATATAAGACAGGTAGGGGAAGAATGATTATGAGGGGTAAAACAACAACAGAGACTCTTAAGAAAAAAGAAGCTGTTGTTATTACTGAAATTCCTTATATGTTAAATAAATCTACTTTAATTGAACAAATTGTTAAATTAGTTGCAGATAAAAAAATCAAAGATATTTCTGATTTGCGTGATGAAAGTGCTAGAGGAAAAATAAGAATTGTTATTGAATTAAAGAAAGATGCTAATTCTAAATTTCTTATTAATTCCCTATACAAATATACAAGATTACAAGATAGTTTTAATGTAAATTTCCTTGCCCTCCATAATAATCAACCTCAAGTTATGAATTTAAGACAGGTGCTTGATGCATATGTAGAACATAGAAAAGTTATAATCACTAATAGAACAAAATATGGATTAAAGAAAGCTAAAGAAAGACAAGAAATTGTTGAAGGATTGTTAATTGCATTAAAAGATATTGATGGGGTTATTAATTTAATTAAGAAAGCTAAGAATAAGACGGAAGCAGAAGAAGGATTGATGAAGAAATATAAATTAACTAAGAAACAAGCAGAGGCTGTTCTTGAAACTAAATTACAACAATTAACTTCATTGGAAGTTGATAAATTAAAGAAAGAAGCTCAAGAACTTAAAGAAAAGATTAAGAATCTTGAGACTATTTTAGGAGATATTAAAGAAGTTCTTAAAATAATTACTAAAGAAGTTAATGAATTAAAGAAGAATTATGGAGATAATAGAAGAACAACTGTATTAAAGAATATTAAGGAGATTAAAGAAAAGGATCTAGTTCAGAAGAAAGAAGTTGTTGTTACGATTACTGACAAGGGATACTGTAAGAGAATGGATGTTCAATCCTATAGAGAACAAAAACGTGGGGGTAAGGGGGTTATTGGAAGTAACTTAGCTACTGGAGATTTTGTCAAGCAATTAATTACTTGTTCAACTCATGATTATTTAATGTTCTTTACTTCAAGGGGAAGATTATTGTGGTTAAAGGCATATGACATTCCTGCTGCTGAAAAGTATAGTAAAGGAAGAGCAATAAATAATATGCTGAATCTTAAAGATGAGACTATTACCAATGTAATTTCTGTTTCTAACTTTGAAGATAGTTTATTTATGGCTACAAAAGTGGGACAGGTTAAGAGAATCTCATTGAATCATTTTTCTAAGCCAAGAGCTAGTGGAATAAAAGCAATTAATCTTCCAAATGACAATTCTGATTTCTTAATTGGTGTGGAAGTTGTTAAAAAAGGACAGGAAGTTTTGCTTGCGACAAAGAAAGGAAAAGCAATTAAGTTTAATTCGGATGACGTTAGAGAGATGGGCCGTGCTAGTTACGGTGTTACTGGAATTAAAATGGATAAGAGTGATGAAGTTGTATCTATGGAAGTTCTTTCAACAGCAGCCGTTATTACAATTACTGAGAAAGGATATGGTAAGAGAACTAATGTTTCTGATTATAGAAAAACAGCAAGGGCTGGTAAGGGAGTAATTAATGTTAAGACAACAGATAAAACAGGAAATGTTGTTACAACTGTTGCTGTAAATGATAAGGATGGTATTATTATTACAACTGCTAAGGGAATTGTTATTAGAACTCCTTTAACAAACATTAGGGTGATGGGCCGTGCAGCGCAGGGAGTTAGAATTGTTAAGCTTCAAGTAGGGGATAAGGTTACTGATTTAACAAAGATTGTTGATACTGAAGATTTAGGTAATGGTAATGGTGAAGAATAAATATATTTTAGATAATAATTATTTTTATAAATAGTGTTGATTAATTTAATTGATGAATAGGAAAAATTTTAAAGATTTACCTCTTGAAGAGAGGATAAATTATTTATTGTGGGTTAAAAATACGGAGAAGGATATTCAGGAAGTTTATGAATGTTCTTTATTGCTTCTTGGAGATACTGTTGGACATATGTTTGATAGGGGATTTATTAAAAAATTTGAAGGGGTTTTAAAATGTCCTGGTTGTTACATTACTGATGAGGGTATTGAGCATATTAAAAATTATAATCCTTTTAAAAAATAATTA
>CAZZGW010000019.1:7026-10237 GCA_964653605.1 Candidatus Woesearchaeota archaeon
ACCAAATATCTAACTTCTTTTTAGGAGTATTATCAATTGATTTATCCACAATGTATTTCTTTGTTGTTGGAAAGTCATTTAAGTTTGTTTGTGAGATAAATGTTTGAAGTGTTGAATTTGGGTTATGAGCAGGGCACATGCTTTTAAATTCACACCAATTACATAGCATTGATGTTTGGAATGGAAAATCTGTTGTTGATTCTATTTTCCTGATTAATGCTTTTGTTTCTTCTTTTAATTGTGCCAGTTGTTCATTTGTCCTTCTAGAAGTTATTTTTGTATCATGTGCAAGGTAATGCCAGATTAATGCAATCTTTTTATCTTGCCCGTATAGTTCTTTTATTGCTATTGAATAAAGTGCTAATTGTCTATCCTTATCCATTTTTGCTTGAGTTGGAAGAGTTTTTGCAGTCTTATAATCATGAACTTCATATTCTCCTGTTTCAATATTATAAACCAATCTATCAATAAATCCTTGTAGCTTTGTGTTTTCATCCAATGTTATTATTATTTTCTTTTCGCATTGAATTGTTCCATCTTTGAAGGGGGCATATTTTTTGTAATAGTTTAATATGAATTCAACTCCTTTGTTGAAATAGTCTTTAGCAGATATTTGTTTTTTTACAATGATTATATCATCCGTATATGATTCTTGCCATTTAACTGCATAGAATGTTATTAAATCGTCTAGAGTGAGTTCTTTTTGAGGGTTTTCTTTTATTGTATTATATGCCCATTCTAATGTATCGTGTACGGAACTTCCTAAATGGGCTTCAATTGTCTTTTCTACATCTGGGCGGATTTTATCAATGTATCTTAATTTATATCTAAAAGGACACTGTTCAAAGCTAGATAGTTTGGAATGTGAATAAAAGGTCACCATATAGGATTAAAAATAATTAGAGATTATAAATGTTATTGTGATTATTCAGTATCTTCAACAGGAATATTTTCTCTTACATCTCTAGCCAGGAATCCCCACCAAGAATGTCTTTGTTTTATAACTTCTCCAGTTTCAGCATCTACTTGTGTTCTAACCTTTTCTTTAATAGGTATTACCCAAAATAATCTAGCTTTCTTTCTTGCTTGAATGTTATAATTACCTTCTTCATCCAAAGTAACATTTTCTTCTTCTAAAAATATTTTCTTTCTTTCTCTTTGTTTTTCGCTAATTCTTTCTTGTAGCTTTTGTTTTACTGCTTCACTTGCTACGTCTGGAAGAATTATCTTTTTTGTTTGATTCCCTTTGAATACTCCGAATACCCCTCCATCGTCTGCTTTAAATAAAGCAACTCTTGTAGACATATTCACATTTTTCACCTGTATAATTGTATTTCCAGATTTCCCTGCCCTAATTATCATTTCCCTATTTCCATCTTGGGTCATACATTTCATTGCAGAACCAGTGCAAGTACAGTTATCTGGGCAGGTTCCGTTTGCTTCTTGTATCATATGATGTAATCTATTTCTTGTTTGAATTACGTTTTGCATTTTTATCTTTTCTTTTTCAGTTAATTGTTTTGGTTCGGGTTGGGTGGTTTTTTTACAATAAGAATTATTAACTATTTCCCTATTTCCCCCAACGAAGTTCTCTGGAACAGAACATCTTTCTTCTTGAGTAAATTCATAATGAATATTAACTTCCCTCATTTGGGCACCATATCCATATATTTTACAACAAATTCTTTCTGTTGTTTCATTAACTTCTCCATTAGGTATAACACTATCATCTAGTTGGGGTAATTCATTGTATTCGCAAGCAGTTCCATTCCAGCACATAGCTTCTCCACAATCACAACCATCTGTTGTTGCTTGTGTGCAAAGTAATGGGTTATCAGTGCCTAAGCTTCTTATATAATTGCATGAATCTGCACATCCATTGTTGAATGTTATCCAATTTCCATCTGCAGCTTCACATGTTTCTTGGGTTGCCGATACAAGTCCAACTGCAAAGAATAAACATGCAATAAATAGTATTGGAATCACTTTCTTCATATTATTCTTGTGGTTTCTGTTGTTTTTAAATGTTTTTTATAGTTCAAGAATTATTGAAGTTAATTATAAAATTTCTTATTCGAAACTTTAAAAGCTGTTATTAGTAAAAGAAGTTAGCACTTTCAAAGTATCTCACCAAAACCGATCAATCTCCAATGGTTGTCAAGGTTTCTTGCAATACCCACGTTGTCTCCTTTTATTGCAACTATTGGGATATTAAGACTTAGTTCAATATCCTCTCCTTGAACTTTTTCAACAACACCTACAGTGATTGTCGTATTAACAGAAAGCATTAACATTTCTTTTGTTTTGATTGCTTCTACCTTTTGAGGTTTTTCTGTTCCTAGAACTTCTTTGAACATTTCTTTTCGTATTTTAATGTTATATGTTATATTTGGGAGGTTTCCTTCTGTTGAAACAACGCAACCTGTTAGTGAATCTGTTTTTGCAAGATAGGGGTCAAGGTTTGTTTCTATAGATATGCTTGCTCCTGGCAAAACTTCTTGAACATCTTCAGAACCTCTATGCAAAGAAATTATTTTTGTTGTTAATGGTTTGTATGTTGCTTGATTGTTCTTTTTTGAGTATAGTCCAGGTTTAATTTCAATTTCATCCCCCATTTTTAAGGACCCTTTCTTTAATATACCCCCAAGGACACCTCCATGTAGTTTTTCAATATTTGTTCCAGGTTTATTTATATCAAAACTTCTTGCAACTAAAAATATTGGTTTTGATTTTACATCACGTTCTGGGATCTTTACTTTTGCTATTTCTTCAAGTATTTTGTTTATTCCTATTTTTTGTTGTGCAGAGATAGGTATAATTGGGCAGTTTTCAGCTGAACTTCCTTTTACAAATTCTTTTATTGTTTTGTAGTTCTCAAGAGCTTGTTCTTTTGAAACCAAATCTATTTTATTTTGAACAATAATTAAGTTGTTTATTCCTTTTGCTTGTAATGCAATAAAATGCTCTTGTGTTTGAGGTTTTATCCCTTCATTAGCAGCTATTACTAATATGGCAGCATCCATTGTTGCAGCACCTGAAAGCATAGTGGCCATTAACATTTCGTGTCCTGGGGCATCAATAAAAGAAACATATCTTTCTGGAGTCCCTTTTCCTTCCATGTTATATTCTTTCCCATCTTTACTTATAATTAGGTCCGCATATCCTAATTTAATTGTAATTCCTCGTTTTAATTCTTCAGAATGTGTGTCTG
>CAZZGW010000020.1:0-9074 GCA_964653605.1 Candidatus Woesearchaeota archaeon
ATCTTCAGTCATGTGCTCTCCCGCTGAGCTAGATTCCCATACGTAAATATCTAGAGAATAGGAGTTTTTTAAAGTTATTGAATAGCAAAAAATAAGAAACATTTATAAAATAAAAAATTCTATATTAGATATGAAAGAGGCGAAAGTATTAGTTGGTTATATACTTAGTATTGTTGCTATAGTATTTTCTTTTATTAGTCCATTTGCAGGATTAGTTCTAGGTATTATTGGTTTCGTTCAAACAAATAAACAAAAAGGTCCTTATGCTAAGAAAGGAAAGATTCTTAGTATTGTAGCTATTTGCATAAGTGTGGTCTTTATTATAATAGCTGTTCTTATGGCTGCAGGAATAATAAGCCTTCCAACAATACCAACATACTAAAATGGGGATGAAAATCGGAAACAAAAAAGGAGCAATGGAAATGTCTGTTGGGACAATAGTTACAATAGTTCTATTAATGGCTGTTTTAGTTTTAGGGTTAACATTAACTACAAACATCTTCAGAGGTGCTAGCAATAGCATTGATAGCATTGATGATGGAGTTCAAGAAGAAATTAATGGTTTATTCTCTCAAAATGATTTAACTAAAATATCGATTTATCCTGGAACAAGCGTATCAATTAAAAAAGGTGGAGAGGACTCTGGTTTTGCTTTTTCTATAAGAAATGATGGAAGTGATCGTGGAGCCACTACTTTTAGATATTCAATAAATGCTATGGATAATGATTGTGGAATTCCAAAAACAACTAGGGGGCTTGAACAATTAACAAATTTTATTTCCCTAGGTCAGTCTGGGAACGGAATTGGTATTCCTGAGGGGAACGTTATGGATTACCCTATGATGGTTAAATTTAAGATTCCCGAAAATGCCCCTCCTTGTGAGATTAGATATAAGCTAGATGTTGAAAATGAGGATAATCCTGATTATGCTGAAGCAATCATAGACGTAAAGATTATTTCTAGATAAACTAATTTTTTAAACTAGGTTTTCTTATATTAATTAGGTAATTAACATGTTAAAAGTATATAATACACTTAACAGGAAGAAAGAAGTGTTTAAACCAATTCACAATGGAAAAGTTGGAATGTACACTTGTGGTCCAACGGTCTATTGGTATCAGCATATTGGAAACTTAAGAAGCTATATTTTTTCAGATATTCTTAAGAGAGTTCTTAACTACAATGATTACAAGGTCAAACATGTTGTAAATATTACAGATGTCGGACATTTAACCTCTGATGCGGATGAGGGGGAAGACAAAATGGAAAAAGCCGCTTCAAAGGAAGGAAAAACCCCTGGAGAAATTGCAGATTATTACTTTAAAGTATTTGAGAGAGATTTAAATGAATTAAACATAATCCAGCCAAATATTTGGTGTAAGGCTACAGAACACATTGCAGAACAAATTAAATTAATTGATTCCCTTGAGGAGAAAGGTTATACTTACAAAACTTCTGATGGTATTTATTTTGATACTTCTAAGTTCAAAGATTATGCAAAACTAGGAAAATTAAACATTGAAAACCTCCAAGGAGGGAAAAGAGTTGATTTGGGGGAGAAAAAGAATAAAACAGATTTTGCATTATGGAAGTTTTCTACAAAGGGAGAAAAAAGATTACAAGAATGGAAAAGTCCTTGGGGAGTTGGTTTCCCTGGATGGCATATAGAATGTTCAGCAATGGCTACAAAGTACCTAGGAGATCAATTTGATATACACACTGGGGGGGAAGATCATATTCAAATACACCACACAAATGAAATAGCCCAAAGTGAGTGTGGATTTGGGGTTAAGCCTTGGGTTAAATATTGGATGCACGGGGCATTCCTTACGTTCTCTGGGGAAAAAATGAGCAAGAGTTCTGGCAAGATTGCTACTCTAGAAAATTTGAAAGAACAAGGATATTCTGCAATGGATTATAGATATTTTATTTTAACAGGGCATTACAGGAAACAATTAAACTTTACAAAAAATAACTTAGACAATGCAAAGAACTCCTATGAAAGATTAAAAAACATAATTAAAGAAATTCCAAAAGACAAAGAAATAAACAGCAAATATCTGAAAGAATTTGAAAAGGCAATTAACGATGATTTAGACATGCCTAATGCACTTAAAGCATTATGGGAATTAATTAGAGACTATAAGGCTAAAGGAAAATATTCTACAATAGAAAAAATGGATGAAGTATTTGGATTGGATTTGCTTGTATTTGAAAAAGTAAAAGTTCCAAAAGAAGTTAAAGAACTTGTAGATAAAAGAGAGAAAGCAAGAAAAGAAAAAGATTGGACAAATGCAGATAAATTCAGAGATAAAGTTAAGGGATTAGGTTATCAAATTAATGATACAAAAGAAGGTGTTGAGATATTAAAAATATGAACAAAAAAAATTTCTTTAATATAGTTCTTCCTATTTGTGGAATAATTTTAGTTTTGTTTGCTGCAGCAATATTTAAGGCCCTTTGTATTGGATGCATCTTTCATGTAAATATTAAAGAAATTAATGGGACTGTTCAAGAAGGGATTAATAATTTGTCTTCTCAAAATGATTTACAGAAGACTCTTCTTTATCCTGGGAAAAACATTACTATTCAAAGTGGAGGGAACATGGCAGGATTTGCTCTCTCAATAAAAAACATTGGAGCCATTGAAGGAACCTTTTCATATGAAATCTCTGCAAAAGAAAATAATTGTAAAATGAATCAAGTTTTTGCAAACAATTTAATCTCTCTAGGAAAATCTGGAGAAGGAATAAAGATTCCTTCTGAAAGTTTGATGGAACCTCCAATCTTGGTTGGGTTTAACATCTCTAAGAAAGTTAACCCCTGCAAAATAAACTATAGGATTAAAGTAAACAAAAACGGTCAGTTGTATGATGAAACCGACTTTTCATTACAAATACTTTCAAGATAACTTTAAAAATTAAATCTCACTAATATTATTTAGGTGAAAAATGACAAGGGTACATTATGACAGTTTTATTGATTTAAAATATAAGCCAAATAAAACAGATATTATTTGCCAATTTAAAATAACCCCTGCCAAAGGTTATTCCTTTAGGGAGGTTTGTTCTATTACTGCTGGTGAAAGTTCTGTTGGTACTTGGACAGATATTCAAACAATGAATCCAAAAATTGGAAAGACCCTAAGTCCAAAGGTTTACTATCTTGATTCAAAAAATAAACGTTGTAGAATCGCTTATCCTTTAAAATTATTTGAGCTAGGAAATTTGCCTTGCGTCATGTCTTCTATTGGGGGAAATATTTATGGGATGAAATGCGTAACGGGTTTATTGTGGGAAGATGTTAAAATTCCTGAAAAAATGTTAAAAAGTTTCAAAGGTCCCAAATTTGGTATTCCTGGATTGAGAAAATATTTAGGTGTTTACAATAGGCCTTTGGTCGGTACTATTGTTAAGCCAAAAGTTGGACTTACTTCTAAAGAACATGCACACGTTGCGTATAGATCCTGGTTAGGGGGATGTGATATCGTTAAAGACGATGAAAACCTAACAAGCCAGGACTTCAATAAATTCCGTGAAAGATTTTTGAAAACAATTAAAGCTTGTAAAAGAGCAGAAGAAATTACTGGAGAGAAAAAAGTTTATCTTGTTAATTGTACTGCGGAATGCGATGAAATGAAAAAAAGAATAAAATTCGTTGAAGACAACGGGGGGAACTACATTATGCTTGATATTCTAACTCTTGGTTGGAGCGCTTTACAAACAGCACGTAACCATGCTAAACTTCCAATACATGCCCACAGGGCAGGACACGCTATGTTTACCCGTTCAAATACCCATGGAATGAAAATGGAAGTTATTGCACAATTTGCAAGAATGGTAGGGGTTGACACATTACATATTGGAACTGCCTACGGAAAAATGAATGGACCCAAGGATGAAATTCTCCACATAGAAAAAGAGATTGAACAAGAAAGCACGAAGGAAACAAAAGAAAACTTGAGTCAAAAATGGTTTGGTGTTAAACCAGTATTTGCCGTTGCATCTGGAGGGGTTCATCCAGGCATTGTTCCTCAAATAATGCAATTCATGGGCAATGATGTTGTTATTCAAGCAGGTGGGGGGATTCATGGACACCCATATGGAACAGTTGCTGGGGCTAGGGCAATGAGGCTTGCCGTTGATGCAACCTTGAAAAAAATTACTTTGAGAAAATATGCAAAAGAACATCCAGAATTAAAACAAGCAATAAATCATTGGGGGGCCACTGAAGTATATAAATAATAATTATTTTTGTGTACAAAAACATAAAAAGGGTTATTTCTTGAGTATTTTATGACACCGAGAGAATATATTGTTGATGGAGGGGCAAGAATCTTTTTAGGAAAAAATTCAAAGAATAATGATGAACTTGTCCTTAGTTTTAAGGATAAACCTAATGTAATTCTTCACACTTCTAAACCTGGAAGTCCTTTTTGCGTTATTGAAAAATTAAAACCTACAAAGCATGAGATTAAGCAAGCTGCTTTAATGTGCGCTTCTAAGAGCCAAGACTGGAGGGATAATAAAGGGAGTGTTAAAATGCACCAATTTACAGGGAAGGATGTAAAAAAAGGAGTTTTAGCTAAAGAAGGAAACTGGAAATTAAAAAAGAAACCAAAAACACTTACACTTAAGAAATTAGAAATTGAAAAATGGCTTAAGGAGATAATGTAAATGCCAAAGATGAGAGAAATTCAATTGGGTAAGAACGGTATTACAGATAATTTTGTTGGAAGTTTAAAAACCCAATTTATAGATTGTAGCAATGTTAAGGTTGCCGTGCTCCCAAGTTTGTGTAGGGATAAAAAAGAACTAAAGAAGATTGAACAAGAAATCTTAGATAAACTAGGCAAAAACTTTACTTCTAGTACAATAGGTTATAAGATTAATATTAAGAAATGGCGAAGAAATAAAAGAGAGTAGAAACCCTTATAAACCTTAATTCTTGTAGATTTCTAGGTAAACGGCAAAGTCGTTCTATTGCTGCCAAAGCAAGCCCAAATATGGAAATAATAAAATGAGTACAGTATATGAACTTAATGCACAAGAATACAATCTAAAATTAGCAGAAGCTTTGAAACAAATTCCTGAATTTGAGGCTCCTGAATGGGTTGCATATGTTAAATCAGGTCCTGCTAAAGAAAGACCTATTGAAGATGAAGACTTTTGGCATAAAAGGGCTGCTTCTATATTAAGAAATATTTACAAGAAAGGTTCTGTAGGAGTTAACAGATTAAAGACAAAATATGGTTCTAAGAAAGATAGGGGAATGAGACCAGAAGAGTTTAGAAAAGGCTCTGGAAAAATTATAAGAGTTATTTTGCAGCAAGCTGACAAAGCAGGATTTACTGAAATTCAAAAGCCAATAAAAGGCGTTAGAAGTAAAAAACCTGGAAGGATTCTTACTGAAAAAGGTAAAAAGTTTTTGGAGGAAATTAAATAAAATGCCAATCAAGCACGCTAAAAGAAAAGAAATTCTTGCAAAGAAAGGAAGACAGACAAAATGGGCCCCAGTTTGGGCTGTTTTGAAAAAATACGGACAAGGTAAAAGGGTTCATCCTTCAGCTATGACTCACAACAGAAGATCTTGGAGAAGAACTAAATTAAACGTGAAACCTAAGAAAATGAGGAAATCACACTACGGATAAAAATGATCAGAGAAACAGCAATGACTATACATACCGACCAGGGAGATAAATACAAGAGTTTTATGGATGACGTGAATGACCTGGTTTCAGAAAAACTTCTGACTCAGGCATATCCTACAGCCTCAGATGAAAAATTAGGAGCCCAAGTTTATACCGGGAGAAATTGTCTCTTGCAAATAACTGACAAGGAAGACAAGAACGGAGTTTACTACGACATTAAAATTTTAACTAATGGAAAAGCTAAAGATGCCCGAGGATTAGGGGCATTAGTTAAAAAACACAGATAAAATGGCAGAGAAGAAAAAAACTAAATCAGAAAATATTGAGAGAGAATATGTAATCCCTCTTAGAAGCAAATTTAAGCATGTTGCTAGATATAAGAAAACTCCTAAAGCTGTTAAAGAAGTTAAGAAACATTTAGCAAAACATATGAAAATTTATGATAGAGATTTAGACAACATTAAATTAAGCAAATTTGTTAACGAATATTTATGGGCTAGGGGAATAAAAAATCCCCCACACAAAATTAAAGTTAAGGCGAGTAAGCAAGGACAAATTGTAAGAGTTGAATTAGTTGATATGCCTGACAAATTAAAATTCAAAAAAGCTCGTGAAGCAAAGATTGAAACTGATGCTAAAGCGAAGGTAGAAGGTAAAAAATCAATGATGCAAAAAGCTAAAGAAACAATGCAAAATAAAGGAGAAGACAAAAAACCCGAAGAAGATAAAGACAATGATGGGGTAGAAGACAAAAAAGAAGAAAAAGAAAAGAAAAAATCAGTTCAAGATACTGGAAAAGCAATGGAAAAGCAAATGGCAAAAGTAGCAAAACATACTACAAAGATAAAGACTGGTGCTCAAAAGAAAGTTGAGATTAAGCAACCTAGTAGCAAATAAGACTTAAATTTTTATAATCAAATTCTAATAGAATAATATGATTAAGCAATTAATAAAAGATCTTCAAGAAGCATCTTCTGAAGAGCGATCAAAAACATCTCAGAGATTTTTTAAAACAGGGAAAGGAGAATATGGAGAAGGAGACATTTTTATTGGATTAACCATGCCAGACCTACGAAGAATCTCTGGAAAGTACACAAATTTAAATCTTGTAAAAGTTCAAGAACTTCTTAACTCAAAAATTCACGAACATAGAATGTCTGCATTAGTAATTCTTGTTAATAAATACAAAAAAGGGAATGAGAGAGAAAAAGAAAACATTTTTGGATTTTATTTAAAAAATGCAAAGAAAATTAATAATTGGGATTTAGTTGATATTTCTTGCCCGAACATTGTTGGTGAATTTTTATACAGAAATAAAGAGCATAGAAAAATACTTTACGAACTTGCAAGATCAGATAATTTGTGGGAAAAAAGAATTTCAATGGTTTCTATGCTTTATTTTATTAAATATGGAGACTTTGAAGACCCCCTTGCATTGGCTGAAATTTTATTGGAAGAGAGATATGATCTAATGCATAAGGCTGTTGGATGGATTTTACGTGAGATAGGAAAAAAAGATGTGGATGTATTAAAAAAATTCTTAAAATACCATTACAAAAACATTCCAAGAACCACTTTACGTTATTCTATTGAGAGATTTCCTGAGGAAGAACGTAAAAAGTATCTTCTAGGAAATATATGATGGAATATGTATGTTATAGTAGTTAATTAATCTTTTAAATGAGGTTTCTATAGGAATTTTATGAACCTAGAAGAAATAAAGCAAAAAAAATCAGTAAAAGAGCTTTTAGAGTTTGGAATTATAAATATTGATAAATCTAGTGGACCCACTTCATTTAATATTTCAGATTTCGTGAGGAAGAGCTTGAATTTGAGAAAAACCTCGCATTTTGGGACTTTAGACCCAAAGGTTACAGGTGTCTTGCCTATTGCCTTGAATAGGGCTTGCAAATTGACAGGATATTTTTTGGGGGAAGATAAGGAATATGTTGGAGTTATGAGGTTACATGAAGACGTTCCTCTGGAAAAAATTAAAGAAAAAATTAAAGAAAAATTTTTAGGAGAAATAATGCAAATGCCTCCAGTTAAATCGCGTGTTAAGCGTCAGATAAGACCAAGAACAATCTATATTTTTGACTTACTTGAAAAGGATGGAAAAGACGTTTTATTTAAAACCAAATGTCAGGGAGGAACATACATTAGAAAGTTGCTTGATGATCTCGGTTCTGAATTAGGTGTCGGAGCCCATATGCTGGAACTTAGAAGAGTTAGTGCTGGGATCTTTGATGAAAGCTTTTCAATTAACTTGTATGAATTTGAAAAAGCGGTGGAAGAATATAAAAAAGGAAACGAAGACATGCTTAAAGATATAATCATCCCCGCAGACATTGTTAAAAAAATACATTCGGAAGTGGAAATAAAAAAAGAAAGTTTAATGCAAATATTCACAGGCAAACCCATTTACAAAAAAGACCTTGTAAAAGACACGGGGGTAAAGAAAGAAGAGGTTGTTAGTGTATTCTGCGAAGGAGACTTTATTGGGATGTACAAAATAATTAGAGGAAAAGAAATATTTGCTAAACCAGAATTTGTGATGCAGCCGGTAAGAAACTAAAATGGAAGAATTTATAAATAAAAATCCAAAAGTTATTTTCAAAATTTTAGAAACATTTGGATTTAACGAAGAAAAGCGGTAATGGAGTGTGATTACAGGGTCATAATTGATCATAATACTCCAAAAGAGGTTCTTATTTATTTCAATTCTCCAATAAAAAAGTCAATAATATAAACCTTGATATCTAATTAATAACATGAGACATTTCATATATTTTTCAAGTAAAGCAGTAACCTCTGGAAGTGCTCTTTCTAAGTATGCTTCAGGAGGAGATTTAATGAAAGCAGGAAGAATGGATATTGCTATTCATAGTTTTATTCAAGCAGTTTTTTTAAGCCACAATGTTAGAGAAGACGTAAAATTTCATTTTATTTTTTATGGGATGCCCGATCCTCCAAAACATATTGAAATAACAGTAACAAAAGAAGAAGGACTTCCTGAAGAAAAAAAAGAAGGAAGAATTGATATTAATAAAAAAGATATTGCTACTTTAATTAAAAAAATTCTTTACAAATATAAACCAGATCAAAAAAATGAAGTTTTTCCAGGGTGTTTTATTGAAAAGAAAAGTTTATTCAAAGTTATTGATGAACTAATTGAACAAGGAAATGAAATATTTATTTTAGATAAAAAAGGAGAGAGTATCAGAGACGCAGAAATAAATAAAAATTGTGTTTTCTTATTAGGAGATCATGAAGGACTTCCTAAAAGAGAATTAAAAAGATTAAAAGAATACTGCACGCCTATTTCTATTGGCCCTAAAATGTATTTTGCTTCACAAACAATTGCAGTTGTTAATAATGAACTTGATTATAGGGGAATTTAATCAGGTTCAATCAACACTGAAA
>CAZZGW010000020.1:9174-10166 GCA_964653605.1 Candidatus Woesearchaeota archaeon
TGCAGTCCGTCCAAACTTGGCCGAACTAATGAACTTGATTATAGGGGAATTTAATCAGGTTCAATCAACACTGAAATGCAGTCCGTCCAAACTTGGCCGAACTAATGAACTTGATTATAGGGGAATTTAATAAAGAAATCTTTAATAACTAAAATACTTTCAATAAAATATGAAGAAATCAATACGATTATACATTACAGGAACTGTCCAAGGAGTATTTTTTAGGGGATTTGTTAAGGAAAATGCTGAAAGATACAATGTAAAGGGGTTTATACGTAATCTGGAAGACGGAAGAATAGAAGTCTTCCTTGAAGGGAACGCAAATGAAGTTAACAAAATGGTAGAACTCTGTAAAAAAGGCCCAAAACACTCTATGATAAGAAAAGTTGAGGAAAAACCGGAGAGGTTTCAAGAGATGAAAGGGTTTAAAGTCCTACATATTTAATTTATATTCTTTAAAATATATAATGTAAAGCATATATTCTAATATGCATGTTGTATTGTATAACTACTCTGGATTAACAATAAATCTTTTTATACTCCAAATCTTTTTCTAATCCTAATTGGGGGATAAAAGAGATGATATATACAAATTCAGATGGAGGGAGCAGAGGTAATCCTGGGCCAGGAGCGTGTGGGGTGATTGTTAGAAAGGATGCAGACATTCAAATAAGAGCCAGCAAGTTTCTTGGACAAAGAGTCACGAATAACGTTGCAGAATATGAAGGATTAATTCTTGCTTTAGAAAAAGCTTCACAAATAAAGGATTGTAAAGAAATTACTTGCATCTTAGACTCTGAACTTATTGTTAAACAATTAATGGGGGAGTACAAAGTTAGAAATCCTACACTTATGAAACTCTTCTTACGCGTTCAAAAACTCCAAGACAAATTTGAGAAGATACGGTACAAACATGTTTCTCGTTGGGATAAATTCCAACAAATAGCTGATGAAATACTTAATGAAGAGCTTGATAACAAAGTTGGGCCTAG
>CAZZGW010000021.1:0-9643 GCA_964653605.1 Candidatus Woesearchaeota archaeon
CAGAAAAAGGAATCCCAATCGGCAATTTAACTTCACAGCTTTTTGCTAATATTTATCTGAACAAATTAGATGAATATATAAAATACGAACTGAGAATAAAATACTACATTCGCTATATGGATGATTTTATCATACTGCATGAGTCAAAACAATACCTCCATGAAGTAAAGGGAAAGATAAAATTATTGTTTGCTTCAATGGAATTAACTCTGCATCCAAAAAAAGCAAATATCTTTCCAATTACCTTAGGGATTGATTTTCTTGGTTATAGAATTTTTAACAATCACAGATTAATTAGAAAAAGTACTGCCAAAAGATTTCTAAAAAATACAAAAATAAAACTTAAAAAATACAATTCTAGAATTATGAATTTTGATAAGTTAATGGAATCATTCAATTCATGGGAAGCTTACATGGACCATGCTAACTCTCATCATCTGAAAAAAAGTTTATATCAGGGGTATTTCAAAAATGTTATGTAAAATTATTCCGCAGAATAAAAGGATTTTCTTAGCTCTTGCTGTCTTAATCTTTTTTCTGCTAAATGTAGGTTCTGTTCTTGCAGTAACTTATGCAACTGTAGGGGATTTATATGGCATCTTGGGAGACGGTACAAGCAGAACAGGTGCTTATAACATAACATTTAAAGTAAGAAGCTGTGATGATTCAGCATGTTCAGGAGAAACATTTATCGGACCAGACAACACCTCATCAACATATTTTACAAATGAAACCTATAATTTATTAAATGAAACTTTGTCCCCGAACAATACATATTTCCAATATAAAGCATTTTTTTATACCGAAGACCAGAACTACACCCCTATGCTGTTTAACGTTACAGTTGGTTATACTTATATTGATGAAACAAATCCATTAATTTCTTTTGAAGACCCAACACCTTCAAATAATTCGGGAAGAAGTTCAGAGTTTGAACTTAATGTTTCTATTACAGAACAGTATTTAGAGAATGTAACCTATAAATGGAATGGCACAAATACAACTTATGACGCCACGAATAATGCAAGTTATTTTACAGGGAGTGCTCCTAACTGGACATTTAATTTAACTCAGACAGGTTTGGTTATAGGGCAGAGTTATACTTATCAGGTTTTTGTTACAGATTTCGCAGGCAACTCAAACTCCACAGGGGTAAGAACGGTTCAAGGAAACGCAGCCCCCACATTTATCTCAATAAGTCACACTCCTACATCCACCGACGACATTGACCCAAATGTTTTAATAAATATTACTGTGAATGTTTCTGACACCGACGACAATTTTGATTCGGCGATTTTACAATACAAAAACTCAACTTCGGACTGGAATAATGTAACTATGGATAATTTGACTGTTAAGGGATTGTATACTTTAATGAATGCAAATTTTACTCCTAACAGCGAGGGCAACTGGATTTACAGAATCTGGGCAAATGACACACAGGCAGATTCCGTAACAAGTTCTAACACCTCCTTAAATGCTTCATGGGACTGCACGTGGACAATAATCTCAGATTTAGGTGCTGTTTCAGGCTGGGATGAAAACAAATTCATAGGAAATATAACTATAAATAATACTGGTGATTCAATGTTTGCAGATAACAACTGTAGTTTAGATTTTAGAGTAAGTTACGATTTAACCGAAGGAAGAATCTATTATGATGGCGAGTATATAAAAAATCTTAATTCATACACAATATCTGCAAAATCTAACCAAACAATTCAGATTAACGCAACATTTCTATCTGAAGTAAAACAGGAAAATGTTGTAATTACTTTAGATGAATTCAGAAGCAGAAGCTCGACAAAATACCAAAACACAACCGCCACACTCGTTTCCAATCAAGCAGGACCGTATCTCTACCAGTCAATATCCTCGTCGCCAACTAACGTTTATCTTACTACAGGTAATTTTTCATTGCAGGGATACTTAAGAAACCTAATGGGTTCCTCCACGGTAAACGAAAATAACACTGCATATAACGTAACTTTTAATTGGACACTCCCTACAGGATTTACAAACGTTTCAGGAAATTTAACTACTAATTTTACAAACATAACAGATAATAATCTAAACTATAATAATATAAATGTTAGTTTCTCAAATTTAGCTTCGATAACTTCCGGAGTTAAAACAATCTCTCTTTATTCACAAGGATATAATCTCTCAGGAAATTTAATTCAAGATGCTAATGGAAACCAAAATTTGACAGATACAATTAGCATATCTTTCTTGTGCTACAATACAAGTGACAGCGTATGTGTTACCTCTTGTGGATACCTTCAGGACCCCGATTGCGATGCTCCAACAACAACTACAACCCCTCCTTCAACTTCCTCTGGGGGCGGTGGAGGCGGTGGAGCGCAAACAGAAACAGTAAGAACTGCAGCAGATTACCAATTAGTCCGGGGAGAACAGAACGAAATTAAAATTGTTTTTGAAAATAAAGATAAGAACGAATCACTAAAAAATTTAATTTTTTCAGTCTCTGGAGCGATGTCCAAATATATAGATATTAACCCAAAACAGATTTCTTATTTAGGTCCGGAACAAAATGTAACTCTAACTTTAATAATAACTTCTCCAACTTATATTGAACTGGGAAAACAAGAATTAATAATAACCATGGAAGGAAAAAGGGGCTATTCTCATTATATAGATTCTAAAAAAATAACCTTAGAAATACATGAATTGTCTACTGAAAAGGCAAACCAGATGCTAAACGACTCGAGAGATTTAATAAATCAATTAAACGAAGCAGGTTTGTCTTCAGATTATTTAAACAGACTATTAGAAGAGTCTGAAGCGGAAATAAATACCTTTAATCTTGGAGTTATAAGAGGGAATTATAATATAATAAAAGAGCAGGTTAAATATGCTCTGGATTCAGATAAAATAATAACCGAACTAGAATCTCTGATTAAATCAGCAGAAGAAAAAGGAATTGATGTTTCCGAATCTGTAAGATTATTAAAACTTGCAAAACTTTCAATTGAACGAGGAGAATTTGAACAGGCTTATAGTCGAGTCAAAGATTCTCAGTTAACTTATGCTCTGGAAGTTAAAGGAGAGTTTGGAAAATTGAGTTATTATCTTAAAGAATATCCCGAGGAAATTTCATTAAGCGCACTTTTCTTAGTGATTTTTTCATTCGGAACCTACAAGAGAAGTCAATTAAGATTAATTAAAAATAAAATTAAAAAACTTAAAAAAGAGGAAAAAATTCTCAATGAGTTAATAAGAGTTGTTCAAAAAGAGTGTTTTAAGGATAAGAAAATGGGTATGAATGAATATGAAACAGTAATGGGGCAGTACAATAAAAAGCTGTCCGAAGTTATAGAAGAACTAATTGAAATGGAAACAAAAAGAGCACAGCTGCTTAGATTTACATCAAAAACAAAAAGGCTTAAACTTGAAAAAGAGAAAGTTATAAGTTTAATAAAAGAATTACAGGAAGATTATATGAAAAAGAAAAAACTTGAAACAAGAACTTTCGAATTAAAAATGAAGAGTTTTAACAAGAGGATTTCAGAAATTGAAGAAAAACTTGCAACTCTTGAAGCTAAAAAAGCTGTAAAATGGAGGGGGATGTCATTAAAGATTCCAAGATTAAAATGAAGTCGGCAATAAATTATAAAACTGGAATTTTTAGTTTGTTAGTCATATTTATGTTTTTATTTTCTGTTTCGGATTCTTTAGCTTTAAATACAAAACTCAGCGAGGAGGCTGTTCAGGTAGCGGAATTATTAAATCAGGCAGAAAGAGATATTTCTGAAATGGCGGAGAAAAATATTTCAATAAACAGAGTGGATGAAATTTATCAGGAAGCATCCCAGCTTTATTCAGCACAATTAGCTCTCGAAGAGAAGGGTGGTAAAGAAAATTATAAACTTGTAATTAAACGTACATCAGAGATAAGTTCAATTAAAAAAGTAGCATTAGAAGCTAATGACGAGCTAAAAATTTTCAAAGAAACATTCCATGAAGCAGTAAGAGATGCAAACCTCTCTGAAATGCAGGAAGAATACAACCAAATTATTCTTTCTTTTAACGAGGAAAGATTTGAAGACACCTTGGAATTAATTAATAAAGGTTATAGCAGAATGTCTGAAATACAATCAAGCCAGACAGCGGTAAATGCAGTTTATCTGGCGACCTCAAGAACGATAAAGAATTTTTTTATAAATCATGGATTAAAAATAGTCATTATCTTTTTTGCCACCTTGCTTTTTGCTTTAGTCTTTCAGAATAATATGAAAAAATTAATGAAGCGGATAAAACTTAATAATTTAATAACTCAAAAAGAAGCAATAAACACACTATTAAAAAATATACAGAAGGATTATTTTAAAATTAAAAAACTATCTGAGGGAGAATACACTATCAAATTAAAAAAATTTAAAGAACTAATAAGGGATATAGATCGACAGGTAATGATTTTGAAAGAAGAACTATTTAAAATAAAGAAAAAGAATAAAAGATGATTAGACTTTTTAAGTATTATCGAGATTAGATTGATTGATCACTCCTTATACAAAAACATCAAAATCGGCATTAATGTTTTATTTTCTATAATCTTCTTCACAGCCTCGACCATTTCCTCTTCAGTTCTCCCGAAAATCATTTCATAAGAAAACTTAGACTGCTTTTTCTTCAACATTAATTATCTTTCTATGGATTAGCGGTTTGTTTTGCATTTGAGGTTCTTATCACCCCCAAATTTAGAAAAAACATTATAATATTTCTTTAAATTAATTTTATAAACTATGGAGTATTTGGATGGTTTATGGTTACATCGAGCTTAACTATTGATGAAATTGACGAAGCAAAAGAGCGTGAGGATTTGAAAATTCTTGAAGCGGTGTTTTTTGTTTCAGGTAGATTTCTGAATATACAAGAACTTATTTCATTGAGCGATTTAAATCCAATTGTAATCAAGGATTTAATTGAAAAACTAAAGGAGAAATTTGATTCGGAGGATTCTGCTTTAGAAATTGTTGAGAAAAGTGGATTGTGGAAAATGGATGTTAAACCTGATTATGAACATCTCGTTAATAAATTAGCTACTGGAAGTTCTGAGTTTACAAAAGCAGAGCAAGAGACCCTTGCTATTATTGCGTTTAAACAGCCAATTAAGCAATCTGTAATTATTAAGATCCGTGGGAATAAAGCTTATGAGCATGTAAAAAAGTTTGCAGGTTTGGGATTAATTAAGAAAAAGAAGCAAGGGCACACCCATGAGTTAAGTTTGAGTGATGATTTTTATGATTATTTTAACATTTCTGAATCAGATAGAGAAAATGTTCATGGAATAAATGAAAACATTAAAAAAGAAATTGAAGCTGCTGAGCAGGAAGTTGCAGCTGAGGAAGCAAGTGAAGAAAAATTTGCCTCGACAGAGTCGGTCGAACTTGAGGAAGCAGGTGAAGAAAAGTCCGCCCCAACACAGTCGGTCGAACTTGAGGAAGCAGGTGAAGAAAAGTCCGCCCCAACACAGTCGGTCGAACTTGAGGAGGAAAATGAAGTTGTTAGTGAAGATGAACCAAAGTTAGAAGAAATTGTTGAAGAAGCAAAAATTGAATCTAAAGAAGATATTCCAACTAGTGAAGCTTATGAATTGAAGAAGGAAGAAATCTTAAAAGATTAAAGTCCGCTTCGACGCAGTCAATCGAACTTAAGGAAGAAATCTTAGAAGATTAATAATTATTTTTATGGGCTACCTGGAACATTTTCAAGCGTTTTCTTTGCTTGGGGGTTGCTCTCGTGGTATTCTTTAAGAGGTTTTCTTAAAAGGAGCAAGTATATTACTGGTGTGAATGGAATTAATATTGCTACTAGGACTATTTCAAATATAATTAATGAATCTTTTCTATACAGGTTTATTGCTAGGATTAATGTGAATATCCAGTAAATTAAAACTATTGCTATTATTATTAACTGGAGCGTTAACAGAGCATGTGTTGCAGATTCAAGTTCCCCTTCCTGCAAAGTAGCAGATGTTACTTTAGAAATTAATATGGAAAGCACTATTACTAATACAAACCCAATTACCGTTATTAAATCATAAAATCCTCTTTTTAACATGTTATTTATAACTTTTTTTTATTTATATTTCTTTCTAAACACAAATATCTTTAAAAAATGAGTTCTTCTTTGAATAAAATAACCTAAGTAGGAAAAAGAGAAAAATGGATACAATAACTGTAATTTACTTAATTTACTCGTTTATAGCATTTTATTTTCTATTTCTTTTTATATTAATCTTTATTCAGAATAAAAAAGATATTTTCACCTATCCAAAAATAACTAAAAATTATTCATTAAGTATAGTTATCCCTTGTTATAATGAAGGAGATACTATTGAAGAAACAATAAAGAGTGTTTTGAATGCTGGATATAATAATTTGAAAAAGATTATTGTTGTCGATGATTGTTCAAAGGATACTTCCTATGAAATAATTAAGAGATTGGCGAAGAAATATTCAAAGGTGATGGCTGTTCAAACCCCTAAGAATACAGGGTGTGCTGCAGGTTCTAAAAATTATGGGGCTAAGTTTGTAGATACAGAATTAATTGGTTTTAGTGATGGGGATTCATTTATTGAAAAAGGTTCAATTGGAAAAATGATTGGGTTCTTTGATGATCCAAAAGTTGCAAGTGTAACTGCTTCAGTTCTTGTTCATAATAGAAATAATTTTATTGAAAAACTTCAGGCAATTGAATATAAAATAATAAAGTTCTCTAGGAAGCTGTTGGAATTTGTGGATTCTATTTATGTTACCCCCGGTCCATTGGGTATTTTTAGAAAGAGCGCCTTTGATAAAATTGGAGGGTTTGATGAAAAGAATCTAACCGAGGACATAGAGATTACATGGCATTTTCAGGCAGAGGGTTATAAGGTTAAAATGGGAGTTCTTGCTCGTGCATATACAATTGCTCCTTCAAATATAAGGGATTGGATTTCTCAGAGGAATAGGTGGAATATGGGGGGATTACAGACAATTTTCAAGTATGGAAAAACCTGGTTTAAAAATGGTATGTTAGGAAGTTTTATTTTGCCTTTTTTTGTTTTATCTTGGGTTCTAGGACTTTTTGGGTTGACTGTTTTAATCTATAGGGTTGTGAGCAAGATTGTCATAAGAGCATTATCAACAACATATTCTGTTCAGGCTCAAACAGCAGTTTTCCAGTTTAGCGAGATTAATTTGGTTCCACATGTGTTGTTATTCTTTGGTTTGACTTTGTTTGTTTTAGGACTTTGGTTTACAATAATTGCGTTGGTTAATATGAGGGAGAGTAGGAGAAAGAGAGAAAACTTCTTTACGGTAGGTTTTTATATGATCTTTTATCTTTTGATGTATCCGATAATTTTAATAATATCAGCTTATAAGTTTATAAGAGGACACAGAAAATGGTAGAATTATTTAATAACAAGAAAAGAGTCTTTTGGGAAGCATTGATCCTAACAGGTGTTGTATTTCTTCTGGGGATGCTTTTAGGAATTGCATTTGAATCTAGTAAGGTTACCGATATAAATGATTATTATATTCAATCTGAAACCTCTATTATGGATGCTTTCGCATTAAGTGCATTTACAGATCTTGATTCAAATTCTTGTCCAATCTTAAAACAAGCAAATATAAATTTTGCAGACAATATTTATGAAGAAGCAATTTTATTAGAGGATTTTGAAAACGCTGGTAAGATTACAGAGAGTATGAAGGTGATGCATAAGAAATATGATGTCCTTAGGACCTTTTTATGGATAAATACCATCAAAACGGCTGAGAAGTGCGGAAGAAGCTATGATACTGTGGTGTACCTTTATGTTTCAGAATCAGACGAATTAACAACAAAGGCAACTCAAAAGGTTTGGTCTAGGGTTCTTTATGATTTAAAGCAAGAGGAAGGAGATGGTATATTATTGATTCCTTTGGCTGTAGATAAGGATCTTGTATCTTTAGATTCCGTTTTAAATGGATATGAAATTCCAAGCTATCCTGCTTTAGTAATTAATGAGGATATTGTTATTACAAATCTTATTTCTGTTGAGAAAATAAAGCAATACTTAAATTAAATTTCTTTAAAAAGAAATAAAGAAACATTTGAATTGATATCTTTAACCACAATAATTAATAAAAAGGAATTCTTGTTTATTTTTTTATGTCAGAATGTATAAAATGTGAGATCTCGGATGAAAAAGCTTTACTCTTTGATGCGATTTCTAAAGAAGGAATTGTAAAAATTTGTAGAAAGTGTAACCTTGAGGAGAGATTACCTTTAATTAATAAAGTTAAGGAGGAAGAGGGTATTGAGCGTCAAAGAAATGTTTATAATCGTTTGGCAGGATATGCAAAAATTGATCCTGTAGAACATAGAAAGAAATTTTTGGAGGATGGGAGTAAAAGAGAGGATCCTACTGAGATTGAAAATAAGAAATTAAAGAATATTATTGATGAAAATTACCAAAAGAAACTACCCGAAGAAAAACCCAAGAGAGATGATTTAATTTATAATTTTCATTGGGTGATTATGAGAGAAAGAAGAAGGAAAAAATTAACCCAAAGCCAATTGGCTCATGAGCTTCAAGAACCTGAGCAAGCAATAAAGATGATTGAACAAGGATATGTTCCTAAGGAAGGGGGAAGTAGGTTGATTTTGAAGTTAGAAGGTTTCCTTAAGATTAATATCTCAAAGAAGCCAGTTGTTGTTTCAAGTGAAACGAGATATAGAGAAACAGATCCAACTAAAGTTCAAATTGAAAGAGATTTTGAAAAGGAAGCAACTTTCGATACTTTAACCACAAAACATTTAACAATTTCAGATTTAAAGAAGATGAGGAAAGAGCAAGGAAAAGGGGTTTCAACATCTATATCTACCAGTTCTTCTGAGGATAAAGAATTTTTAGATCCTTTTGTTGAAGAGGAGCCTACGACTAAGAAAAAGAAATGGTGGGCAAAAAAGGAGAAAAATTCTGAAGAAACTGACTTGTCTCATGAGGAAATTGAAAGAATTATTTATGGTGAGAGATAGTCTTAACCGAATACTTTAAAAACTAATTTTATTCTAAATTATTATGGATTTGAAAATATTAAAGGAAGATAAGGAAGAAATTGAAGTTGAAATTGACAGTGTTACTTTAGTTGAGGTTCTTAGGGTTTACTTAAACGAAAATTCGGATGTTAGTTTCGTTGCTTGGAAAAGAGAACACCCAACAAAAAATCCTGTATTGAAAGTTAAGGCTAAAAATCCTAAAAAAGCTATGAAAGATGCTGTTTCTACAGTTATTAAAGAACTTGATAAAGTAGAGAAAGATTTTGCAAGTTTAAAGTAAATATATTACAATAATCCTTATTAAGAACATAAACTCTGAAAAATTATGAGTTATAATAAAATTGAAAAGATTTCTACAGGAAGCTATGATTTTAACAAATGGCTTTATGGAGGGTATGAATCAGACATCATTACTATGATTGCGGGCAGTCCTGGTAGTGGAAAAACCAACCTTGCCATACTTGCTGCGTGTAGTCAAGCTAAAAAAGGAAATAAGGTTCTTTTTGTTGATACGGAGGGCGGTTTTTCTAGTGATAGGGTTAAACAAATTGTTGGAAAAGAAAATTTAGAGGAAATTTTAAGCAATATT
>CAZZGW010000022.1:0-9229 GCA_964653605.1 Candidatus Woesearchaeota archaeon
TAGAGAAGAACAAATTATTAATGAACGTTTGAAAAAGTTAAATGGTTTAAAAGAAGAAGGGGTTGATCCGTATCCAAATTCTTTTGATAAAAAATATACTTGTTTAGAATGTTCTAAAGAAAAGATTAAAACAAAAGTTAAAACAGCTGGAAGGCTAATGACTAAAAGAGATCTAGGTAAAATTGCTTTCTGTGTATTAAAAGACCAATCAGGAAAAGTACAAATTGTTTTTCAAGAAGGAGAAACACCTGAAAAAGAAAAAAAATTCTTTAAAAAATATGTTGATGCAGGAGATTTTGTAGGGATAGATGGAGAAATAATAAAAACAAAGACAGGAGAGATATCTATTTTAGTTAAAAAAATAAAATTATTAAGTAAATCTATTTTACCATTACCTGAAAAATGGAAAGGCCTACAAAATGATGAAGAACGTTATAGAAAAAGATACTTAGATATTCTAATGAATGAAGAAGTACAAGAGATGTTTATTAAAAAATCACGTTTTTGGAATTCAATGAGAGAATTCCTAATTAAAAAAGGATTTTTAGAAGTTGAAACACCAATATTAGAAAATTCAGCTGGTGGTGCAGCTGCAACACCTTTTGCAACACACCATAATGCACTTGACTTAGATGTTTATTTAAGAATTTCAATGGGAGAACTATGGCAAAAGAAACTAATGGTTGCTGGCTATGATAAAACATTTGAAATTGGAAGGCAATTTAGAAACGAGGGGATGGATATGGAACACTTACAGGATTATACTCAAATGGAATTCTATTGGGGATATGCTAATTATGAAATGGGAATGAAATTAGTAGAAGAAATGTATAAACATATTATAAAAGAAGTTTTTGGAACATTAAAATTCGAAATTCATGGGCATCAAGTTGATTTTGGAAAGAAATGGGAAAAATATGATTTTGAATCTTTAATTAGAAAACATACTAAAATTGATACTTACAAATCTGAAAAGAAAGAAATTATTGAAAAATTAAAAGAATTGAAAATAGATTTTGACCCAAATGTTGGAAAATGGAGGATGGTTGATTTACTTTGGAAATATTGTAGAAAGAAATTATCAGGTCCTGGATTTTTAATTGGACAACCAGTTGAATTGACACCTTTGGCAAAGAGAATTCCAGAAGATAAAAGAAAAGTTCAACAATTCCAAGTTATTATTGCTGGAAGTGAAATGGGTAATGGTTATTCAGAGTTAAATGATCCTCTGGACCAGGAAGAAAGATTCAAAGAACAAGCAAAACAAAAAGAATCAGGGGATGAAGAGGCAATGGATCATGATAAAAGTTTTGTAGAAGCATTAAAACATGGAATGCCCCCTACTTGCGGATTTGGAGTTAGTGAAAGATTATTTGGATTTTTAATGGGTAAACCATTAAGAGAATGTGTTATATTTCCTTTAATGAAACCCGCAGAGCGAGAAGAAGGAGAAAGTAAAAAGAAAAAGAAAAAATGATGACCGCAGCATTTATGGATATTTTCGGGTTTATAGGATTCGCTGTCCTTTTAATCATGGGAATAGGAATTTCAAGAGCAAAAAAACTAAAAATAAGGAGAGAGGGCGACGTAGTGATAATAATTGCAATAATAGGGTTACTTGTTGATGGCTATATTGTACTTACAAATTTCATATTAAAATAAAATGGCACTGGTAATTAAATCAAACATAAGAAAAATTGTAAAAGATCTTGATAAAGAGAATGCAATTTCCTCTGTTGCAGAAGAAGTTGAAACTGCTCTTGAAAGAAGAGTTGAAGAGATGCTCCTTGAGGGAATTCAAAGGGCAAAGTCAAACAACCGAAGAACTTTGCAAGCAAGGGATTTATAATTTGTAGAAAATGTTTAAAAAAAAGAGTGATAAAAATAAAAAACCCAAAATGGGAAGAAAGAAAGATGTTGAAATAAAGAAAAAAGCATCTAGAAACTTTGTTATTGCACTTTCAATAGTAAGCATGATTGGTTTCTTAAGCATTATGATGGAAAGTCTATTTAATTTTGTTATAAATGATTATCTTGAAACTCTTTGGCTAGTTGTCCTAGGAACAGGTTTAATTCTTGAAAGTTCGTTAAAGGATTTTAAGAAAGTTAAGAAAAAAGGACTTACTTCAGATTATTTAGGAAAATTAACAATGATCCTTGTTGGGGGTATTGCTGTAATTGCAGGACTTCTTAGCCTTCCTCAGCTAGATGTGCAACATTCTTCGTTCTTAGCTATAAAAGGAATAGTGAGCTTGCTCGCCATAATCTTTATAATATTTCAAACATGGGTTACTGAGTAGTAAAATGGCAAGAGAAAAACGACATAGAGCCCATAGAACAGCATATAGAAGGAGATTTCCGTTTCTAGCAGTTATTCTTTTAGTTTTCTCATTTGTTTGGCTACTAAGGGAAGCAGGATTCATTAATTTACAATTGCCTTGGTTGCCAGTTGTATTAATCATTGTTGCTGTTGGAGCTATCTTCAATAGGTTAATTTTTTAGAATTAAAATTAATTGAAAAAAAGTATCTGCTATAGCAGTTTTATTGCTCTTTGTAGGTGTTGTGCTTGCTGTCGTTCTTGTTAATGTTAGTAATGCAGATATTCTTAGGAAGATTCCTTAAAATAAGATTTGTTGAATTTAACATCGCAATTAAGAGAAGTTGCGACTGTAGGGACAGTTTGAAAATCCGCCATTAATTTAAAAAAGAATCACCTTTTTGGAAATTAATCTTAAAAACAATCATCTTGAATTCCTTGTCACTTTCATTTCTAAAGCCATGACTTTCGTTTTTATTAACATAAATCATATCTCCAGTCTTCACTTCAAATTCTTTGTTGTTTACTATCATTATTGCAGAATTGTTAATAACATAAAATATCTCATCTGTGAATTCATGGCCATGATAAGGAATTTCTCCTTTAGGAACAACAACAACATCCTCAATAAGATTAATTTTCTCTTTTAATTCTTCTATTAAGATTCTTTTTTTATAGCTTTTTCCTTGAATCCAATTATCCTGATTTATTTTCTGCATAGTTAAGAATAATTATTAAACATTAAAAAACTTTCTAATTTAGGCCGGTTTTCAAATTGAAAATAACATTTAATTATGAGAAGTTAGTTTTTTAAGCCCCAATCAACTCTATGAATTATGGTGAAAAAAGGAGATGCTCTCTTCAACAAAAGTGTTAGTGTACTGAAAAGTCTAGTTCTTAAGAATGGTGGAATAACAGCAACTCCAAATGAAGGAGGATATCCATTTGTTTACACACGTGATGGGGTAATTAATAGTAAAGCTCTAAACAGGGTTGGGCTTGTTAAAGAATCAGAGAGATTTTATTATTTTATGAAGAAGTTTTCTAAGATTGCTGATTATGGGGAAGTTTTTCAAAGATACAACATGAATGGATTACCTTCTGTAACAAGAAAAAATCAAAATGATAATGAAGGTTTATTGCTTCATGGAATTTACGATACTTACAAATTTAACAAGAATAAAAGTTTCCTGCAAGAAATGTGGCCTGTTGTGAGGGATGTTGTTAAATTAATTAAAAAATATTCTAAACGTGGGGGACTTGTTAAAACAGAAAGGAGTATTCATGAATTTTATAGATTAGAAAGGGGTTATGAATTGTGGGCTAATTGTGCTTGTTGTAGAGGTGTTAAGGATGCATCAGAAGTCGCAAAGATTTTAGGTTATGATAAAGAACACAAAGAGTGGTATTCCCTTTATGAAAAATTACATAAAAATATCCTGAAAAAACTTTTTGATAAAAAACAAGGTGTTTTTATAAAAAATCCTCGTTATAGAAAAGCTCCAGACATTGCGCAGCTTGCCCCATTTTATTTTGAAATTACCGATGATAAAAAACTCTTAAGACAAACGTTAAAACATATTGAAGAACATTTAATTAATAAAGAAATTGGAGGTGTACGTAGGTTTAGGAGATTTGAAATCTGCAAAGACTGGCATTGGTACACTGGGGGAAGTGGAAGTTGGCTCCAATTCACAATCTGGATGGCTCAATTTTATAAAAAACTTGGAAATAAAAAGAAATACAATGAATATCTTAAATGGGTTAGGGACATTGCAAAGATAAACAATAACAAACTTCCTGAGCATGTTGCAACAAAGGAAGAATATGATTTGTGGAAAGATCACGAGATAGAATTTAATACTAGGATTATTAACGCTATGAAAAGAACTGAAAAATCCATCAAAGAATTTAAAAATGAAAAAATTGTTTTCTGGGCTAACCCTTTGGGATGGAGTCATGCAGAATATATTATGCTTAAGAGCCTAAAATGAAAAAAGAGACTGAAAAAACTGAACGCTCAAAGATAAAATCTTTGGCATCGTCCGCTAGTGAAGAAGGAAGCGAACGAAAGAAAAAAATAGATTATTCTAAACAAGGTAAAAAGAATAGGGCTGCTGGCGTGCGTTTTGAAGCTAAAGTTCGTGAGAACCTTGAGGGAATGGGTTGGATTGTAAATAAATGGATGAATAATATTGATTATGATAAGAATAAAGTTGTTCCTGCTAAACGTAAATATAATCCCTATATGAAGGTTCTTGCGCTTGGTACTGGTTTTCCTGATTTTATGTGCTTTAGAAAATCAGATGATAAAAAATCAGAAGTTATTGGTATAGAAGTTAAAAAGAAAGGGTATTTGGACAAGATCGAAAAGGGAATGTGTCTTTGGCTACTTGAAAACAAGGTTTTCTCACGTATCTTGATTGCAAAAGCAGTTCAAAATGGTAGAAAAATTAATGTTGAATATGACGATTTTGGTAAGAAATACAAAAGAGAGTTTGAAAAGAACATAAATGAAGTTAAAGATGAAAAAGAAATCTAAATTGGTAATTATAACGGGAATGATTCTAAAAGGGGTAATTTTGCCAATAAAAGCAGATTGTCCTACTCCAGAACATTATAATAGTTTACAACAAAATTTAAAACAATCAGAGTACATATATAATTATGAAAAGAGGAACAATCTTCCTACCAATCATCACAATTATGATTCTTTTATTCAGCATTTATAGTGTGAATGCTTTAATAATTTCAGAGATTGAATCAAACCCGGATGGAAAGGATTCAAGAAATGAGTGGATTGAATTTTTTTCTGGAACAGAGATTGAAGGGGAATATAGGATAGTTAACAACGATGATGATGAATTACATATTGCATTAAACTTTGTGGGATACAAAATATATACCTTCAATGGTCAATGGCTGGACAATTCGAATGAAAAAGTCTATCTTTATGATGAAGATGATAAATTAATTGACAGTACAAATCTCTTTGATGATGAAGAAGATTCCCCTAACACTTGGCAAAAATGTGAAGATACTTGGGTTTTTCAGAATCAAACCAAAGAAGTAAAGAATTGCGTAGTTGAGGAAGAGAAGGAAGAGGAATCTTATGAAGAAGAAGTTAATGAAGATTCTTATCAAAGAGAAAATGAGGGAAAAGATGAAGAGCCTGAAGAAGTTGCTGAAGAGGAAATCATTGAGCCTGAAAAAAGTGATGTTCTTACAGGGTCTATCATAAAACTGGATTCAAAAGATATAAAAAGTGAAAGTAATAAGGAAGGAATAGACAAAAACAGATATGCTACATTCGGATTGGGAGTTATAGCTATTTTGCTTTTGTTCTTGTTTGTGTCACAAAGATATAAGCATTCAAAGAAAAATGAGTTCAGATAAAGACCAAGAGACAAAAGGAATAAAAGTTTCATTAATTATAGAAGTTCTAGGAAAACCAAAAGAACATTTAACAGAGTCTCTAGGGAAAATAATTGAACAAATCGATAAGGAAAAAGGAGTTACTGTTGAAGCTAAAGATGTTCACGATCCAAAGGAACTTGAGAATAAAAAGGGATTCTATACTGCTTTTGCAGATGTCCAGATTGAGGTTGAAGAAATAATCTACTTAATGATTTTAATGTTCAAATATATGCCTGCGCACGTAGAAATCGTTGAACCAGAATTAATTGCCCTTACGAACCATGGATGGGGAGACATAATTAATGAATTAACAAGAAGGCTTCATGGATATGATGAGATTGCAAGAGTCTTACAATTACAGAACCAGCAATTTAGACAAAAACTAGATGAAATAGGAATAAAAGTTATTGACGGAAAAAATAAAAAAGAAGAACCAAAACCTAAAAAGAAAAATAAATAATTATATTTTCTTAACTACATCAGAAATACTAAATTTTCTTGTTTTTGTTTTACTATACTTGCTTAAGAAAATTAAGAATAATAGAACTACAAAGGCTATCAAAACTATTCCTACATTCCGTGTTTTTTCACTTACAGGTTCTTTCACACAGCCCCCAACACAACAATAGGCATCTTGGGTATAAACTTCGTCTCCTCCGCATATTTGAGATTTTTGGCATACATCCCCTTCAATTTCCGCACAGGTTTTTAGGGTAGCGGGCTCTTTTTGGATTTCTCCGTCTTTTATAGCAAATAACTGCCCATCTTCTTCCACAATAATCTCATAATCTTTCTCCTCATCTTCCTCCCCATTATCTGGGTCTTCTTGGTCTGGATCTTCTTCTCCAGCATCATTCAAAACACATTCATTATTTATACACCTTTCATCAGGGAAACAATTTTCATCCCAAACACATTCAATTTCGTTATATGCTCTAGAGGCATTATATACACATTGTCCACCAACATATATCCTCTCTCCCTTACATCTTGAATCATCTTGACATCCCTCTTCTTCCTCTAAAACTTGTTCTGGATAAACGCAATTTCCATTGTCACATACTCTTTCCCCTTTACAACTTTCATCTGATAGACACCCCTTAAGCACTGAATCTGTGGGGTCAGAAGTTTCCGCACTTGAACCAGGATAAACGCATTCCCCATTTTTGCAAACTCTGTCTCCCTTGCACCCCGTATCGGAGAGGCATCCTAAAGGAATTTGGGTCGACCCTCCTCCCGCACTACCTATGCTGCCTGAACTAGAACTTCCAGATCCCGAATCAGGCAATTCTACACAAACATTACTTCTACAAACCTTTGTTCCAAAGCACCCAGAATCATCATTACATTTCACACCATAATTTGGATCTTGAACACATTTTCTATTTCTACATAGTTCCCCCGAGTTACAATTCCAATTTGTTATGCATTCATCTTCGTCTGGAGTTTCTGGGTCAGGGGTTGGCTCAAATTTAACACATTCATAATTTTCGCAAAGCTCATCATATTTTGTACATTGATCATCTGTTAAACATTCCCTTTCTTCAGGAGGAGGAACACACTCTAAATTTTGGCAAATATCGCTTCCAGTGCAATCCTCGTCATTCCTACATTCTGGTTCCGGATTAGGATTCGGGTCTGTTGGTTCCTGAGGATCTTCTTCTGGGGGAAGATTTTGAACTATTACATATGCCGGAACCTCATATCCAAAGTTTTCTGAAGAAATTCTTATGTTCCTTATGGTTGTTCCCCCTAATTCTCCTGTGAGTATATTTATTCTTCTTCTTGATCCTGGCATTACTTCAAAAGAAGTTTCTGGGCTTTGTCCAGATGCTGCAAATTCAAATTCCCCTTGGGAATTCCCATAGGTTGTTATTGAAGCTAAATTTACACTTATTTTTTCCGAATTAAAATTTTTTATATCTAAATAGAAATCATCATTTGAAATTATTATCCCAGGGTTTACTGAAAAACCTGCCCTTTCTGCGGTTATTCTAAACTCTTTCATAATTGTCTCTTCAACCACCCTTCCATTTTCCACATATCTTGCATTCTTTATTTGAATAGAATAATCATTTGGATTTTTCTCTGTTTGGGCATAAACATAATATCTATCCCCTATTCTTCCCAAAGAATAATCAAAAGAAGTTTGGACGTTTCCCCTATAAAAATAAATATTATTCTTTGTTAGGGCGGTTATAAAATTTCCTTCTATTGGGACAATTATTGTCTCACCAGTTTTGTACTCAGAATTAATTCCTATGTCTGCTGCTGAAATTAGGGGGAAAATTATAGCACAAATTAAAAATATCCCTAAAACCTTTTTCATACTTAACTTAAATAATTTAACTTAATAAATCTTGGGTTATTTCCCCATCTTCTTTAGTTTGTTAAGAACATCGTCTAATTCAGCCCCTGATTTCTTTGCTGGTTTTTTCCTTACAACATTGCTTGGAGGTCCTTTTGGAGTAAACGCTGTTGAAGTAGATCTGTTGGGTAGGGGCCTTATTTGTTGTTGCTGAGCTTGAGCTTGTCTTTGTGCATGCTGAATTGCTAGTGGCCCTCTTAGTGGTCTTTGGGGAACGTTTGGGGCTCTCTTAGATTTCTTCCCTTTGAAAATACCTTTAATCTTATCTAAAAAGCTTTCCTTTTTTCCTCTTGCTCCTGAAGGTTCCATCCCAGGTCTCCCACCATGCCTTGGTTTCTTTCCTCCTTTTTCAAATTTGGATTTAACCTTAAGCCAATAAACTTTTACTTTATCTCTAAAGATTATTCCTGCAACAACTAACAAAATTAACACCAATAAAATTATTATTAATCCTGCTCCAGAACCTTTCTTCTTTTTACCATCTACACAACAAATATCTCCATAGGGGCAATCATACAAATATTCTGTTTCTTCATCCTCCCCACATTCGTTTATCCTACAGGTTCCCCCACTATCTTCGCAACCTCCTCCATCGGCCTCTAATTCACATAACCCATCAACACACACTTCAGAACTATAACAATCATCATCAATCCCACAATCTCTTTCTGCTGTTTTAACACAGTAACCCCCACCAGTACAACAAGTTTCTCCAGAACTTATATCTAAGGCATCAGCATCGACTCCCCCAGAACAGATCTCATCATCAAGACAGATTTCCCCTCCTTGCTCAAAACAAGATTCAAGAGGCAACGGAGTGTCACAACACTTGAAAGGAAATTCACAACTTCCAGTGTATACAGATAAGATTGAACCTGTACACTGGGTATTTGGCATACAAAAATATCCCGCATCTTCACAATCATATATTTCATTATCCGAGCATATTCCTTCAACACAAATCTGCTCATAGTTTGAACAATCAAAATTTGTCTCACAGGTTTCAGGATCTGTGTCTGTATCATTATCCTCTACCACAAGGCAGTTTCCTGAGACGCACTCTTGGCCAATTGGACAATCCCAATTCAAAGTACATTCTGGAGGGGTATCTTCACAATCACTTGTA
>CAZZGW010000023.1:0-6818 GCA_964653605.1 Candidatus Woesearchaeota archaeon
AGCAACAGAAGGAACATAATTATCAGAGACAAGTGATTTCTTTTCAAGGGGGCCCATCTTTTGGCCATTTTCAACAACCATCTTAAACTTCTTTAATAACCTCCTTAAAATCCCTGATATCTTCGAAATCTCTATATACAGATGCAAATCTAATGTAGGCCACCTTGTCAAGTTTCTTTATCTTTCTAGAAACCAAATCTCCAATGGTAGAAGTCTTTATTTCTTTTTTTCCCCTTTTCCTTATTTGTTCTTCAACCTCGTTTATCATCTTTTGTATTACCTCATGTGAAACATTCCGTTTCTCAAAGGCCTTCTCAACCCCTGCCTCAAGTTTTTCACGAATGAACTTCTCACGTCTCCCATCTTTTTTGATTACATACAAATCTCCTTTCTCAACTTTCTCGTAAGTTGTGAATCTTTTTTTACATTTAGGATTCAAACACTCTCTTCTTCTCCGAATACTAGAATCTGAATCTCTTTTGTCAGTCACCTTTGATTTTGTATGCGCACAATATGGACATTCCATGTTTTTCTATGACATACAACATATTGTATGCTTATAACCTCTTTATAACCACCTGTTGTATGAAGCTAACATTCATAAAATAAATAGTATTTAAACATTTTCAACTACGCATTAACGGTAACAAGAAATATATCCTTAGATATATATTTAGGACATTCAGTAAAGCTTCCTATAATCTTTAAGTCTTAAATTCAACTCTTTTTCATTCTCATAGAAGAACCAAAATCTAAAACCTTTTAAATTATTCTTTCTTTTTACATATACAAAATAAAAGGGGATAAATAAATGGGATACATAGCAGAACTTGCATCAGAACTTGGAATGGCTTCTTGGCTTTTAGTGACAATACTTGTTTGGACTTTAGGTTGGAAATTAGTTGCAATGTGGAAATCTGCAAAAAGAAATCATTTAGTTTGGTTTATGGTAATTGCTTTCTTTAACACAATTGGGGTCTTGCCAATTCTTTATATTTATGTTTTTTCTGATTTAAAAGATTTCAAAAAGAAGAACCTTAAAGAGAAAAAAAGAAAAAAATCTAAAAAAGAGAGTTAAGAGAAAAAAGAGAAAAAAAGGTAACGCTTATAAACTCAAAATTTTTTGAATTTATATGAAAGAATTAACAGATAAGAAAAATTATGTTTGCAATCTAGATGAATTAAAAAAATATATAAAAATAGATTCTAACGAAGAAGAAAAACTTCAAGAAGTTATTAAAATTCATCCTATGAAAATATCAAAATACTATTTGTCTCTTATTGATAAAAATAATCCTAAAGATCCAATAAGGAAAATAATTGTTCCTTCTGTTGAAGAATTAGATTCCTCCGGAGAATATGATACAAGTGGAGAAGAAGAAAACACAAAAGCAATTGGGCTGCAACACAAATATAAACAAACTGCATTAATACTTTCAACAAACCAATGTGCTGCATACTGCAGATTCTGTTTTAGAAAAAGGTTAATAGGACTATCAAATAAAGAAATACTTCACAATTTTAGAAAGGCTGTAGAATACATAAAAAACCACAAAGAAATTGATAATGTATTAATTACAGGCGGAGATTCCTTAGCCCTCCAGACAAAGGTAATTGAAAAATTCCTAAAATTTATAATTAATATCCCACACATAAAGTATATTAGATTTGGATCGAGAGTTCCAGTGGTTTTACCTTCTCGTATATACAACGACAAAAAACTTTTAAAGATATTCAAAAAATACTCTAAGATAAAAAAAATATATGTCGTAAGTCATTTTAACCATCCAAAAGAGTTGACTCCACAAGCAATTAAGGCGATTAAAGCTCTCCAGAATGCAAACGTAAAAATAAACAACCAAACAGTTCTAATGAAAGGAGTAAATAACAATTCGAATGTTCTTGCTGAATTATTTATAAAATTAACAAAGTTGGATGTATTCCCTTATTACCTATTCCAATGTCGTCCAGTTAAGAGGGTTAAGAAAGGCTTCCAAGTGCCACTCAAAGAAGGGTGGAGAATATTTGAAGATGCAAAAAAACAAATTAAGGGAAGCATAATATGCAAAAGGATAAAATACGTTATGTCTCATCCAAGAGGAAAGATTGAGATTATAGGGATGTTAAACAACAACGAGCTAATCCTTAAATATCACCAACCAAAAGATCTTAAAGATTCTGGAAAAATAGTAAAAAAGAAGGTTACTAAAGATACTGCCTGGTTTGATAAGTTATAAACTCATAAATATTTATAAACACCAAAATTTTTAAACAGTAATGGCAGATGATCAATATAAAAGGAATATTGCCTACAAATTGAGGATAAATGACCTACTTTTAGGAAAGCCTATAATTGTAGAGGAAAAATTTTCTTTCTTAGAATTAGGAGGAAAAAAGATAGCTAGGGTGAATATAATCGCAAACATAGTTGATAAGTACGAAGTTGAAGGAGAAAAAAGCTATGCCTTCTTTACTGCAGATGATGGTTCTGGGCAAATAAAATTAAAGGTATTTGGAGAGGATGCTTTGAAGTTCAAAAGTATAGTCCAGGGGCAGACCGTCTTAATTATAGGGGTTATGAGGCACTGGAACGATGAAACATACATAGGCCCAGAGATAATTAGAGAACTAGATCCAAAATATTTACTTTTAAGAAAAATGGAGCTTGAAAAAGAACAGAAAAAGAACGCAACACCAGTTCTAGGAAAACAAGTTAGTGCAATCAAGGACACATTAATTGAAAAAATAAAATCTGCTGAAAGTGAGGGGGGAATTGAAGTAGATAAAATAATTATGGCACTTAGAGAAACCTCCCCAGATATAATTAATAAAGAAATACAAAAACTTCTTGAAGAGGGCATAATCTTCGAACCCCGTCCTGGAAAAGTCCGTTATCTAGGGTAAATTAACTTAATTTTAAAGTAATGTCAAAAATAAAAACCTTTTTATACTAGATTTTCTTGATAAAAACGTAATAGTCACTTGAAAGGAGGTTTGATGATGAAAAAAACAAAAGGTTTATCGACAATCGTAGCAACTTTAATAATTATACTTTTAGTCCTTGTAGCTGTAGGAATTATCTGGGTAGTTGTTAGAAATGTTATTGAGGGCGGTACTGCACAAATCGGAAGCAGTTTTGAATGTACTAATGTTAATGTTCGACCTACAAAAGTTCTCTGTGATGGAGATGATATAGTTGGTAGCACAGGAAACTGTAGCATTACATATACAAGAGATGCTGGTGGAGATGAAATCGGAGGTGTCAAACTTGTTGTGACAAATGATGCTGGAGATACAAACTTCATTTATGATGTTTCTGGTAACATAAACGAGCTTGCAACATTGACTGAGATGTATGTAGTTACAGGAGTAACTAATGCAAGTAATGTAGAAGCTGTAGTTTACTTCCTAGACGATTCAGGTAACGAACAACTTTGTAGTCCTTCGGGATCACTAGACTTCTAAATAATTTATTTTTATTTTTTTTATATCTTTTTTTTAATGACGTAAACTTCGTCATTCTTTCTAACCAGAGGTAGCTTTATGCCTACTTCTTGTCCCTTTTTACCAGAAATAACTTGCTCATTCTTAATCTCAATTGTTTCAACAACTGAATTAACCAATCCCGTTGTTTTTCCCACAACAATAATCTTATCCCCTACTTTTAACTCTGAAACTAGATTAATACTCCCTACGCCAGGTTTAGGATAATAATGAACTATCTTCCCTATAAAATGCCTTACTTCTTTAGCATGGGAATGTTCTATACTTGAGAAATCATCAGAAGTAGGAACTCCCAAGTAAAATCCAGAAGAAAAACCCTTATTATACACGTTTTCAAGATCTTTCAAAGCCTCTTTAACTTCGTCTTCAGTTAATTTCTTATCCAGAGCTTTTCTGTAAGTTCTAATTACCGTATCAACATATCTAGGATCCCTATTTCTTCCCTCAACCTTAAATGAAATAATTCCTGCTTTCTTCAATTTATCTATGAAAGGTAATGTGCAAAGATCTTTAGCAGACATTATTTTATCATTTTGCACTTCTAGCTCATACTTTTCCTGTTTATCCTTAACAATATAACTTCTTCTACATGGATGAAGACATTCACCCCTATTGGCTGATTTTCCAAACAAAAACTGAGACATAAAGCATCTACCACTTACAGCAACACACATTGCACCATGGGCAAAACATTCAACCTTTACAAACTTAGATATCTCTTTAATCTGTTTAAGATTTAATTCTCTAGCCAAAACAATTCTCTCTGCCCCCATTTCTTTGTAAAATTTAGCAGATTCAACGTTAGAAACACTTGCTTGAGTAGAAATGTGGAAAGGAATTTTATACTTTCTGCACAATTGTATAACACTCATATCCCAACAAATAACTGCATCAACTTTTCCCTTAACTTTCCTAAGTATTTCATCTATCTTTGTAATCTCTTCATTATAAATTATTGAATTCATAGTAAGATATATTTTAACACCCTTCTCATCGCATGATTTTTTTATTTTATCAACATCTTTAACAGAAAAGTTTCCTGCATTGGACCTTAAAGAAAATTCCTTTAATCCAAAGTAAATTGCATCTGCACCAGCATTAATTGCTACTTTCAAATTTGTAAAGTTTCCAACAGGAGCCAATAATTCCAATTTCGATGATTTTTTCTTAATAACCATATTTTTTTTAGGATAGTTACCTTTAAAAATACTTTTTATTTAACATTTAAATTATGGTTATTATAACATATATAAAACAAAATGATAGCAAAAAAATCAAAACAAGTAGAGTACAATTTAGAAAATCCCAAAGATAGATTTGTTTTATTTTTAAAAAGGCATGATCTTTTAATCCCTTTCATAAACAACCACTCCATAAGAAATAAACATCTTTCTAATTTAATAAGTAGAACAAAAACTGAAACTTTCTCTAAATATTTAAACAGGGTTAATCCAATAGATTATATGGACAAGTGTTTTTTAAAAAAAGAAACAACAGAAGGAAAACAATACTGGGAATGGTATAGTTATAAATGGAAAGCAATTCAAGATAATAATTTAATATACTGGAAATTTGTTAAATATTTTGTTGAAAAAGATAAATAAACCCAAAGCAAATAAAAATATATTTATACGATAAACTTAAAAAACAAAATGAATAATTAATTCTATGCTTGTTTAGGTAAAATCCACGCTAAATAAACAAACATGTCAAAAATGGCGATTGTGGTCTAACGGTTATGACGTCTGGTTGTGGTCCGGGAAAAGAGGGTTCAACTCCCTCCTTTCGCCTGCTTTATTTTTGTTATTATAAAATGGTTACAAAATAGGAATTTTACAACAAGATTTACTTCTTCTTAACAAACATAAAATAAGAGGCAATTAACAATCCCACTATTCCTATTACAACTAAATATTTCCACAAATTACTCTTTTCATTAATAACTTCTTCTTCTTCATTATTAATAACATCATCCATTACTTCCTCTGTTACGGCTTCTTCATCATCACCCTGAATTTCTTCATATATTTCCTTGAATTTTAATCTGCTGCTACCAGTGGAGCTTATATCTTCCACAGAAACCTCTAGGTCATAGAAACCATCCCCATTAACATCAATCTTTTCAGTTGTTCCATTAACAACTTCTACTTCAATATCGTTAATTTTAACCTTAACAACATTAGTGTTTTTATTAACATCAACAACTTCAAGTGTTTTACTTCCTTGATTAGCAAATTCAATTTTAACTTTAGCTCCTTCACGTAGTTGTCTTGTTTGTCCTTCCTGTAGTTTTTCTTCCTTAACTGTAACTGGAGGATTTATTCCACCTGGAGAATCATCTGGAGTAACTGCTTCAACAATATATTTTATTATGTTCCTAATAACATTAAAACTCCCAGTTCCATCAAGAGCAAAAAGAGAATAGGTATAGGTCCCAACACTCGGTAAAGTTTGAGTAGAGTAAAATTCCCAGGCAGTGTGGTTTCTTTGTTGAAGTGATGAAAGATAAACTTGGTTAATCTCAGCATCTGTTAATGTTCTGTTCCACATTAGGATTTCGTCTATTTGTCCACGAGAATTATTTCCCAAAAATATATCTAATGTCTCTTGAGATATTCCCCTAGAAGAAGAAAGATTATCCCTCAAAGTTCCATTTATATATAATTTATAGTTTTCACCCCCTAAAGAAATTACCACATGATTCCATTCCCCATTCATTTCTGCTCTAAGTTCATTTCCATTATTAAAAGAAATTAATTCGCCAGAATATGAATATCCAATTGCAAAATTAAAAGGATCTTTCCAAAATAATTTTCCTTTAAGAATTCTTGAAGCTCTTTCAGAAGGATTTGTAAGATATTTTCCAAGCTGAGATGCACTACAATCTCCCCAAAACATTATTTCACCTGTTTGCAATACCCCTGCAGAATTCATTCCACCAATAAATATTTCTGAAAAATTATACCCTCCAGAAACATAGGTTGGAGAATTCATATTAGTGGTATTTCCAATCCCTAATTCTCCATTAGTATTTAATCCCCAACACAAAATACTACCATTAGTATTTAATCCGCAATTGTGAAACATTCCCCCTCCAAGCGAAGTAAATTTATACCCTCCAGAAACATAGGTTGGAGCATTCATGTTTGTTGTATTTCCAATTCCCAATTGCCCATAATGATTTCTTCCCCAACAAAGAGCAGATCCATTTTGGAGCAAACCACAATTTCCATGATAATGAGATTCTAAATAACTAAAATTATACCCTCCAGAAACATAGGTTGGAGCATTCATGTTTGTTGTATTTCCAATTC
>CAZZGW010000023.1:6918-8990 GCA_964653605.1 Candidatus Woesearchaeota archaeon
AATTATACCCTCCAGAAACATAGGTTGGAGCATTCATGTTTGTTGTATTTCCAATACCTAACTGTCCAAAAATATTCCACCCCCAACAAAGAGCAGATCCATTTTGGAGCAAACCACAGGAATGAGAATTTCCTATTTCTATTTGAGAAAAATTAAGATTTCCCAAAATAGGACTTGGAATTTTTCTTTGAGTTGTTGTTCCGTCTCCAAGTTGACCATAATCATTGCTCCCCCAACAACTACCGCTACCATTTTGTAAAATCCCACACCCATGACTGGTTGGAGATGAAATATCTAAAAAAAAGCCTTCAACAATTTCAGGAGATTCTGCTAGATAATAATCTTCTTTTCCTAAACCCAATTCCCCTTCCGATGAAGTACCCAAGGATAAAAGAGTTCCATTTGATAAAAGAATCATTAGGTTATCCAAATAAATACCCATCTCTTGCAGATTAGAATAATTATATGGGAAATAAAGAGGTTTTAAACCATTAGAAGCCCTTCCAATTCCTCCTTGCCCATATAAGTTATTGCCCCAGCAGTAAATTTCTCCTTGATAAATTCCGCATGAATGTCCATGACCAAGAACCACTTCACCAAGAGAACCTTCTAAAGAAAAAAGAACAGGTGTCTTTCGCTTAAAACGAGTTCCATCTCCAACTTGCCCTGCATTATTATATCCCCAACAATAAACAGAATTATTTTCAGTTATAGCGCAAGTATGGTATCCTAAGCTAAGAGAAACATTTGTTATTATTTCATCAAATAATACTTTGGTAGGAAGTAATTTGTTATTAGTAGTGTTGTCTCCAACTTGTCCATGATTATTGTATCCCCAACAAAATAAAGTGCCATTGGTCAAAATTCCGCAAGTAGTGTATCCTGAGGAATCAAATTCTTTAAAAGAATAACCAGCCACAATTACCGGAGTACCACTAGAAGAAGTGCTATTTATTCCTAATTCTCCTCTTCCATTGTATCCTTGTCCAATTAAACTCCCATTATTTAAAAGTGCATAATTGGAATATTTTCCAGCAACAAATTTAGAGATTGAATATCCTCCAAAAACTTCTACAGGTTCATATTGAGGGTTTGAATAAGAATCACCAATTTGTCCATAAGAATTAGAACCCCAACACAAAATTGATCCATTTGCCAATCTTCCACAAGAATGTCTGGCCCCTACATAAATTTCTAAAAAAGAATAACTCCCATTAATTATTTTTGGAATATTTCTTTGAATAGTTGTCCCATCTCCTAATTGTCCATAGGTATTATCTCCCCAACATATACCACTACCATTTTGCAAAATTCCACAAAATTGATATTCATTTCCATCAATTTGAGAAAAATTATAATTTCCATAGACTTCAATAGGAGAATATTTTTGATAAGTTGTATTATCTCCAAGTTCCCCATTCAAATTATAACCCCAACACATAACTTTTCCGCTTTCAAGCAAACCACAAGTCGAATAACCAGCAGTTGCAAGATCTGTAAAATTTTCTTTTTCAATTTTCAACCAAACACTAATAGTGAACTCATCAACATTAAAATCTTCTGAAGCAGAAATATCTATTCCTTCTCCTCCTGTAAAATTATATGCCCCATTATATTTTCCACTTGAAATGAATTCTGCACCACCAACAACACTGCCATTATGCCCTGCCCTCGAGGAATCATAGACATGTGAATTGTTTTCTCCGAGGTTAGAATTGTTATTCAAACTTAAATGTAGAATTAAATCTTCATCGTATAAACTGTAATTTGTACCCTGCCAATTAAATACAAATTTTAGTAGGTTTGAAACTCCAGTAATAGTTGAATTAATTATTAATGATGAACCAGTTGTTTGATAATCATTGTTTGGTGTTGGGTTAACAAAAGAAATGAATGGAATAGCCGAAATTAATCCAATTGATAATACTAAAAATATTCCAATTACAAAACCCCTTTTCATAAATATAGTATATAAAAAGGGATTAATAAAGTTTATTAAAAACCTAAACCGGACACTCGTGGGCTCTGTACTCCTTTCGCCTGTTTTTTTTAATTATACTAAAATCCCTCAG
>CAZZGW010000024.1:0-7841 GCA_964653605.1 Candidatus Woesearchaeota archaeon
CAAGGGTTAATTTGGAAAAACATCCTAGACAAAATAAAAAATATAAAGTTTGGCCACTCATGAATTTAAGTGTTGCTACGGATGATATTGAAATGGGTATGACACATATTATCAGGGCAAAAGAACATAGAGATAATGCAGAAAGACAAAAAATGATTTTTGAAGTTTTTAAGAAAAAATATCCTTGGGCTTTTTTTACTGGAAGAACGCATTTTAAGGGAATGAGGTTATCTGCAACGCAAATAACTGCAGATATAGAATCTGGAAAATATTCTGGATGGGATGATAAAGAATTAATGAGTGTGCAATCTCTTAAAAAACAAGGATACAAACCAGAAGCCTTTTGGAAATTATCTGAGCATATTGGTCTTTCTGAAGTTGATAAAACTCTAGAGAAAAAAGAATTTTTTAGATTGCTTGACGAATTCAACAAATAAAAAATTCTTTCAATAAATTGAATTCAAATTCACATTGTGATTTGCATGAAGAAATTTTTTAGATTGCTTGACGAATTCAATGTTAATTAATTAACATATTTGTTGGCATTCCCAACACACTTCCTAGTGATTTTAAGTCGTGATTGTTTCTTTTATTTTTATCTTTCTGGTTTGTGAATTTCATTTTTACTTTGTTTTTATTACAAAGCATTATGTTTTGTTTAACTCTTGCAAATAAATCTGATTTTTTCTTCAAATCTCTTTCTTCAATTATTTCATCTAGATTTATTCCAATTGCTATGTTGCTTTTCTTTGCAGCTTTCGCCATTACCTGGTTAAATCCTGAATTTCTTTGCTTTTGAAAGTCTTTTCTGTTTGATTGACTTATTAGGATTATTTGTACTGGGAGTTTTTCCATAACTTTTCTATTTAAGTCATCATCTTCAGAAGAAAATATAATTGTCTTATCCTTGGATTTCTTTACTTCTTCTTTTAACTTTGTGAAGTTTGTTTGTGTGAGGATTGTTTGTTCCATAATTTATCCTTGAATTTTTGTACCTTTAAACTTTTTGTTGTTAAGTAAAGCTTCTAATTGTTTAATGTCTTCTCCAATAATATATGTCGTTGTCTTGCTTTTTTTAATCATTCCCGAAGCTGTTTGATCTAAAACAAAGTGTTGTCCAGGATGGAATTTTAATTTGTTTGCCATTTTATCAAATGCACTCCAGGATATTTCTGGAATAAATTTTGCATTTTTGAATTTGCTTGGATTTTTATCATAGAGCCCATCCACGTTTGTCAGGTTAACAAATTCTGCTTTCATGTTTTGTGCAATTTCAGCAGCAGTTGAGTCAGAAGTTTGTTTTGTTCTATACTCGAGACCTCCGCAGAAAACTAAGTCATATTTCTTAACATATTTTTTTAATTCAGCAATAGTGTGAGGCATTCCTCTTTCTTGGTCTTGTCCAAAGAAGTAACTTATGAAACGCGCGTTCATTCTTGTTGCAGATATTCCTGAAAATCCTTGGAATTTAGTTGGAGCTCCAATAGAGGCAAGAGCAGTAATATACTTTCTAGCCACGTTTCCCCCTCCGCAAACTATTATGAATTTATATTTCCTTTTGTGTTTTTCAATAACCTCTTTAAATTTTTTTAGATATTTTATGTTAACTTCATTGGGAACTATTAAACTTCCCCCAAGACTTAGAACTATCACCTTCTTTACCATGTTGTGTCTAGTTAATTATTGTTTTTAAAGTTATTTCACAGTAAATAATTTATCATCTTTTACATCAAATATATTTAATCTTACACCAGAGTCAAGCCATCCATGTGCATAATTTAATGCTCCGAATGCATTAATAAAATCTTCCCCTTCTTCAAAGTGCTTTGCATCAAAAAGATAATTTGCAACCATTTCAATTATTTCTCTAGCCTCTTTTTCTTTTCCGGGGATTATATTCTTTTTAACTTCAGCTAGCGCGGTATTTGTAAGTTTGAAGTATTTTTCTAATTTTTCTTGCGTGATTGTATTTTCCATAGTTGAAATAGGAGGGTTTGGTTTATAAAATTTGGGGGAATAACAATCTTTAAATAGAAATTATGGTTAATATTTGTATTAAGAATAAACCTTTTGAAAAGGTTTCCAAACTATAAAAATGAAAAAGAAAGAGGCTAAAAAAGAAGTTGGTAAGGGGAAAAAACTTGCAATTTATTTTGTTATAGTGGCAATTGTGTTTGTTACTTCTGGTGTTGTTGCGGAGCAAGTTGGTCTTAGTGATAGTGCTCAGAAAGTTGTTGAAGATATCTTAAGTAACAAGGGAATAGATCCTGACACTGTTGAGAGTGTAGAGGAAGTTACGTTTGATAATTTGCCTGAACAAATAGATGTTAAAAATATTGATGATACTAATTTGGCTGTATATGAAATTAAACCTTTAGAGGGAAATTCTTTTTATGTTGTAACAGCATCTGATAAAAATATTAAGAAACAACAGCAAGAAGCTACAGGAGTTGCTAGATATGTTATGGATTTTGGATATAATGGGGTTATGGCTGGAGAGGGGTTTTTAAGAACTGCTGTTGGGGTCGAGACAAGCCCTCAAAAAGGATATGTTATGATGAGAAAAGGAAGTATTACCGGGTTGTCAACTAACTTAGAGAGCATGGAAGGAAGCGGGGCAATTTATGTTACATTGTATAAGAATGGGGAAGAAATAGGATTTAGAAACTCATTTATTGTTGAACAAGGTGATTCTGGTAAGATTATGAAGGATTATGATGTTCAATCTATGGGGATTGTTACATACGAGCAAGGAGACGTTATTTCTATGTATGTTGAAACTGAAGGAAGCATACTTTGGAAGGATGTTATAACTCGTGTTGAACTTTCGGAAAAATAATTTTAATAAATTAATTTTATATAGTTAGTTTTGCTAAATTGTTTATGATAAAAAGAGGGGCTAAAGGGCAGATGAAAATCTCTTTTGGAATGATTTTTGCAATAATTTTGATGGTAGTCTTTATCCTTGTGGGGGTTTTTGGTGCAAAAAAATTCATTCAAGTAAATGATGATTTGGAAGCTGCAAACTTCCAATACGCCGTCCAAGAGGAAATTAATGAATTGCTAGGAGAACCTGGGTCTTCACAGCAAGAAATTTTTCCTGTTCCTGATGATGTTGAAGAAATTTGCTTTCAAAATCAACCAACTGGGTCCAAGGAATATAATTTTTATTCCGTTCCAGAAGGAATTATCCAGGAGGTTTTAGATAGTGTTAATTGGGGGTTTACAACTCCTAGCGGTGAAAGATTATGCATCCCTGTTGAAAACGGAGAAGTTTCTCTCTTATTTTTAAATATTGGGGGGGATTCAGTTGGAATAACAAGGGGAGGAGAGTTTACTCCAGAAGAGATAAAGGAATTAGAAGCAGCTTCTAGATTAAGGAATAAGGGGGGCAGTTTTAAATTTGGAAACTTAAATGTGATTTATTTTAATGATTTTGAACATCATTCTGTTGGAAGGTATACAAGTTCTATGTATAATAATGATTGGGATGATATTGAAGAATTGCATGGACCGGTTTATGGAAGTGTTTCAATTTATCAAAATCCAAGTGATTCTGTAAATCCAACAAAAGTTTTGGATCATGAATTTCAAGGGGAGTGGGCTTGTAATGGTAATTCTTGCATAACTCTTGAAAAAGATTTGAAGGGAGGATACAATGAACTTTATTTTTCTTATAAAGTAAAATATGGTCCTGGTTTTGAAACTGGAAGGGCCAAACTTCCTAGATTAGGAGGGGATCTAGTAAAATCAGGAGGTGCAGGAGTGTGTCCTACTGGTTATGATGGATTTTCTGCTGTTTATGAAATTTCTAGTGAGGGGTCTAGTATTGATATCCATAATTATGTTTATCATGCTAATCAGTGGAATCAGACTTTTTACAGGGATTGGATGGGAAAAATTCCAAAAGATTGTCAGGAAGTTTGTGATTTTGTAATTAGCCAGGGAGAAGGAGAAAATGGTTGTGGTGTTTATGGAGAAGGTAATGGTTGGTTTGATACTAAGATGAATAAGGGGGAATGGTATACTTTTACTCAAAGAGTTGTTTTAAATGATTTGGGGGATGACAATGGTTTTGTTGAAACTTTTATTGATGGGAAGTTTGTAAATCATATGGGGGGATTATTATTTACTAAAACAGAAGATTTAGATATAAATACATTATATTTTGCAATGTATGCTACTAAAGAACCTTATCCGGATAATGTTGATGTTTACTTTGATGATATAATTGTTTATTATTATGATTCTGGACAACCGGTTGGAGTTCCTAGCCCTTCTAATAGAGTTTTGCCAACAATGGCTTATCCTAATAGTGCCATTTTATCTGAGAGTAATCATAATTATTTTCCTAGTTCCGGAGGTTCTGGGGATGGCGGTTTTTTAATTGGAGGAGATAATTCTGCAGAAAAATTATTTCCTGAAGAATATAGATTTGTTGAAAAAGATGAAAATGATTATTCAAATATTGTTTATATTGAACCGGGGGATTCTTTAGAAAAGATTTTCTGGAAAAGTAATACTGCTTATTTATTCAAAAGAGGAGAAACATATAAAATAAATGATTACCAAAGAATAATTATTCCAAAGATTGTCTCAAATGTTTATTTAGGATCATATGGTTCTGGTGAAAATAAACCAATAATAATGGGTAATGTTGCTGGAAATGGTGCTTTTTCTATTGAAGCTGATAAAACTTATTTTAGGGATTTAGATATTCAAAATCATTTGGGCACTGTTCTTTATTTTAGAGGCAATTCTCATGGAAGTGTTGTTTATGAATGTGAAGTTCATAATTCAGGAGGGATTGGTGTTTTCTTTTGGAGTGATGGAGGAAAAGTTTTGAATAGTGAAATTTATGACATATATCTTGATGGAATATGGGGAGGAAGTTTAGAATACATTGAGATTGGGTATAACCATATTTATGATGTAAATACTGCTTGGCATATTTATGGGAAAGAGGAAAAAGAAGATGGAGGGGTATATGCTGGAGGAGATGGATTACAATTTGATAATGGAGATGATTCTGGGGTGCATAGTTGGTGGGTGCATCATAATATTTTTGATAGAACTAATTCTGGAAATAAATTTGGTTTTATTGCAAGTGGGGTAGATGAAAATTTTGGTATTTTGGAATATAATATTTTCAAAGGACCTAGAACAGATGGGCATGGAGGGGCTTCATTTTTTATTGGTGCTAATAGTGGAGAATCAACTTCAAAGGGAATAGTAATTAGGTATAATCATTTTTTAGGACCAAGCCCCCATGGAATCTGGAATCAAGTAGATGGTGTAATTGTTGAAGGAAATCTTTTTGAGGGTCTTGATAAAGCAATTAGTAATTGGGGAAGGGAAATGGAACTTTCAAAGAATATTTTTAGGGATAATGAGGTTTGTCTTGAGGGTAAGGGTTTTTTAGGTGATATTGATTGTTCTTGATTAATTAGTTTTAAATATTCTTGCTTCTTTTAATATTCATGACAATTGTTTTAGGAATTGAATCTACAGCACATACTTTTGGAGTTGGTATTGTTAAGGATGGTAAGATATTGAGCAATGCTAAAAGAAGTTATGTAACTCCTGATGGCGGGGGGGGGATGATTCCTATTGAAGTTGCTAAGCATCACAAAAATGTTAAAAGAGAAGTTTATGATGAAGCATTGAAGGGTGCTGGAATTAAAGAAGAGGAAGTTGAGGTCATTGCTTTTTCCCAAGGACCTGGTTTGCCTCCTTGTTTGCTTGAGGGGATGAGATTCACTAAAGAATTGTCCCAGAAATTAGGTATGCCTGTTGTGGGAGTGAATCATTGCGTTGCTCATTTAGAAGTTGGAAGAGTAACCGGGGCTAAGGATCCTGTTATGTTATATGCTTCTGGAGCCAATACACAAGTAATTGCATATGCTTCGGGAAAGTATAGAGTATTTGGGGAGACACTAGATATTGGGGTAGGGAATTTTATTGATAATTTTGCTAGATATGCTGGATTGGGTTTTCCCGGAGGACCAAAAATAGAGGAAAAGGCAAAGGGAGGAAAATATATTGAATTGCCTTATAAAGTTAAAGGAATGGATATCGCATTATCCGGAATTCTTACTAATTTAAGACAGAAATTAGAAAAAGGAGAGTCTGTCCAAAATCTTTCTTATTCATTGCAAGAAACAGTGTTTGCTATGCTTGTAGAGGTTTCTGAGAGGGCTTTGGCACATGTAGGAAAGGAGGAGTTGTTATTAGGAGGGGGAGTTGCATGTAATTCTAGACTTCAGGAAATGGCAAGAATGATGTGTGAAGACCGTGAGGAAAGTGTTAAGTTCTTTTGTCCTGAGAGGAGTTTGCTTGTTGATAACGCTGGAATGATTGCTTATTTGGGGGAAATTATGTTTAAAGCTAAGGCAAATGTTTTCCAAATTTCAGAATTGGAGAAGGTTGATATTTTGCCTAAACAAAGAACAGACGATGTTGAAGTTAGTTGGAGAAAATAGTCCATCCAAAACTTTATAGAATATTTCTGAATTACAAAAACCAGTAGATTTTTGAGGATAAACTTTGCTACACAAACTTTATAAAGCAATTTTTTCTTGATAATTCATCCGATGAACGTTGGAGTGAGGGCTTTATAGTTCTCATGATAATTAAAATGAATTGGAAAAATTACCATGGATGCATATCAAATAATTGAAAAAGCGAAGAAGACAGGAAAAATAGAAAAAGGAACTAACGAAGTTACTAAAGCTATTGAGAGAGGAACTGCAAAATTTGTGGCCTACGCAAGTGATGTAGAACCAAAGGAAATAGTTCAACACTTAGCTCTACTTTGTAAGGATAAGGGAATTCCTTGTCAAGAAGTAGATAGCAAGCAAAAATTAGGGATTTCTGTTGGAATTCAAGTTTCTTCATCTTCAGTTGCTGTTGTTGATGCTGGTGATGCTGAAAAAGACATCTCTAGCTTAAAGAAATAACAACACCTAGCTTATTTATAATTAATTAATAAAATGGCGAAGAAAAACTAAGGGTTTTCAATGACCCTTTTTTCAAATATTGAATAAAAAAATGGCAAAGACACAGAAGATTAAAGATACGAAGCAACAAGGTTCTAAACAGCAAGGCTCAAAAGGATCTGATAAAATTGTTTCAGAAAATGCTGTTCCTGCAGTGGTTGAGGAAGTTTTAGGAAGAACTGGTTTTAGAGGAGAAATTACACAGGTTAAATGTTTGGTACAAGAAGGTAAAGATCAAGGACGTTCAATGAGAAGAAATGTTAAAGGAGCAATTAGAATTGGGGATATTTTAATGCTTAGAGAAACTGAAATTGAAGCTAGAAGAATTAAATCTAACATTACTAAGGGGAGTCATAGTTAAGATGGATGTTGAAAAATATGCTAAAGAAGGATTAAGTAAATTAGCTTTTGGTTCTCCAGAGATTACTCTTAGTGCTAAAACAGTTGGTGATTTAAGATTTCTTAGTGCGTTTTATCTTGAATTGGGATATGATGTTGAGTCCGAAAGAGGAGTGAGTAAAGAAGGGAAGTTGACTTCTTATCCAATAAATATTTTTGTAAAAAATTATTCTGGAGGAAATCAAGATGCCTAAATGTTCATTTTGTAAAAAAGATTATGATTTGCACAAGGGAGTAACTCTTGTTTTAAAAGATGGAAATGTTAAACATCTTTGTTCTTCTAAATGTCGTAAGAATATGCTTATGAAAAGAAGAAAGGTTAGATGGGTTCCTGGTTTTAAGAGAGTTAGAAAGTAGATTAAAAAAAGGAGTTATTGAAGGCAAAAAGAATTCTTAAAAGGAAACGATAATATTTAAATAGCCGTTACACTACCTATTTTGATA
>CAZZGW010000025.1:0-7740 GCA_964653605.1 Candidatus Woesearchaeota archaeon
AAAAAATAAACGCCCAGAGCAGGAATTGAACCTGCGCACCCCGAAGGGTCCGGATCTTTGCGTTTTATTGAATAAAACCTAGCAATATTGTATATAAAATTATATATAATTGTATTTTGGTTTTACCAAAAAGTTTATAAGTAAGATAATCTTACTTTTCCTATGGAAATAACTAAGCTTAGCACAAAAGGACAAATTGTAATACCTGAAGAAATAAGAGTTAATCTTGAAGTGGGAACCCCCTTCACTGTAACTAAAAAAGATGATCTAATCATTTTGAAGAAAGTTGAAGGTTTAACTGATATGGAAAAAAATGAAATTAAAGAATTAAATAATATCTGGAAAGATATTGATGCTGGAAAAGGGATAACTCAATCAAAACAAGATTTTCTAAAAGAAATGAATGCTTGGTAAAATGATAATAAAAATAACAAGGTCTCCAACTTTTATTAAACAAACCAAACATCTTGATGATTTTCTTTTAAAGAAATTAAAGGCACAAATAACCAAAATACTTGAAAATCAAGATGTGGGGAAACCTTTAAGATATTCTAGGAATGAAAGGGCACTATACATAAAACCATTTAGGTTAATTTATTCTATAGATGGAGAAGAATTAATTCTGTTAAAATTTGAGCATAGAAAAACTGTGTATAAATAAAAAACAAACGCCCAGAGCAGGAATTGAACCTGCGCACCCCGAAGGGTCCGGATTAGCAATCCGGTGCAATAACCTCTATGCGATCTGGGCTTAAATTTTAAAGAATTTTTAGTAATTTAAAGGTTTGTATTTATAAAATAAGAATTAATTAGATTTAATCTTCATCAACTACTCCTGGTTCACCAGGTCCATCATCTACTCCATTGTCAACAACATTATTTCCATTATTGCCTTCTTCTACAATATCTATTTTAACCTCAGGAGTTAAACCTCCAGTTCCTTCTCCATCTTTTCCTCCTTCCACAACAACATTTTTAACATCATTTGTTGTATCTCCTCCAGGTCCTGTTCCAGGAGCATAGGTTATATTCTTAATCTGATTATTAATTTGATTCATTTCCTTTTTTATTTCCCAAGATTTATTTTGTACTTGCATTTGTCCATCACTTTTATTAATATCAATTGTATTCCGTGCTGATTTATTTTCAAATCCTCCTGAAGTGCCATTAATCTCATTTTCAATTATATAATTTACAAGACCTTCTTTATTTTTAGTAACAGTAATTTTACCACATTTTTCTTCTAAAAAAGTATTATTTTTATCAAAACATTGGGGAATTGATTCTTGCATTGTTGGTTCTTTATTTTCTGGTCTTTTTCCTATAAAATTCCCATATTCATCCCAATCATCATTTGTCTCTTTTAAATGTTCATATTGTTTGCATTCTGGTTTATCATTCTCATCCCAACATTCTTCGGGAACTCCATCTGAAGGTTCTATGTCATATTCTATCATATAAGATTTTTCTTTAAACAAATTCATTAAATAATCAGGAACAAAACTTTCTGCAAAACCATCTCCTTGTCTAGGTTTAATAGATTCTAGTTCATTACAAGAGATTTCATCTTCTTCATTCTCGCATTTATTAGCAAGAGTAACCATTTTCTCACATTTTGCTTTTTGTTCAACATCAACATTAGCCTCACAATTACAAGTTCCAGGGTCATCTACGCAACTTCTAATTTCTAACATTAATTTGACAAACATTTTCAATTGAAGATCTTTTAATTTCTCTAATTCTTTTTCAATTCCAGGCATAGAAGTCTCTGGGTTACATTCTTCTTCTTTTAACACTAAAGAAAAATCTTCTTTCGCAAGTTCTGTACAATATTCAAAAATTTTTTCAATGAGTTCTGCTGTTAATTGCGTTTTTTCTTCTTCTAAAAGATAGTCCTCAAATTCCTCTGAAAGATTTTCTTCTTCTTTTATTCTATTTACAACTTCATCAACACTCGTTTTAATTTCTTCTGAAGTATCTAAAGAAACTTTTTCTTGTACAAGCTGAAGTTTTTCTTTTGCTCTTTCTAAATTTTGCATTGCTTTATCTTCTCCTTGATTTTGGAGATTATTTATAGCTGAATTTACTTCTTTCTCTCTAATTTCTAAAGCTAATATAACATCCTTATCTTCTCCCAAGAAAACAAACTTAACATTATCAACAAATCTATTAAAATCAGAATAGGTTTGAGTTTGTTCTTGAGCTAATACCAAAGGTAAAACAAAAAGAATTCCTAAAAGTAATACAATTAACACCCCCTTTTTCATTAATTACCAAGGAAGATAGTATATAAAAAAGTATTGCTAAGGTTTATTGTTTACTTCTTCTTAAAGAAAGGCATCAAAAATATTACAATCAGTATAATATAAATCCACCAGGGAATACTAAGAGCATCACTTAGGAATCTTGGCCAAACGCTTATTAAAAGTAAAGTGGCTAGAAGGGTAATATAAATTACTGCATACTTGGGGGTAAAGAATGCTGGTGTTTTTATCTTTGATTTCATTTTATTAATCTAAACAATCATCATAGTTTTCTACTTCTAATCCCCACTTACTTGTTATATAATTATATCTTAAAACACCCTTTAAATTATAATTTCTACAGTAATTTGGATTTGTTGGCTTTAAATAAATTCTATCATTAGCTTCTTTAATATAAATAAATGCTTCACTTGGAACATAGGCTCCTAAGACTGTTATTGTTTTCCCTTCTAATTCTTCTTTTTGTTGCGAAAGTTCTAACGGAGAAAATTCAGATATAAAAATCTCCGGAGTTTCTAAAGGATTTTTAGTCTCTTCATCAGAAATATTTCTCACAAGACAAATAACAATTATAATTGCCAAGAGAACCCCAACCCCAATTATTATGTACTTTCTGTGATCATTAATTTTTTCCTGCAGATTTCCTTTCTTCTTACCTTTCTTTTTCTTTGAACTCTTTTTCTCAACCATGTTATTTATTGGAAAATCATTTATTTAAAGCTTTTTAAATTGAAATGACCTGTACTTAAAATGGGCATATTGGTGAGGAAACAAAAAGGGGACTATACATTTACTAGAATAGGTAAACTTTCTATTGTTGGATTAATTGTTTCTTTTGCTGCAGCATATATAAGTACAATTTGGGCAGTATATATGGATAGTTTTATTCAGAATATTGCTCTTGTGGGAATATTATCTTCTGCACTAACAATAATTTCATTTTTTGCGTATTTCTTTATAATCCCCCTTATAGAAAAAGGAGACAAAGGAAAAATATATTCTTATTCATTAATCTTATTTATAATTACGTACATTCTCTTTGCAATAAATCATAATTTCTATATCTTTTTAGCTTTAGCAGTTGCCATGACAATTATTCTTGCTGTGAGGATGACTAGTTTTGGAATACTTGTAAGAGATAATTCAAAAAACAAAGAGGTCTCTGTCAATGAAGGAATTGTTTATACTTTCATGAATATTGCATATGTTGTTGGTCCTTTGGTTGCAGGGTTTATAGCAGCAAGTTTTGGATTAAGTTGGGTATTTGTTTTATCTGCTTTGTTTTTATTATTTGGTTTAATAATTTTCAAAACCACAGGGATAAAAGATACAGAAGGGAAAAAGAAGGTAGATAAAAACGTTCTTAAAAATTTTATTGACTTTTTTAGAGATAAAAAGAGGGTTATGGCATACGTCTTTGGTGGGGGTGTTAACCTCTGGTGGAGTTTAATTTATTTATTCATTCCTTTAATGATTATTAGATCTCATTTAGGAGAAGTTTGGGTTGGTTATTTTTTATTTGCAGTGGCTGTTCCTTTGATTTTATTTGCATATGTTTTTTCTAAGTGGACTGCTAAACATGGGTTTAAAAAAATGTTTAAAGCGGGATATTTTCTTGTTGCTATTCTGGCTTTTGCATGTTTTTTTGTTTCAAATATATACATAATACTTGGATTGCTGGTATTGGCAAGTGTTGGAATGGCTATGTTAGAATCTACAACAGAAGCGTATTTCTTTGATATTTTAAAAGGAAAAGAAAAATATAGATTTTACGGACCTTATAATACTGCAATTGATGCTGGGAGCCTTGTGGGTAAGCTTCTTGGTTCAATATTGTTAATTTTCTTGCCATTTAAATTCATATTTATATTCTTTGGAATATTCATGTTTGGATTATTTTTATTATCCTATAAAACTAAGAAAATAATTGAGTCTGATAGAAAGTAATTTCTTTAGAAAGGTATGTAAACATCTATTTTTCAAGCGAGTCATCTTCTGGTTTAATCGGTCTTAGAATTTTTTTCTTTAAAATATACTCCTTATCTAAAATTATCTTGGCATCTACCACAAATCCTCCCTCATCATCAATTGAATAGGGGTTTATGTCTATATCTTTTATCTCTGGAAAATCTACTATTAAGTGAGAAAATTTACATAATAAAAAGTGTAAATCTTTTATGTCTATTGGTTTATCCCCCCTGTATCCTTTTAATAACTTTGAAATCTTTGTTTCATCTACTAACTTTTCTGCTAACTCCATATTTAATGGAGGTATTCCAATACTAATATCCTTAAATATCTCTACAGCAGTTCCCCCTCTCCCAAAAACAATTGAATGACCAAATATTGAATCTTTTTTACATCCAAGAATCAACTCATATTTCTTGTTTATCATTTTTTCAATTAAAACTCCATAAATTACTGATTTAGGGGAATTCTTTTTTACATTCTTTATTAACTCTTTATATTTTTTTTCAAGTTCATTATTATTGCTTATGTTTAATACAACCCCTTGAATATCTGTTTTATGCAAAATATCGGGAGATGAAATTTTCATTGCTAAGGGAAATCCTATTTTCTTTGCTATTTTCTTTGCTTCATCCATATTCTTTGCTATTTCTGATTTAGAAATTGGAATGTAATAATTTGCTAAGAAATCTTTTGATTCTTTTTCTGTTAATATATATCTCTTTTGAGAAATTATGCTATTTAGTAATTCTTTATTCTCTTTTGTTTTTGGATTAAATGCATGGGGAATTGTTTTAGATTTTTGATATAACGCTTTTAAGTTTCTTGAACACTCATCCAGATACATAAATGCCTTTATTGCCCTTTCAGGAGATTCAAAAGTAGGTATTCCTCCTTTTTCAAGTATTTCTCTTCCTTTTTCCACACCTTTCCCACCCATGAATGAGGCAAGTATTGGTTTATCTGTTTTTTCTAGCTTTAGTATTTCTTTTGCTATTTCTCCATCATTTGTCATTGATTGGGGGGTCAAAATCAAAAGAATTCCATCAACATTTTCTTCTTTTATACAACTCTCTAATGCTGCCTTATACTCTTTGGCACCCGCATCCCCCAACAAGTCTATAGGATTTCTTTTACTCCATGCTTTGGGCAATTGTTTATTTAGCTCATTGATTGTTTTATAAGATAGTTTTGCCACCTCTCCTTTTTTCTCCATTAATTTATCTGTTGCAATAACTCCAGGTCCTCCAGCATTTGTTATTATCGCTAACTTATTCCCCTTTGGGAGATTCTGTTTTGAAAGCGTTTTAACACAATCAAAAAATTCCTCTATTTCAGAAACACGGACTATTCCTGTTCTTTTGAATGCGGCATTAAAAACATCATCATTTCCAGCAAGCGTTCCTGTATGAGAAAGTGCTGCTTTTGCACCTTCTGAACTTTTTCCTGCTTTAATTACTATTATTGGCTTATTTTTTGAAAATGCTCTTGCAGCACTCATAAATTCTTTTGCATGGGTTAATGATTCCATATAAATAACAATGCTTTCTGTTTCAGGATCATTTCCTAAATAATTAATTAAATCACTAAACCCCACATCAATCATTGCCCCTAGTGAAGCAAAAAAACTAAAACCAATTTTATTTTTCTCTGCCCAGTCCAAGGTTGAAGAACCCAATGCACCACTCTGAGAAATAAAAGCGATTTTACCTTTTTTTGGTCTTTGATTACTAAATGTTGCGTTTAAATTTAAGGAGGTTTTAATAAATCCCATACAATTAGGCCCTATAATTCTCATTTTTGTTTTTTTAGCTTCATGTAAAATCTTTTTAGAAAGCGCTTCACCTTCTTTTCCTGCTTCATTAAAGCCGGAAGACATTATTACTACTGCTTTTACTTTTTTTCTTGAACATTCCTTAACCAAACCTAAAACAGTTAAAACAGGAGTTGCAATTATTACTAAATCTACTTCTTCTTTTATATCTAAAAGTTTTTTGAAACACTTTTTATCTAAAATCTTTGCTCTTTTGTTATTTACAGGGAAAACTTTTCCTTTGTATCCTCCAGAAGTTAAATTCTTCATTACCCCATAACCAACAGAACTTTTATTGTTAGAAGCGCCTATAACGGCTATTGATTTTGGTTCAAAAACATTTTTTAATAATTTTATGCTTTTTGCATCTTTTATAAAAATTAATCTATTCTTATTTTCAGGGTGCATACCCATCTCATGCTCCAATGATCTTTTATTATAAATTAATTCCATTTATACCCTCTTTTATAATATATGATACATCTAGAAGTTTAAAAAATTACTGGATAGGATAAAAATCTATTTTTTAATAGGTAATGCCATAAAAGATCTAACACTCATTGGCCCATGATCTACTTCCAATGTGTATTTTCCAACATGTTTATTGTTAAATGTCTCTCCGCTTTCTACTAGATTGCATAACGCCTTTTCAGAGATTCCTCCAACCTGATACCCAGATGAAATATCCTTTACTAACCATTCTGCATATCCTTGTTCCAACAGATAGTTTTTCACTTGATTATCTATATTTGAAATAGAACGTTCTGTATTTACATGAATATCCCTTGACTTCTTAAAAAAAAACTTTAGGATTGTCTCGCATTTTTCAATTTCTGAAGTTATTTCTTTTGACATTTAAGATAATAATCATGTTCTTTTTTAAAGATTTATTTACTGTAATTACACTTATCAGAAAGCTTTAAAAGAACTCCCAATTTCAGCTTATATATAGCGAGGTGGAGCAGTCTGGAGTGCTCGTCGGGCCCATAAGCGAATCAGTAGGATTCTCATTCCTACACGAATATCGCATAGGAAACCCGGAGGTCGTGTGGTTCAAATCCCACCCTCGCTATCGCTTTTCTCAAGATTTAAAAACATCGGAATATAATCTATTATATCAAATTTGGTGATAAAATGAAGATAGGTGTAAGCATAGGTGATTTCTATGATTGGGGTAAAAAATTTGATGTTAAATCTAAATTAAAATATGTTGAATTACTTAGGAAATTAAATATTGATGCTGTTGAGCTACATTTCTCCAATAAAGAAATTATGGACAAGGAATATAAAAAATTTATGGGAAAGCTAAGTAAAAAATGGGTAATTACTGTTCATTTGCCAGGAAAAATAACTAGCAAGAAAGTTGTTGAGAACTTAACAGAAATGGAAAGTCTATTTGGGATAAAACATTTTATTATACATGCGGATGATTACTCTAAATCAAAGAACTTATTTAAAAAGTCTAGAATTAATTTAATTGTTGAAAATTGTGATCGCCAAAAAAAGAATTATCAGGATCTAAAGAGTGTCATTAAATTAGGAAAACCTCTCTGCTTGGACATCGATCATTTTGAAGAGAGTTTCCCGGGAAAATTAAGTGCAAGACTACCAGCCATTAAGAAAAAAGTTGCAGAAATCCATATCTCTGCACTGAATAATAGGTTGTATGATTACAAACATATTGGAAAGGCAAGA
>CAZZGW010000026.1:0-7181 GCA_964653605.1 Candidatus Woesearchaeota archaeon
TTCAGGAACTATAGCACCAATAACACCTTTCTGACCGTGTGAAGTTGCAAATTTATCTCCTAATTCTGGGATTCTTTGGTCTCTAGTCTTAGCTTGAACAATCTTATTACCTTCAGCATCTTCCGTAATAAATACCGCTTCAATAATTCCTTTCTCTTCTTGTCTCATTGAAACACTCGATTCTTTCTTTGTTCTAACTGAAATTTCTCTAGCTTCTGACAAGAATTTAGGAGGTGACATTTTGCCAATAATAACATCTCCCTCATTAACAATTGCTTCAGGGTAAATAATTCCATCATCTTCTAATAATCTATAACTTGCTTCTGTTTTATAACCAGATGCATCTTTTTCTGGCAATGTAATTTCATCTTTTAATCCCCCAGCATAGTTCATTTCAACAGCAGAATAAGGTCTAAAATAAAAGCTTCTTCCAACCCCTCTATCCAAGCTACCTTTGTTGAAAACTAAAGCATCCTCCATATTATATCCTTCATAGGTCATAATAGCAACAGTTAGATTTTGTCCAGCAGGATAGGTATTAAGAGTATCATAAACAAAACTTCTTACAATTGGTTTTTGAGGATACTGCAAAACAGAAACATCTGTATCTAACCTACATAAATAATTAGCTGCGTATAAACCTAAAGATTGTTTCTGAGTCTTACTTCCTCTGTTAAGTCTCGAACTCTGATCGTGATTTCCATAGGGGACTAAACTTGTAATAGCCCCAAAGATAGCAGTAACATCAATTTCTAGATGAGTATGCTCCGGAGTTAATTCTTCTTCATATAATGAAGTTAAAGCATTTTCCTCTTCAGCAGCATCTAAGTATTCAATAATTCCTTGTTTAACTAAATCTTTCCAGCCCAATTCTCCTTGTTCTATTTGAATTAAATGTTCGTTCTTTAATCTTGGATTTCCTTGATCCACAATAATTAAAGGTCTTAAAGCTCTCCCAGGTTCAGTTGAAATTGAAACAACTTTGAATCCGTCATCTCTCCTAAAATTCATTTGTTCTGGTAATTCAGAATCTCTTCTTTTGTCTTTTAAAGCTTGAACAAATGCATTTCCGTCTTTAACGGTCCCAATAAATCTTCCATTTAATGAAACATCATAACCATCTACATTTTCAGCTTCACCTTCCATTTCTAATTCCACTAAATCTTTAAGGAATTTTTCTTGGTCTAATTCAATTCTAGTAGAAACCCTACTTAAAACAGATAAGTTCTTTCTTAATCCAATTTCAGTTCCTTCAGGAGTTTCAATTGGACAGAATCTACCATAATGTGTTGGATGTAATGTACGTGCCATGAAGTTTTCTTGATCTCCAGGAAGCATACTTGAAACTCTCTGTAATTGTGAAATTGTAGCCAAGTAATTAGTCTTATCCATATTTTGGGTAATCCCTGATCTTTCTCCTGTCCAAGAACCAGTTGCAATTGCTGATTCTACTCTATGACTAAACAAAGTAGATTTAGCTAAAACCTTTATTGAAAAGAATTTCTTTCTCTTAGAGGATTTTTGTAATGAGTATTGAATATCTCTTATTAAAATCCCCAAGTTAACTCTAAATAAAGTAGCTAATAAATCTCCAGAAAGCCTAACTCTTTTGTTAGCATAATGGTCTTTATCAGTTCTTAATTTTGGATTATCTTTAGCAATTAAAAATTGCTTTAAAAGTTTACAAAGAGTAACGGCCTTTTTCATTCTGTCTTCCTTACCTTGACCAATATGCGGAAATAAATAAGAATCAATTCTTTGTTTTACCCTATCTAAAATTTCTTTTTTAGTTCCTTGCAGATTTGTTTTTTCTGCAATGTACATCATTGCATCTTCTCTGTCTGCCAGGTTAACGAATTCATAAAGGTTAACAATTAAAGTATCTGTTTCCTTACCAATATACTTTGAGATATCTGCTTCTTTTGTTAAACCCAATGCTTTCAAAATTACAACAATTGGCAAATCTTTGAATCTACTAAATGAAACATTCAATATACCTTCTTTATCCTCGCTAAGAGTAACCGGAATTCTATAGGTACCTTTCAAAGAAAACATCTTAAGAGTTAACTCTTTTTTCTTATTTTCCTCAATGAATGGTTGGTTTTCAGCAAGATCTTCGGCCATAACCATAACCCTTTCATTTCCTTTAATAATAAAATATCCCCCTGGATTCAAAGGATCTTCATAATTTTCTATTAGAGCTTCCCCATCCATTCCATTTGTATTACAAACGTTACTCTTAACCATCACAGGTATCTTTCCAATTTCAACAACCTCAGAATCAACTTGTCCATCTTTCTTAACTGTAAGTTCCATTGTAACAGGAGCAGCATAGGTTAACTTTCTAAGTCTAGCTTCAGAAGGAGTAATAAAAGAGTAACTTCCATCAGCTTCTATAACTTTTGGCTTACCAACTCCAATTTTTCCTAAAGTAATTTCAAAGTCTTCGTTATTAATTGTTCCTTGAATCTCGTTCACAATTTCCTGAAGTCTTTTTTCAATGAAATTGTTAAAAGAGATAATGTTAGATTCAACTAGAGAGTGGTTTTTTAAATAATTCTTCATCACCAAATGATTATTTTTTGCCATTAAACAACCACCCTATAATACACATTTACATCTTCTTCTTCTTTTCTTTCAATTCTTATGACGTCTCCAATATTACATCCATCAGGAAGGGAAGAGTCATTTGAGAAAATTCTTGGTAATTGTGATTTAGAAATGTTTAGCTTGTCAAGCAGCTCTTGCGCTTCTTTTTCGCTCATTTTTATTTGTTTAGGCTGAAGGATGTTCATTTTTTAAAAGAGGTTGGGTGTCACATAGTTACGAACAACTTTAATAACTGACCAATAATAAAAGAAACTAAAAATTGGTTTTTAAATGTTTCTATATTATACAAATATATACTTTCCAATACATATTTTAGAAAACCGTTACAAAAGACGTCTTTAGGAGTAAAAAAGCCCATAATTACAATTCACAGACCCCCACAACCATAATAAAGACAATAAAACTAGTATCTTAAACTTTAAATATTTTATCTTTTTTCAACAACATACCCATGTGAAATGAAAGAATCTAGTGCTCTTAAATCAATAGTATTATCTATATCCATTTCTTTTGACGACACTGCCCGAATTACTAAATTAAGCCCTCTAAGGTTTGGTTCAAAAACATAAATAATAACCGGTTTATGGTTCTGTTTTTCAAAATAACTTATTTTTCCTTTTTTACCAATCATTGGAACAATAAACTCTTGTTTTATTAGGTATTCCGCTAAATCATTGCAGGGAAGATTGCCTTTATTATTTGCATGAATCTTATACCCTCTTTCTTTATTATAACCTAATCTCTGCCTAACTTCTGACCTAAAATCTATAACCCTTTTTGGAGTAACCGAATTAAAAATTAGTTTTGCATTTAAAATTGTTCTTCCATTTGAATTATGTTGTTTTGATTTTTTTATCATTTTATTTTTATCCAGTTGTAATAAAATTATCCTAAATATAAAAAGACCCTTTTCTTTTTAAGAATTAATGAAGTGTAAAATACATATTATTTCGAATAAAGTGCTTTATCTATTGCTTCATACAAACTCTCTGTTTTTTCAGATGAAAATACAACCGCCGGGTATTTCTTAATTTTAGGATCATCAGAAACAATTATCTCCTCTTTTTCACAAGTAACTTCAAGCTTATTATCCCCCATGGAATATATTTGGAAGGAGGATTTATAAGTTTTTTTATTTAAATGAACCCTAAAATATATTTAAAAGAAAAGAAAAAATGACCCCGAAGGGATTTGAACCCTCGACACCTGGATTAAAAGTCCAGTGCTCTGACCAGGCTGAGCTACGGAGCCATTGTTTGTGTTTGTTTGGCAGAGTAATCAAAATGGTCAATCTTCATGGGACAGTGACCAAGCTGAGCTACGGAGCCATACAATTGAAAAAGAAATATTTTGTTTATAAGGTTTTCCTTATGAGAATTTTACAAGAATCCATTAAGTTTTGTCTCAAAATCATCAGCAGACATTCCCCCAACAAATTGTTCTACTTTTTTACCATCTTTAAATAAAATAAAATTAGGAATTGAAGCAACTTGAAATTTTGTCGCCAATTCTTGATTCTCTTCAACATTAACTTTACCAACCTTAATCTTTCCTTTAAACTTCTCACTCATTTCGTCAACAATAGGCCCCATCATAACACAAGGCATACACCAATCAGCAGAGAAATCAATTAAAACTAACCCTTCTTTAACAAAATCATCAAATTTTCCATTAGTTAATTCATCTACCATTTTTTTTATAGAAACTTATTCCTTTTAAGGTTATTGATTTTGCTTCCAAAATATATATTTAAGAAGATATTTCTTTAAAAAGAATATTCACAATTAATTACTTATGACGAAACAATATCAAGATCTCTTGAAGGAGACCGTAACAAAAGGGGACGTATTCTATGAACCAAGAACAAGGGGGCACGTTATTGGAATTTCATCTTTTGCTAGAACCTATGATTTAAGAAAAGAATTTCCTCTTTTAACTACTAAATTTGTCAAACCAGAACTTCCCTTTGAAGAAGTATTCTGGAAACTTCGTGGAGAAAGAAATGTTAAATCTTTGGTTGATAGAGACGTTAATATCTGGACCGCAAATGCATTTGACAAATATCTAAAGACAAATGGCTTAAATGAACAAATCCCAAAGCATTCTGAAATGTGGAATGAAGAATTTGCAAAATATTCTGAAAAAATAAAAAATGATCCCAAATTTGCAGAAACTGCAGGAGACCTGGGACCTGTTTACGGATTTCAATGGAGACACTGGCCAAGTGTTGGTGGAGGGGAAGTTGACCAATTAGAAAGAATGCTAAAGGGGATTGAAAAAAACCCTGGTTCAAGATATCATGTTCTTAATTCATGGAATGTAGACGATTTAGGAAAAATGGCATTGGGTCCATGCCCATTCTGGCACCAATTTAGTGTTTTTGGCAATCAAATGGATTTAACAATGATACAAAGAAGCGATGACGTTTACTTGGGAGCCCCATTTAATCAAGCACAAGATTCCCTACTTTTAAAGTTGGTTGCAAATGAAACAGGCCACACACCAAGATACTTCCATCACCATACCATTAACACCCACATTTATTTAGGGGTCGAACCAAGATCAGGTTTTTGGAAAGATGAAAGCAATGTAAATGAATTCAAAAAGAAATTCAACGAAGTTACGGGTAAAGAAGGATACCTTGAATTAAAAGAGTGGTATCTAAATCAAGCACCCGAGGAAAGTAAGGGAAATAAGAAAAAAGACCACATGCCTTTTGTTTTAGAACAACTATCAAAAGAAACAAAAAAGACTTCTAGTATAAGAATAATAAACCCAAATCTCCCATTGTTAGAAGCTATCCAAATGCCTGCTTTAGAAGTTGTAGAAGTAAATGATTATGACCCCCACAGATGGAAATCTAAAGCCACAATGGCTGCCTAAATAAAATGAAAAGGGGAAAATTAATTGCAATTGAAGGAACTGACGCTTCTGGAAAAAATACTCAAACAACACTTCTCTACAATAAACTAATTGAAATGAACATTCCAGTAGTGAGGGATACTTTTCCAAGATATAATACTCCAACAGGAAGAATAATTGGGGGGCCTTTGTTAGGAAAACCAGAAATAGGAGAATCTTATTTTGAAAACCCAGCAGATGTGGACCCAATCACCTTTTCCCTTTTTTATGCCGCAGATAGGAGATTTAGCTTACATTTTATTAATGAAACATTAGATTCGGGAAAAAATCTAATCCTGGACAGATATGTTGCATCAAATATGGGACACCAAGGAGGAAAAATTAGAAACCCTGTTGAAAGAGAAGAATTTTATAAGTTGTTAGAACAACTAGAATTTGGAATGTGTAAACTTCCAAGACCAGATTTAACTGCTTTTCTTTTAATGCCTTTTGAAAAAGGAATTGAACTAAAATCAAAAATGAATGTTCAAAAAGATGAAGTTGAAAAAGATTTTAACTACTTAAAAAATTCTGAAGAATCATATCTCCAGTTAGCACAATTATATAATTGGAAAACAATTAATTGTGTAAAAGGAGACAAAATTAAAACCCCTCAAGAAATCCACGAAGAACTTTTTTCTACCGTTCAAAAAATATTATAATTTTATTCCCCGGTATGTCCAAAGCCACCTTCTCCTCTTTCAGTTTCAGATAACTCGGAAGCTTCTTCAATTTCAGGATGTTCTACTTTTTGAATCAAAAGCTGAGCAATCTTCTTTCCCTTTTCAATGTGAAAATCTTCCTCGGATAAATTAGCTAAGCAAACCATATACTCTCCTCTATATCCAGCATCCATTACTCCTCCCATAACTTTTATTCCAGATTTAAATGAGATTCCAGATTTATCCCAAACTAATCCAACATATCCTAAAGGCAATTCAATAGAAATTCCAGTCTTTATTCCTTGTCTTTCTCCAGGTTTCAAAACTAAATTCTCATCAGAAAATAAATCTAATCCAGCATCTCCCTCCGTTGCATAAAAAGGGACTTTCGATTCAGCGTGTAGTTTTTTTATTTTAATTTTCATGTTATCTAATCGCATACACCACCACATCCACAGACCTTGCACCCTCCTTCATAATGGAAAGGCTCATTACAAACTCCACACACTTCTCCCGTTTCTTCACCATCAGGAACAAACTTGCTCAAAGTCCTTTTAACTCCAGCTTTCCAAGTATTTAACCCATCTGCCCCACCTTCATGTAACTTAGAGACTATATTCATAATATCTAAAATTGGTGTGCTATTTCTAAGCATACCTGAAATCATTCTCGCATAATTCCATTTATCCTCTTTAAATTGGTGCGAAATTCCCCCAATATGAGAATCATAACCATGCCTATCCGTATACCAAAAATCATAACGAGAACTTTCGTCTTCATTTTGTTCTTTCACTATTCTCCCTTTTTTCACTGCATTAGGAATTGCCAAGACCTCTTGGTCTGATTTACCTGTGAATAGCTCATATGGCCTTCCATGTTCCATACCCACAAGGGAGATCCATTTTTCACCGCCATTTTCACCATCATTCAAAGAAAATCTAAGAATCTGTGCCTCTAAAGATTTTGGCCTTTCTTTTGAAAAGGGTTTATCATTTTCTTTTCCAGAAG
>CAZZGW010000027.1:0-6386 GCA_964653605.1 Candidatus Woesearchaeota archaeon
TTGAACTCCAGAAGGAGCAGCAATAACTAGGTAAGCAGCGTCTGCCTGTGAAGCACCAGTAATCATGTTCTTAACGAAATCCTTGTGACCAGGTGCGTCAATGATTGTAACTTCAAATTTTTGAGTGACCAATTTCTTATAAGATAGGTCAATAGTAACTCCTCTTTCTCTTTCTTCTTTAATATTATCCATAACATAGGCGAATTCAAATCCAGCCTTACCATTCTTTTCAGCTTCTTCTCTAAGCTTTTTCATTTCTTGTTCAGATACAGCTCCACCGTCAAACATTGTTCTACCAACTATTGTTGATTTTCCTGCGTCAACGTGTCCAACGAACACAACATTCATACTTGGTTTTTCTTTAGCCATTTTATATTTGTTTAAATGGGTCTGACAAAATCATATGATTTTAGTCTAGCCATGGATACTTTTAGAAAATTTATGTTTATAAACCTTTCGCTAAATCATAAAGTGAAACATTTAAATTATTCAATTCTTAGTAAGAATAATGACCTTAACAATATTACAACAAATTATCGTCGGTGCAGTTCAAGGTATAACAGAGTGGTTACCTGTAAGTTCTAGTGGATTTTTAGCCTTAATATTCGCTAATTTCTTCAATGTAACAGACGTAACCACTATTATCCAAAACATTCTTTGGTTACACCTAGGAACTTTCTTTGCAGCATTAATTTATTTTAGAAAAGATGTAACTCATCTTTTTGTAAGTTTATTCCAATATAGGAAATCAAATATTGAAACAAAAAAGACTCTAAATTTCCTAATAATAGCTACAATCATCTCCGGGATAATTGGGCTATTAATTGTTCTTGGGCTGGGAATCTACGAAAATGAGTTTTCACTTACGGGAAAATCAATATCTCTTTTCGTTGGTATTTTATTATTAATAACAGGAATTTTACAACTTAAGGTTAAATCAAGGGGACTTAGAAAACCTAAAGACCTAACTTTAGGAGACGGTGTTTTACTTGGTGTTTCTCAAGGACTTTCTTCCCTACCAGGATTATCTCGTTCTGGAATTACAGTGTCTACATTAATGCTTCGTAGATTTGGAGATTCAACAGCCCTTCGTTTAAGTTTCCTTATGAGCCTTCCAATTGTTCTGATAGGAAATATTTTCCTAAATATCCCCGATTTCGGAGTAACTCCCTTTTCAATATGGGGCATAGTCTTTAGTTTTCTCTTCGGATTACTAACCATACACGCATTGATGAAACTATCCAAAAAAATTAACTTCGGTTGGTTTGTGTTAATCTTTGCTATATTAATGATCTTAAGTTTCTTTATCTAAAGATTTAACACAAACGTAGTTTATGCAAACTTGCAAAGCAATGTTTGTATCCGCAACAAAGTGAGGACTCAACCAAAATCTTTGATTTTGAGTGTGTGTTAATCTTTGCTATATTAATGATCTTAAGTTTCTTTATCTAAGCCACTTAGGGATTTTCATTAATCAGGCTCGTGCAAGCAAGGTATTAAATGCATAAAGAAAATAATTCCCAGCATTTTCGTATCCGTGTTCTATTTGAGAAGATCCTTGTTTCCCAAGAATAACTTTATCTTTCGATATAGATATTTCTTCTCTTTCACCTTTAAGGATAATTGGATATTTTCCAGCTTCTTTAATATTTTCCAAGTACTTGTTTTTGTTATCCAATATAACTGATTTCCCACTAGAATCATCAGGGTCAAAATATGAAATAGTTATCACACTATCATTTTTCAATACCCTAAGATGCTTCAAAAAAGGGTTATCTTCATTTAGTTTTCCATTGATGTTTTTCATATAATACCCTAGTGCTAGATTTATTTAGAGACTTTCAATATAAAATATACATAAATATATTTTCACTATTTTGTATATTTATTTTTTAGAATAATATTCTTCCAATAATTCTTCTCTTTGATTTTTAGACATTTCTAAAAGAAAAGTTCCAAATTCATTAACACTCAAAGAAAAAGGAGAACAAATAGTGCATTTTTCACCAGGAAGATTTTCTTGAACTTGTTTTCTCTTTTTACTATTCCAAATATCTTCAAAATCCTCTTCCAATATATTTCCAAAAGTATCTGTTTCTCTATCAACAGAATGCCCACAAGGATAAAAAGCCCCATTTGAACCAATACAAGTCCAGAAATTTGAAGTCATGCATTTAAAATTACTTCCTTTACTTCCAAAATTTGTATTATTTTTATTTTTTATTTGTTTATCATTATGTATTGGAACAACCTTAAAATTAGAATCTTCATGTGTTTCTGCTTCTCTAAGTAACTCAACAATCTCCTGTGCTCTTTCATTACCTATTTTCTCATCTGTTAAATCAATTCTATATCTTATCAAATTCATTCCATATTCTTTTGTTTTTCTAGCTGCTTCTGAAATTTCTTGATAATTCTTATTTGTAATAACATAGCTTACATTAACTCCCAAATTAGGATTCATTAATTTCATTTTTTGACATGCTTCAAGAATGCTCTCAACAGAGACATTTCTTTTTTTAGCACCTGGTTTTACATCATGAAGAATCTCAGTTGTACCGGCATCTAAACTTAAGTAAAGAAGATTTAATTTTGAAAAATCTTCTAAATATTTTTCATTATTAACATTTTCCCCCATTTTTATTCCATTATCAAATAATCTCATCCATCTTTTTCCATAGAATTGACTAATAAAATAACCAAGGTTTTTATTCATGCTTGGATTTCCAGTTGAACCGCAAAACTTTACTTTTGGCTCAGAAAGTCCATTTGAATTTAAACTAAGAATTTGTTGAACAACCCTATCAATATTTTTTTTATCTTCAAGCTTATTTTCTAATTTGCTAAAATTCTTTGCCCAACAATGGTCACAATTAGCATCGCAATAGGGAGAAGGTTGTATTTCAATTTCAAAAGGAAGAGGAGATTCTCCTTTAAGCACTTTCTCAATACGAGGCCTATATTGTGTTAAAAAAACATTTTCATAATCAAAAGGAACTTTTCCTCTTTGTAAAAATTCATTAAAAGCTGTTCTCATAAATTAATAAAAAACAAAAAACAAAATATTTCTTTACAATATTTTCCAATTCCAACCCTATTTTCACTATAAAATATATCAAAACATACTTTCAATAGTGTGTATATTGAAAAAGATTTAAATATATCCTATACTATCATAAATATATGAGAAGAAAAGTTATAAAACAAGGACATAACACCCTAACAATAACTTTGCCGTCAAATTGGACAAAAAAGCTTAATATTTCTGCGGGTGATGAATTAGAAATAGAAGAAAAACATTCCGGATTGCATTTAACAACAGAGAAAAAATTAAATTCAGGAAAAAAAGCAGAGTTTGATATAACTAAAATGGATATTCCCACAATTTGGAAATATTTCATGGCTGTTTATAGAGAAGGTTATGATGAAGTCCGTGTTTATTTTGATTCAATTAAAACATTAGATTCCCCTTATAAGTTTATAACACAACATAGAAAATCTCCAAAAGCAGTTAAAGTATCTAGGAAAAAGTCAATAACAACATCTCTCCAAGGATTTGTAGATAGGTTTATTGGATATGAAATAGTAGAACATGGAAAAGATTACATAATTGTAAAAGATTTAGGGGGAATAACAAGTAAAGAGTTTGATAATTCACTAAGAAGAGTTTTCTTATTGCTTCAGCAAATGGCAGAAGAAACATTAGAAGCAATAACAACAGGAGACCTTTCTTTATTAGATAGTATGCATGATATTGATATTAATTTAGACAAATTTCATGATTATTGCATTCGTGTTTTAAATAAAATAGGAAACAAAGATCCAGAGAAAAAATCACTTTATTTTACAACATTATATTTAATGGAGATGATGGGTGATGAATTCAAGAATATTGGAATTCATTTAACACAAGATTTTCCAGAAGGAAAATTTCAGAATATTAAACCATTAGCTAGATTTGTGAAAGAACAAATTGATAGTTACTATGATTTATATTATAAGTTTGATGAAGCAAAAATAAAACAAATTTCTCAAGTTGATCAAAAAACATACATAGATGTTCCAAAGTTATACAAAAAAGCAAATGAAGAAGAAAAAGAAGTATTCCATCATTTGAGAATGATTGGACGTTATATTAATTCTTTATTAGAGCTTAGAATTGAAATGGAATATTAACTAGGTCCACACGCAAGTATCTTTTTTTTCATATAATTCTCATCCTGATATGAAACATTTAAAGAAATCTTTTGAGAAAATTTCCCCCCGTGTACAGTAAGATGATACTGTCTTTTTTGAATATCATATCCTATAACTTTCATTTCAGGTTTTTGACTAGAAGGTTTTGGATTTCCTAGAATTATGTGGCTTACAAAATTTAAATCATTTAGTTTCTCTGCAATGATTGCTATATTTTTAGATGTAGGATTCTTTTTCCCACAGCATTTCTCTCCAGAAAAATTTTCTAGTTTTGGTTTTCCCATGAAAAATTTAATATAATTATTCTTTAAAAACTTTGTTATAATCTTCACCTAATAAAGAACTCAGGTTCTTTTTATCTTCAGGAGGTTCATATTCCTCAGTGAATTTTTTAGAAGAAAGCTTTTTTTTCAATTGATCCTTAGAAATAAGCCCCCACAAGCATCTCCTATAAAGCTTCATTCTTAGCTTAACTTTTCTTAGATGAGATTTATGCTCCTTAATATTTTTTTTTGCATTTTCCTTATAGGGTCTATTAAAAAACATTTTATGAAATATGTCCATCCTATGATAAGAATTATCAATTTCCTTGTTGATTGAGTAATTTTCATCCCTCTCTTCCATGTAAGAATATAGATGTTTCAAAGTTTTTAAGGTTAATATTTCTATTTTTTTAAGTCTTTTTGAGACAAACTACAATAATTATTCTAAATAAGGAATCTTCCACTTTTTTCTCAATTTATCAGCAAACCCTAATTGCGCACCATTAGTTTTAGAAAGATAATTCACAAAATCATTTCTTTTATTAAGCACTTTCAAAGAACCAGGTTGATCCAACCCAGCCATTTCTATATAATTATCATAAAGAGAGATTAATTGAAGAGCATCTATTTTATCATTTGAATCAAAGAAAATTCCCTCAAGATCATCAATATGTTCCAAAGTGTTGATCAATTCATATTCCAATTTTTTATTATTAATATCCATAAAATTAGCGCTCCTATAAAAAATAATTACTGGTTTTCACTCAATCCTTTTCTTTCACGAATCTTCTTAATAATACCATCCTGTAAACCTTGAGGCACTCTATCGAATTCTTGTTCTAATATTGAACTTGTTCCCCTACCTTCTGTAGCACTTCTTAAATCATTACTCCACCCAATCATTTCAGCTACTGGAAGCTTCACTTTAATTTGTGATATTGAACCTTCTTGCCCCATATCAAGCATTTGTCCTCTCTTACCCCCAACTAACTTGGTAATTGTCCCCATAAATTCATCAGGACACTCAATAACGTGAACCTGTAATGGCTCAAAGATTGCTGAACCAGCAGTCTTCATTGCTTCTTTAAGACCATCCCTTACAGCAGGATAAACTTGGGCAGGACCTCTATGGATAGCATCTTCGTGCAATTTAATATCCATCAATGTAACTTTCATCTTCATTGTAGGTTCTCGCGCTAAGGGCCCCTCATCCATAACCATCTCAAAAGCATCCATAATCATTTCAATAACCTCACCAATGTGAACTTCCCCTCTTGTTTCATCTAAAAACATGCTTCCATGGTAAACATCTTTAACATTTCTAATTTCATCAGAAGACCAACCCATATTTGTTAAAGCATCTGTAACTCCTTGACTCTTTTTCTTAACCCTTCCTTCTGGTAGAACACCTTCATGAATAGCATGATATAATTCATCCTCTAAAGGTTCAACCTTAATAAAGAAAGTATTGTGTTTGTTAGGACTTCTACCTTCACAAGTTTTGGATTCTTTAGTAACTGTTTCTCTATAAACAATAATTGGAGGAGAAGTTTTAACTTCTAAACCTTTTTCAGTCTTAATTCTGTTTTCAATAATTTCTAAATGCAATTCACCCATACCAGACAATAATGATTCCCCAGTTTGTTCATTGATAGTAACCTTTATTGAAGGGTCTTCTTTACCAACTTGTCTTAATACTTCAATTAATTTTGGCAAATCAGCAGCTTTTGTTGCTTCAATAGACTTTGTAACAACAGGATCGAATAAATGAGTAATTGCTTCAAAAGGTTCTATTTCTTCTTTAGAGACTGTTTCACCAGCAATAACATCTCTTAATCCCACAATTCCTACAATATTACCTGCAGAAACTTCATCAATAACAACTCTTTGAGCACCCTTATATACAGAAACTTGTTGCACTCTTAC
>CAZZGW010000028.1:0-6079 GCA_964653605.1 Candidatus Woesearchaeota archaeon
CAAAATCAAGTCCCTTATGAAGAAATAAAAAGAATGTTAAAACAAGAAAACAAACAAAGAGGAATTAAAAAAAGAAAAAACAAAATAAGATTAAAAAAAGAAGAAGAAAACAAAGAAGATGAACTTCCTTTCTAAAAGAAACTTAAAATAACTCCCTGTGCTCTCCTGCTCTGGGCGCTCCTTTTCTTTTCAAGGTGTAATGCTCCTAAAATTATAAATACCAATATTCTTTGAATTGTTTATGGAGGAAGTTAATCTAGACATTGTATGGCTCAAACAATGTTTAAAAGATTTTGAGAGTTTTAGTGAAGAAGAATTCATTAAAGTGGATAATAAATTAAAAGAGTCATTACCAAACATATACCAAAATGCTCCTAGTGTTAAAGGAACTAATCTAAGAAGGTTGAGAGTAGGTAAAAAAAGATTATTTTTGAAAGTAGTAGACAACAAAATTTATTGTATAGGGTACAAATATAGAGATAAAGCATACAATAAAAACCAACTAAAAGAAATGGACAAAATGATTAAGAAAATAATGTCCGAGCAAAGTTTATAAAGGGTTAAACCATGGTATAACCATGGAAAATCAGACTATGATAAAGGTTGAAAAAGAAACAGCAGATATCTTAAAGAGATTAAGAATAGTAGAAAGAGAAAGCTACAACGAAGTTATTAAAAGAATTCTTGAGGAATATTTAGAAGGTAAATTAGAATTAAGTGATGAAATGAAAGCTAGGCTCAAGGAAATTAAAGACATAAAAAAACAAGAAATGTTTTCTAGCGATGAAGCTTTACAATACCTGAGAAAAGTTAAAGGCAAATCTTGATTTTTAACCCAAATACAATTATATATAATATTACTAATTCCCGAACCTATCTGGTGCTCTAGGTTCAATTCCTGCTCTGGGCGTTTATTTTTTAAACTAATTTAGACTACTTTGAAAATGGCATTAAAATATAAATTTGAAGAAAAATTAATTGAAGGGTTGATTAAAGCTCGTCCAAATAGATTTCTAATGGAAGTAAAGATTGGAAGTAAGATAGTTCCCTGCCATTGTCCTTCAACTGGAAGAATTGGAGATATTATTTTCAAAGACATCCCTTGTTTGTTATCAAAGTCTAAAAATAAAGAAAGAAAAACCCCCTACACTGTAGAAGCAATTTCATTGGATCCAGTTAAGAATAAAAAGTGGATTGGAATAAATCAAACAAAAATGAACCATTACGTTGAATTTTTTCTAGTTAAGGATAAATTTCCAAAAATGATCCAAGGGAAAAGTATCCAAAGAGAAAAAAAGTTTGGAGATTCTAGAATTGATTTTCTAATAGATGAAAATTATTTAGAAGTTAAAATGCCATTGATAAATCTTCCAAGTAAAAAAGGTGCAGAAAAGGCAAAACCTTCAAAGTTTGATTCCTTTGATAGATTAATAAAACATTTTGGAGATCTGGCCAAGAGTCTCAAGAAGGGAAATAAAGCAATTATCCTATTAACATACCAATATGATGCAAAACCATTTACCCCTCCAAAAATTGATGGTACTAATAGTAAGATCCTAGATGCTGCAAAAGATGCAACCAAAAAAGGAGTTGAAAACTGGCAAGCTAATTTTAAAATAGATTCAAACGGAATAGCTTTAACAGATTATTTTAAATTGAATAATTTTTAACCTATGGAAATAATTTATAAACACCAATCAATTATAATCATTAAAGATGGTGAGGCAAAAATACAAAGTTTATTTGTTTAGACATGGTAAAACCGATTATAATGAGAAAGGTCTTTTTACTGGTCAAAGTGAATCCAAGCTAACTAAAAGCGGAGTTAGGGATGCTCAAACGGTAGGAAAGAAATTAAAGAAAAAAGAAATACAAGTTGCTTTCTATACTCATTTATCTAGAAGTAAAGATACTCTAAAAGAAGTTATTAAATTCCATCCAGAATGCAAAATTAAAATTCAAGACGATAGAATGATTGAAAGAGGTTATGGGGACTTAGAAGGAACAACCCATGAGCAGTTTATAGAAAAGATTGGGGAAAGAAGTTATAATTTGCGAATAGAAGGGGATGCAATTGAGAATTTAGATCCTAAATTAAGAAAGAAAGTAGAGGAATTTTTAGGTACAGCAGAGTATGATGCAATACACAGGGGATATAAAGTGGCTGCGCCAAATGGAGAAAGCTTCTCAGATGTAGAAAAACGTGTAAAGAAATTCATAAAATATCTAAAGAAGTATATGAGAAAAAATAAAGTTAATGTTATGATTTCTGCTCATGGTAATTCTATAAGATTATTTAGGAAAATAATGGAGAAAGCTCCAAAGAAACAAGTTGTAAAATGGTTTATTCCCTATGATAAGGTTTATGAGTACGAAATATAATAAAGCACTATACAAATTCTTTTAAATAAAATTCACCTTATTTTTACATGAAAGCAAATCATAATTCTAATATTAAGGTTGGAGCATTATTAGTAAAAATAGCAGCAATAATTAATTTTGTTATAGGAGGAATAGCTTTTCTAGCAGGTTTAATTGCTTTTGTAGGGCTTCTTTTTTATGCTATAAACTTAAGTTTTCTAGGATTTCTTGTTATCTTAGCAGGAATGGTTGTTTTAATCTTAGGATTTGTTTTATATAGACTTCAACAATTGATGAGATATAAACGAAGTGCTAGAAATAGTGCTGTTTGGTCAATTGTTTTAGGAATTATTTTAATGTCAAGCCTTTCAGGAATATTGGCACTCATAGGTGGAATACTCGTGTTAGTTGAAACAAATAAAAAAATAAAAAAATAAAAAATTGTACTTATTCTTCTTGAGGTTCACTGGCTAAAAAAGCCCACCAAGGTTTCTTTGTTCTTATAAGTTCTCCGTTTTCAGCGTTTACTTGTGCTTCAACTTGCATTTGAGCCTTGAACAATCCTAAAACTTTAGATTGTCTTTGAGTTTTAACTTCATAAGCAGCCTTAGTCTTATCACCTTTTCCTACTTCTTTTAATTCAATTGTACATCCTTCTTCTTCAACGCAGTTTTTTAACTTAAGTTTTCCTAAAGCAGTTTCACTTGCTGTGTCAGGCATAACCTTTATTTCAGCATCTCTACCGCTTGAAAGAGTAGTTTTCATCATTGTAGATCCTTCGCTAGTATCAGACATAATTTGCATACTTGTTTGAGCCCTCATTCCTCCAGATTGTAACTCCATTTTGTTATCTTCTCTGGTTTGAACTTGTACTTGCTTCCCTTCAGAAGTTTCATAGTTGCCATCTCTTACCTGGGTCATTTCTTGTGCTATTTTTTGTAATTGATCTCCAGAAGCACTTTCTCCTTGGGCTTTCGCCATTTTATTATTTTCTTCTTCAATAAATGCCTCTTCAGAAATATTTCCTTGTTCTCCCGTTTGACCATCTAAATTTGGGGTTCCAGCAGCAACCGCTTGCGGTGTAGTATCACCAGACGCAGCTAAAACAAAACCAGTTAAACCCATTAAGAAAATTCCCATAACCATTATTATTAATAATTTTTTCATTTATGTACCCCCTTTCATTTATATTCTTTGAATAGAAATGCTTCAAAACATTCCTTTCATTTATATTCTTTGAATAGAAATGCTTCAAAACATTCCTTTCATATGTAAAGATAACTAAAATACCCTTAATAAAACTAATGGGGGTTTAATCACGAGGGTAATTGGATTAAAATAGAGGTTTAGAGAAGAAAATTTAGAAATTTTTATATAATTTATATGTATTAACTATTAAATAGTAAATTTTAAATAGGTATGAATTTCTAATATTTTATGAAATATAAAGATATTCAAAGACTAATAAAACCAATAAAAGTTATCCAACTAGCAGAAGATAATTTTCAAAATTTTTGCAAAAATGCTGTGGGGTTCTTTATTCAAAAAGATGCAAATTTTAGACATTACATTAGCCCAGGATATGATGTTGCTAATTCAAAATTATTAAATGAAAAACCAGAATGGAGATATAAAGCAAGATTAAAACTTGAAAATCTTGAAAAAGGAGAGGATTATTTAATAGTTGATTTTAAGGGAGGCCCTTGGTCAACAATAGCAGGAGATGTAGGTCCGCCTATACCTCTTTTTCCACCTACGCATCTTCTATTTGGGTTTAATTCTGATAAAGCAATGTATCTTGCACATGAACAAGAGAATGGAAATAAAAAAGGTCTTTGGGAAGATCTTTATATAAAATTTGATTAAAATGAATAATAAAAGCATTAAAAAATTAACAAAATCAATTGAACTTATTCCTCTAGAAGAAGATAATTTTGATGATTTTTGTAAAAAAACCTTTGACTTCTTTGCATCAGATAAAACCAGGTTTGAGCATTACTTTAGTCCAATATATGATTCAGATTTTGCAAGAAAATACGCTCTTTATAAAAGAAATCCAAAATGGAATTCTTTAGAAGATTTGAATTTCGATAGAATTAATATTAAGAAAGATTCCCTAATAGTTACTTTTAATGAAAATTGGTCATTTATGACAGAACTCCTAGGTCAATATTATCCTATTTCATTTGGATTTGATTCTGATAAAGCAATGTATGTTGTACGACAAGATGAAAATGGAATTCCAAAATATCCTTGGGAAGAACTATTGTTAAGAAGGGATTAACCACAACAATCATTAAAAAAATCTTAAGATTATGATGAAATATAAATTAAATAAGTATACCCTGGATGAATATATAAAACTAGGAGGAAATCCCCCCAAGCATTATAGGCCATCCACAATGTATTTTCTAGCAGGACAAAATAATAAAAAAATTGGAAAAATAGCCTTTGACCAAGATTTTTTTATGGGATGGGATCCACACTATTATATTTTAGAAATAAAGTCTGAGTTAGAAAACCAAGGGATTGGGGCTGCTCTTGTTAATGCTGTTGAATATGAAGCAAAAAAAAATAAAATCCCTATAGTAATATTAAAATTTAATCAAACTAAACTTTGGAAGAAAATGGGTTACGAAATTGATAGGGATTCTGGTTTAGCTTGGAAAAATATCAATAATAATTGTTTATTCTAAATTAATCCCCTCATAGGAATTCAATGCATAAGTAAATGAAACAATAGAATTTAATTATTTTTTCTCAAGTTCTTCTGACTGTGTCGAGAAGGACTCTATTTCTTCTTACCACTATTTCCAGCTTCAAAACTTCTAAGGAGTTCTAAGGGTAATCCGAGGACAATCGTATTACTCTTATCTGAACTTAAATCGTTAAGTGTTTGAAGTGTTCTAAGGTGTAATGCTCCTGGTGCATGTCCCAGCGTTGTTGCTGCCTTAGCCATATTGTCCGATGCTTCAACTTCTCCCAATGCTTTGATAATTACCGCTCTTTTTTCTCTTTCAGCTTCTGCTTCTTTTCCAATTGTTCTCTTTAATTGTTCTGGAAGTTCTATATGTTTAAGCTCTACCGATGATACTTTAATTCCCCAAGGATCAGTAGCTTTGTCTACTATTTCTTGTATTCTTTTTGAAACAGAGTCTCTTTTACTCAATAATTCATCTAATGTAACTTCTCCAACAACATCTCTCATTGTTGTTTGTGCAAGTTGTGAAACAGCATAATCAAAGTGTTCAACTTCAATAATTGCTTTCTTTGCCTCAGAAACCTTGTAATAAAGTACCGCATTTACTTTAAGAGAAACATTATCTCTAGTTATTGCATCTTGATCTGGAACATCAACAGCCTTAACCCTTATATCTACTCTTTTCCATGTTTGTATAATAGGAACAACAATCTTTAATCCAGGGATCATTATCCCTGTATATTTTCCTAATGTAAACTTGACTCCTCTCTCATATTCTTTAACAACCCTTAATCCCCCTAAAAGAAATACTACAATAGCTGATATAATCCACCCCCACGTTTCCATATCCTATTTAATATTAAGTTACTTTTAATTGTTTTGTTTTACTTATTCTAGAAATAGATGAAGAGAAAGATTAATTTATATATTTTAAGAATTACATCAAACAATCCTTATAACCCATCATGCTCTTAAATTTCATGATGAGCTTTGTTGTGGATAAATCTGTGTAAATAC
>CAZZGW010000029.1:0-5545 GCA_964653605.1 Candidatus Woesearchaeota archaeon
GAATATCTCCTTTACTTCTTCCTTGTTTTCCACCAATTCTTTCAATCATAACTTCATCGTGCTCATCAATAAATTTTTGCGCTAAATTACCAGGAATGAATGCAGTTACTTGTTTTCCATTCTTAGTTAACTGAACTTTGCAACACTTTCTCATAGCTGAGTTTGGCTGTTTTGCTTCTTTTTGAATCTTAGCCAAAACAATACCTTTTGCTTGGTTTGCTCCACCCAAGGGGTCAGATTTAGCATATAAATTAAGAATTCTAACCTTATACTTTCTAGAGTTCCACCTAAATTTTTTACTATCTTTTATTTTTTTTGATGCGTTTTTTAATCCCATTTTAAATATGATTAACAACTATCCTTACAAAAATTAGTTTTTAAAGCTTGCTGTTAAATAATCCTAAACTCTTTATGGAAAAAATCTTTAACAATTTCTTGCATTTCAAGCATCCTTCTTTTATTTCTTCCAATTAATGCTGCTTTATTTTGAGGACCAGCCGTAAGAATTAATTGATCATCTTTAATTTCAATATTCTTAAATGTAACAGGACTAACAACACTACTAATTAATTCTTTAGCATCTTCAATACCGTTCGGAATTGCAACAACCTTAACTCTCTTTTTAAGCGTATTACTAATTCTTTTTAAATTAATAACATCTCTTCCAAGCGCCTTTGAAATTAGTTTTTTAGGAACAGCAAAAATAACAGTATTATTGTACATGAAACAATACTTTGTACTGATGTGGGTAACGTTTAAAAATAAATTAAGGTACCTTAAATCTTGCATATCAATTGTGTTAACCATTTTAGATAATTTGACTAGAAAGGGTTTGTTTATAAACTTTTACCTTGGGGATTTTGTGATTTTATCGTCGGTATTTATCCAACTCCAATTAATGTTCTTCAAATGGGATTTCGATTTAATATCAAGAGTTTCAAGAGTTTCACCAGCACTTAGACATTTTATTATTAAAAATATATTTAACTTCCTTAGTTTTTATATCAATTTCAGAATCAAAACTCAATTGAATAGGATTATTTATCTCAAACATAAAAAAAATTAAATCAATTATTTATGAGAATTATTGTGATTATTTAATAGCAGCTTCAATTACTTTAGAATCAGCAGTCTTTTTCTTTTTGTCATCCTTTACTAAAGGACCTGTAACCTTAACTAATAATCCAGGTAGACCTGTACCAATTGGAACTGGTTGATTCAAAATAATATTTTCAATAACACTTGATAAATCATCCCTACTTCCTTTAATACTTGCATTAACAAATTGTTTAACCGGTGTTTCGAAAGTTGCTCTTGCCAAAATAGATGACTTTTGAGCAATAATTCCCATTCTAGTAACTCCTTTAACTTGACCAGTATTGGTCATTGCATCTGCAACAAGCTTTAAGTGTCTCATATCAATATCAATCCCTTGGGATTTCAAAACTTCTGTAACTTCTGTAATAATTAATTGTCTAGAAGCTTCAATTCCAAAAATATCTGCAACCTCGTAGAAATCATTAGAAATTATCTTATCAACATTAACTTCTTTCATTTGAATAATCTCCTTAAGATTATTTCCTAAAGTAACAATAACAAAATCTCTGTCTCTCTTAACAACCAAGATTTGCTTAACTCCCTTAACTCCAGAAATTAAAGTGCCCTTAAGTTTCTCTTTAAGCTTGTAAATTTCTCTAAAGTTCATTTCTTCTGCATCTAAAACAATTAAGTCCCCTTTATCTTTAGCTTTAAAGTGTAAATCATTTAATCTATCAACAATTGTCTTAACAGATGAATGAGTTTGTTTTAATCCTGCTTTATCGATAACAATTTCTATCTTCTTGCTACTAAAATCTAAATTAATTTCTGAAGCAATTTCTTTCAGTGTAATTTCTTTTATCTTCTCAGCAAAAATTCTAGCATTTTTCTCATCATTATAACCTTTATTTAAGAAAATCTCCATTTTGGGCGATGAAGGAGTCTTTCTAGCATCGAAGATTTCAATAAGTCTTGGTAGACCCGAAGTAACCTGCATTTCAGCTACTCCTGCCATATGGAAAGTATTCAAAACCATCTGAGTTGAACTTTCACCAAAGCTTTGAGCAGTAACAATTCCAATTGCCTCACCAGAATCTAGTTTACCTTTAATGTGGGCCTTAGCAACATCAATCCCATCGTCTCCAAACTTAAATTCAATAATATTATTATTACTATCTCTTATAGTTCCATCATATTCAACTCTTAAATCTTGAAGAGCATTTGCTAATCTTCTATACAAGTAACCTGACTTAGGAGTTCTCAAACCAGTATCCATAAGTGAATCTCTTCCTGTAACTGCCTGGAAAAAGAATTCATCTGGTCTTAATCCTTTAATAAAAGAACTCTTAATGAATCCGTGGGCTTTAGGACTTAAATCTCCTGCCTTGAATAAAGATAATGTTCTACCATTATAACCAATATTAACTCTACCTCCCATGAAAGCCTGCTGACCTACACAAGAAGCCATCTGAGTAACATTAAGAATATTTCCTCCACCACCAGATTGAATCATATGGTTTACTGGGTTAATCTTAGGATATTCTCTCTTTACAATCTCACCAATCTTTGTTCTAACTTCATTTAAAGCCTGAACAATCTTTAGTTCTCTAGATTCTTCTAAAGTTTTACCTGGAATAATTTCTAAAGACCTCTCATTGTAAGAATTAATTAGTTCTTGAGTCTTTTTCTCTGCTTTCTTAATTATTTCTTCGCCCATTCCAATAACATCATCACTTAAATCAAGATCATTAACTGAAATAGTAATCCCTCTTCCAGTAAGGTAATTCTTTCCTAAATCAAAGGCATTTCTTAAAATCTTAAATGATTGATCTCTTCCTAAATCATTATCAAGAACTTTAACTAAATCTCCATCTTCATCTCCAAATGCAGTCTTATCAATAATTCCTTTTTCAATAACACCATCTTTAATTTTCATAGAATCATTACTAAAGTTAATTCCTTTAGGGAAAATCTCTGAAAATAATTCTAAACCTGTAATATTTTTCTTAGAAAACTTAGCATCAATACCAGAATAATATAATAATTGATTAGCTTCAGCTGTAGTAAAATTATCAAGACCAAGAAGATAACCTCCAGTAATTGAATCTCCAATACATCCAACTAAGTTAGTATTATTCTTAGGAGACATTAAATTTTTCTTAACATCAAGTAATATTTTTGCTTCTGCACGAGCTTCTTCGTTCTGAGGACTATGAATATTCATTTCATCTCCATCATAATCAGCATTATAGGGAGCAGCAGCTGCAGGATGCATACGGAATGTTCTTCCTGGAAGAACCCTTACAAAATGAGCCATTAAACTTCCTCTATGAAGGCTTGGGTGTCTATTGAACAAAACAACATCTCCTTCTTGTAAATGTCTTTCAACTTTATAACCAGGACCAATCTCTGAGATAATTTCTTCTTTAAGTTCATCAGTAACTTTCTTTCTCTTTCCATCTGGTCTTATTACATAACTTGCACCAGGATATTCGCTACCCATTTGTATTAGGCTTTTTAATTTCTTAATATTAATATCATTAACAGTTTCAGCAACGGTAACTATCTTAGCAATTTCAAAAGGAACTCCAACTTCATTAATTCCAATGAAGGGGTCCGGAGAAATAACTGTTCTACCAGAGTAATTTACTCTTTTACCAGCAATATTCTTTCTAATTCTTCCTTCCTTCCCTTTAATTCTTTCAGTAATAGTTTTAAGAGGTTGTCCGGATCTATGTCTAGCAGGAGGAATCCTAGTAACAGTGTTATCAAAGAAGGTTGTAACGTGAAACTGAAGCAAATCCCATAGGTCTTCAATAATAACTTCTGGAGCACCAGCATTTAAGTTTTCCCAAAGTCTTTGGTTAGCCCTTATAATATCTGATAACTTGTGGGTAAGGTCATCTTCTGATCTTTCACCAGTTTCCAAAATAATACTTGGTCTAACAGTTACTGGAGGGACTAATAATGAAGTAATAACTGCCCATTCTGGCCTTGAAGTATTAGCATTAACTGCGATTTTTTCTAATTCTTCATCAGGAATATTAACTAACATCTCTCTAATCTCGGTTGGGAAAATTCTAGTTTTACCTTTGTAAAAAGAAGTTGGTTTATCCAACTTCATTTTTTCCTGAGGAGCCTGGCAATGAGGGCATTTTTTTGAATCCTTAGCCTTCTTAGCTCTTTGACTTGGGTTACTATATTTTTCCATATCTTTGTCCGCTAACATTAATTTTCCACAATCTTGGCAGAAACATCTCAAACACATTTCAATTAAAGGAATATATTTCAAGTGCATAATCGATCTTGCCATATCAATGCTTCCGGGGTGTCCTAGGCATTCTTTAATTCTTCCACCACAAGTCCTACATCTTACTCCAGGATCTACAGCTCCTAAACGCAGGTCCATTAACCCTCCATCTACGGGGTATCCATCAATATCATATAATTCAGGTGTAACAATCTTTGCTGAACTAAGTTTCTTAATTTGGCTCGGACTAAGCAAACTAAAATTCAAGCTTTTGATTCTTTTTTTTACTGGTTTGTTCATTTTATTTATGAAATGAATCCCCCGGGTTTACCCAAGGACTCACCAAATATTTATTTTTGAGTGTGTTCATTTTATTCGTATTTGTTCTTCAATTCAAATGAAGTGTTTATGTGTAACCCTTGTAACTCATCTACAAGAAGTTTAAATGCATATGAAACCTCAACAGGTTCTATTGCCTCGCTTGTACAAATCGGACAAATAGTTTTCTTTCTAATTTTATCTTCAAGAGCAATTGCCCCACATTTAGTACAAATAGGTAATACCACCTTATCAGAATCGTACCTTTCTTTCAATAACAATGAAGCTCCATGAGCAACTAATGCTTGCTGTTCCATTTCTCCTAATCTTAATGCTCCTCCTCTAGAACGTCCTTCAATTGGTTGTCTAGTTAAAAGAGCTACTTTCCCAGATGCACGTCCATGTATTTTGTTACCAACCATATATTTCAACTTTAGGTAATATAAGCTACCAACAAAAATCTTAGATTTCATTTTTTTACCAGTAATCCCATTATACATTGTTTCTTTACCATCAAATCTAAATCCTAAATCCTTCATTTGGCTTTCTAAACTCTTTTTACTTTCTCCAGAGAATGAAGTACCATCAACAACCTCTCCCCTTAAACATCCAACTTTACCAGCAAGCAATTCTAATAAATAACCAACAGTCATACGGCTTGGTAGACCATGTGGGTTGAAAATAACATCTGGTTTAATCCCATTAGCACTGAAAGGAACATCTTCTTCAGAAATCTTGACGGTCTGAATCTTGTCTAGATCTTCATCATATCCTTTCTTGTAAAAGCCATTTTTACGAATTACAAGATTATGAATAGTAAATTCTTTTTTACTCATCTTTTATAAAATCCTTGAAGGCTTTTTGAGGAATGTCTGAGATAGGCTTAGCTTTTAACAATTCCTCTTTCATCAAAATCGTTTCATCCTCTTTAAGTCTGCG
>CAZZGW010000030.1:0-5435 GCA_964653605.1 Candidatus Woesearchaeota archaeon
TTTTTAGATCTTTTGTATTAATTTCCTGAAGATATTTTTTCTTATTCTTTACATAATTTTCATAACGCTTTTTGCATTTGATGAATCAGTAATAAGCCTTCCTTGGTTCGTCCACCTAATGCCAACAATAATCCTTGCATTAATAGTAATCTTTACATGGAAAAAGCCACTAACAGCATCAATAATATTTTTAGTACTAGGATTTGGATTTACTTTAATTTTTAGAACCTACAATAATCTACTTACCTTCCTATTAATCTCTCTACCATTAATACTAATTAGTATTCTTTTCTTACTTGAAAGATTATTTACTAAGAAGAAAGACGATTTACAAAAGAAGAAGAGAAGAGAAAGAAAAGAAAAACTTCTAAGGAGAAAGTAATTGAGAAGTATTAAAAACAATCTATTCTTATTGTCTAAATGATAATTATTTGCAAAATAATTGCTATATTGGGGGTATTATCCCTTGCTCTTGGAACTTTATTAGTCTCCGGTAAAAGAAAGTTTAGAAGACGCTATACGTATCCATTACTTATTTTTGGAGGAGCATGTTTAGAGATATACAGCATTTATTTAAAGGACCTAATATTTATAATTCTTCAAGCAGTATTTATTGCTTCAGCAATTTATGGATTAATTAAATTGCATGAACATAAACACCACAAAAGGAAAATATAAAATGTTATACGAAAAATTAGCTAAACTCTATCAAGAAATTTCCTCTACAACAAAACGTCTGAAAAAAACAGAAATTCTTTCGGAATTTCTCCAATATCTTTCTGAATCAGATAGAGAAGTTATGTACTTATTAGAAGGGGATATTTATCCAGAATATGATGAAAGAAAAATAGGGGTTTCACACCAACTTGCAATCAAAGCAATTGCAAAAGCTACCGGCACGGATCCTGGAAAAGTTTTACAAGGTTGGAAGAGAACAGGAGATTTAGGAAAGGTAGCAGAAGAATTAACAAAATCAAAAGAACAAATAACTCTTTCTTCACATGTTATAACAACAAAAAAAGTCATAGAAAATCTAAGAAAACTACCAAAACTAGAGGGGCACGGAACAGTAGGAAAAAAAGTAGCATTAATAACAGAACTTCTTACCTCTGCCTCATCACTAGAAGCATTATACTTAACAAGAACTTCTATTGGCGATTTAAGAATTGGTATAAAAGAATCAACAATCAGAGATGGTTTAGCATTAGCATTCTTTCCAAATCAAGATAAAAAAGAAGTAACAGAAAAAATACAAGAAGCAATAGATAAATCAAATGACTTGGCAATTGTTTTTGATTCTTGTAAGAAAAGAAGTTTAAAAGATTTAGAAAAAATAAACCTAGAAGTTGGAAAACCAATAAAAGCAATGTTAGCTCAAAAAGCAAAAGATATTCCAAATGGATTTAAATCGGTTGGAAAACCCTGCGCAATAGAATACAAATATGATGGATTTAGATTAATTATTCATAAAGAAAAAAATAAATTTGCATTATTTACAAGACGTTTAGAAAATGTAACAAAACAATTTCCAGAAGTAAAAGAGTTTATTGAAAAACATGTTAAAGGAGACTCATTTATACTTGATTCAGAAGCAGTTGGCTATGACAAAAAGACAAAAGAATACACTCCTTTCCAAGCAATTTCTCAAAGAATACGTAGAAAACATGGTATTGAAAAAATGCAAAAAGAACTTCCAATAGAAGTTAATGTTTTTGATATATTATATTACAAAGGAAAATCAATGCTTAATGAACCATTCAAAAAGCGTTCAGAAATTGTTAGAAAAATAATAAAACCTCAAAAATACAAACTAACTCATTCCAAACAAATTATCACAGATAATGAATACAAAGCACAGGCCTTTTACAAAAAAGCTCTTGCAGATAATCAAGAAGGAATAATGATGAAAAATTTAGATGCAAAATATCAACCAGGTTCTAGAGTAGGTCATATGTTAAAAGTAAAACCAGAAGAACGTGATTTAGATTTAATAATTACCGGAGGGGAATATGGAACAGGAAAAAGGAGCGGTTGGATAAGTAGTTTTATCCTTTCATGCAGGGGTAAAAAACCTCATGAATTCTTAGAAATTGGAAAAGTTGGAACAGGAATAAAAGAAAAGTCCCCAGTAACTTCTCAATCGTCCGCTAGTGAAAAAGGAAGCGAACGAAAGGAATTAGATAATAAAAAAAATAATGAAGATGTAACTTTTGACAAATTAAATGACCTACTAAAACCACTAATCACATCTGAAAAAGGAAAAACAGTGACCATTCGTCCAAAAATAATTGTCGCAGTAACCTATCAAGAAATTCAACATTCTCCAAACTATAATTCAGGATGGGCATTAAGATTTCCAAGAATTACTGCTTTACGTGAAGATAAACCCATTTCAGAAACAGCAGACCTAAATGAAGTTGAAAAAGATTTTAAGAATCAAAAAAGAAATTGGGCCTATGGATAATCATCATGCATAAACTTTTAAATTAATTTTCTTTAATAATAGAATGAAAAAAGAGACTGGCAGATACCTTCTTCCAATTATAATTATTGGTTTCTTTTTCATATTTTTTCTAATAAACTTTCCTTTTACAGGAAAAGTCATTGAGGAACATCCAATTCCAAGCAATTGCTCAGATGAAAACATCCAAGACCTTTGGGAATTTATCTTCAAGGGAAATCCTGAAAACCTAACAATTGTGCCATTATATAATACTTCAAACGAAACAGAAGTTCAAGAGATGGATAATCTTTCACTAGTATACGGAGGATGCCCAGTTTATATCGCCTATGAAATAAATGGAACTCAAATAAAAATGTTAAATGGGATAAACATGTGGTTTTTTTCAGATGTGAAAGTTATTTTGGCTTACGTAGGAAACTTTACCGAAGAAGCAATAATAAACTTAACAAATGAAAGCAATTCAGAATTTGGGGGACAGGCACTGACTACTTCATCGGGGTTTGTTTTTGAAGAAGAATACATAAAAAATAACATAGTTCCAAGAAAAATAACAACAATCCCGGAAGCAAAAAGCCATTTTGAATCATTATATAATATCCAAGTTCAAAACTGGACCAAAGAATATGATGAAGAACTAGGAGATATTGGGATGTATAATTTTGTTGAAAATCAAACATTAGAAAATATTACGCTCTTTGGAGAAAATTTAGATCCAGAAGGAATGGTTGCCAGAATGGGCATTACTTTGGATAATTATTCTTTAGATGTTTATCTTCTTACAGAAATGTCTATGTATGGAACATTAATTAATTTAGCAAAAAAAGAATATGCCAGTTGGAAATCTATAATTAACACTTCGACGGAAAATATCACCGTAAAAATAAACGGATCTAGACTAAATTTAGCCGGAGAATTTGATTTATTTTCAAAAGGCCCTTCAGGAATCCAAAAAATTGAAATCCAAGAAAATAACAAAACAATTGTTGAAGCAAATATAAATTTCACAGAAGACCAAATAGATTGGACAAACATAACATTAAAAGTGCAAAAAGAAACAGATGATGCAGGTTTCTTAATAATCAACGGGTTGAATGCCACAAAAAACGTTACAATAGATAAACTAGATAGTGATTCAGATTCAGTTTGTATTAAAGACCAAGAGATAAATTTTATTACAGAAATTAGTGAGGATTGCGATGGAACAAATGAATACTTACTTGAATGTCCTAGAAATTTAAGTCATTTTACCTGTGAAATAATAAACGATACTTTCTTCGTTACAGGGCTAGAACATTCCGCGGTTCTTGAGTTAATTCCGAATGAGCCAGAACTCTGTATCCAAAACTGGGATTGTACAGAATGGTCCGATTCAGATAATAATTGCGGACGTAGAAACTGTATTGACTTGAACACCTGTGAAAACATTTCTGGAATGCCAAACGAATATGAAAGATGCCCAGTTATTTGTGTTCCAGATTGGGAATGCACAGAATATGAACCAGAAAAATGCCCAAAAGAAGAGACAAGAACAAGAACCTGTGAAGATAATAATGGTTGTGGGACAAACGAAGGAAAACCAAGAACCTCTCAAACTTGTGAAAGAAAAAGCGGAGCTTGGATTTGGATTTTATCAGGACTCACAGTAGTCTTGCTTGCCTTAATTCTCTTCTTAAATTTAACTTCTCCAAAAAGGCACAAACCATTACAACAACAAACACACCCCCCAGAAACTCCCGAAAAACAACTACAAAGACAATATCAACAACAAGCTCAACAACTCCAAAATCAGCAACATCCCCCCCAAAAATTCCAAAAGGATAAAACCTTTCAAGACTACAATCGAGAATGGCAACCACCACAATAAATAATATAAATCAGGACCTTCTAATTAATTAATGGCAAAAACTACAGATTATCTTTCATTATCCATAAAATTAATCCTATTGATATCCCTAACCAATAGCATATATAATCATCTTTGGCATTTAGTCTCCACAAATATTTTCTTATTAGTATTAATGTTTGCTCCAAGAATGGTTTCTAACCATGAAATAAAATTTCCTCCAAAATTTGAATGGCTTCTTTTAATATTTGTGTTCTCCACAATTTTTATGGGAAAAATCTCCGGAATAGTAACCCCAATAATATTTGGAATAGCAATTGCAATGATTGGTTTTATGATTCTTGCCATACTTTATTCAAGTAACCAAATAAAGAAAAATTATTTTCTCATAATTTTATTCTCATTCAACTTTGCAGTTTCCCTTGGATTTGGAATAGAGCTTCTAAAGTATTACCTTAAACTCTTATTAAACCAGCCAATATCCTCGAGCCTATATGCCTACTCTATGCAAACCATGACTTTTGTTATAGTAGGCGCATTAATTTCTGCAATAATGGGGTACATATACATGAAATACAAAAAAGGATTCCTAGGAAAACTTATGAAAAATTTTAAAGACAACAACCCTACACTTTTCAAAAATAAGGAGGAATTTGAGAAAGAAGTTCTTGAAACAATAAAAAAACCAGAAGATGAACGTTTAGAGTTTAAATCAACACTTAGGGCAAATATTTACACTGGAGAAATTGATAGAAAAATAGAACATTCCGCACTAAAAACATTAGTTGCATTCATGAACTCAAAGGGGGGGAGTTTGTTCCTGGGGGTTACAGATGATAAAAAAGTTTTAGGAATAGAAGAAGACAAATTTCCAAACACAGACAAATTCCTATTGCATCTAACAAATCTAATAAAAGAAAAAATAGGAAAGAAGCACACTCATTTAATAGATCTTGGAACAATAAAAATCGGAGATAGAACGATTGTAGAAGTTATATGCAAAAAATCCTCAAAACCAGTTTTCCTCAAGATGAATCCCCAACAAGAAGAATTTTTCTTAAGAGTTGGACCTTCAACAATGAAAATGGAAGGAAGTGAACTAGTGGAATATATTGTTAAAAGATTTAG
>CAZZGW010000031.1:0-5413 GCA_964653605.1 Candidatus Woesearchaeota archaeon
TCACAACATCCAATTGAACAAAACCAACTGAAGATGCAAATTTACCTCTACTCCAAAGATGTCCTCTTGGATACCTTAATCTTGCTTTTTCATGAAACTCGAAGAATAATTTTGAAGAACCTCATTTCAAAAGTTGCAATGTCTTTGAAACAAACATTGTAAAACTAACTTCAACAACACAATGAACATGTTCTGGTTGAACATCTATTTCAATTATCTTTATATTATTTCTCGAAGCTGACCTTCTAACACAAGCCTCAAGCAAATTTTTATATTTAATTTTTCCAAACATTTTATAACGATATTTGGTACACCATTGCAAGTGTAACATCATAACTCCAACGCTATGATCAGTTCTTTTATATTGATTTATTTGTAATTGTTGATCCATTTTTCCTCCAGGGCTTTCGCTAAGCAAAACCGAAACATTTATTATTTTTAGAAAGTATCCACTATGTGTATCTATTTTAATAGCCTAGTATCTAGGCTATTATTTTTCTAAGTAAAATAAATAGAAATAGTTTATGATTTACTCCATCCAAATACTCCATAGTTTATAAAATTAATTTAAGGCAAAAACACAATAATAACAATCCTTATATAGGGAAAAACCAACAAAAAGGAATGAGTTTAGTTGGGAAACTAAAGAAATTCAGCATTGTTCCTGCCCTAGTTTTAGCCTCAATTTCAATAAATCTTTCAGCTCAAAAACAAACAAGTTCAGTTAGAGAATTATATTATCCAAACGGCGTTAAGAACGCCTACAACGAAATGCTCGTTTCAGATTTTAAAAAGAACATATCAACCACAATCAGTAGTTCTCTAATAACCCCAAATAATTTGCACCTAAAAGAAAAATTTCCAATGTGCTCTGGGGGGGAGATAGAATTCAGCACAAAAATACTAAAAAATTTATATGCAAATGCCTCTTTTGGTTTATTTAATGGGAAAGAAAGAGAAGAAACACAGAGAAAAATAAAGGGTTCTATAATAAATTTGGGAGGAGAATACTACCCCCTAAAAAATACAAAAACACTCTCAATCCAAGGGGGATTAGCTTACAAAAGCCAAGAGATTACCGGACAACAAAATGGATTTCCAAGACAAATAGGTGGAATAGGACCTTATATTGGAGTAAAAATTGAATTACCCATACTTCCAAACCAATTATCTTTATACTTAAGCACCAGAGGGAATAAGATAGGAGAGATAGGGGATAGCAGATTAATCTTAGGAATAAAATTAAACCCTAAATAAAAAAAGAGTTAAAAATTAGAAAATGCTATTTGAATTATGAAAAAGAGGTCAAAAAATAAGGGGATAATTCTAATAATCCTAGCTTCAATAATAATAACCTTATTTTTTTCAAGAGTACTTTCCCTAAAAGAAATAGATGATGTTCACCCAGACATTCCTTGCTACGATGATCCCTTGGAAAAAGTAGACGTTCTCTGGGTAATTCCCTTATACAACGACAACCCAATATCCCATAATCCAGAATGGTGTGCAAACATTCTAGCCCTAAATAAAACAATTGGAATGCACGGCGTTTATCACCAGCCATACAAAGAATTCCAAGAAACAAGAAACCAGGAATACCTAGACCGAGGAATTCAAGAATTTGAAAAATGCTTTGGATATCCTCCAGAAATATTTAAACCCCCCCAATTAAGAATAAACAAAGAAAACAGACAATTAGTAAAAGAAAATAATTTAGGACTCAAATGGATATTCAATCAATTCACCCACAAAGTTTATCATTGCAATGATTCTGGACCAGTAAAAAATAGTTTCATTGATTCTTATTAATACTTAAATCTCAACAAAGCACCCATCCCAGATAATTGTTGAAATTGCTGCCCTTCTTTATGCAAATCACTGTGTGGATTTGTATTTATGAGGGCAATCAATATTTGAATCTAAGTAAGGCGCCCATTCCGGACAATTGTTGAAATTGCTTGCCCTCTTCTGTTTCCGTAGAAATAATTTCAATGTCTGCACCAATGTTTTCCGCACATGTTTTTAATCTCTTAGAAGTTTCTCTGTCCAAATCTTTTGATAAATACAAAACCCCAACAGCCCCATACTCAATAGCTTTTTCAATTTCTTCAAGCTTATACTTAACAAAATCAGGCCTCTCCCCCAGCGCTTCAAAAAATTTCTCAAGTAGCTTCTTTTCACGGATAATCTCCTGTGAAGCTAAAAGATCCTGGGCTTTATCAACAAGCTCTTTCAATCCAGCTTCATCAGTATCCCCAATATCTAATCTTCCAATAACTTTTTTTTGTAATTGGTCTGTTAAATATTCGTTGTCTAAGAATTCATCTTTTGTAGGAATTGGCCCTCCAATGATAATTCCTTTAAGCTTTTTATTTTCAAAAAAAGCAGATTTCATCTCATCCGCAATTCTCTTGTAGAAATCTCTTGTTAATCCCTCAGTTATTCTATGGAATCTTTGACTTGATTGGCCCCCAGCCCTAACTTTGCTTGGAACACCAGAAGTCATATGTTGAACAACTTCTATTCTTTTACCTTCAAGAAAACCAATTGTTGCTTCCTTTCTATCCATAGTCAGTAAAGCATAAATTTCATCAACCTTAAGCTGTTCTTCAAGAGGATCCAAAACAAAATCCTTATCACACCTATATAACTTAATCTTTAATGGCTGCGGAGGCTCAATACTCCAAAGTTGCAAATCATCTTGGCCTTCAACTTTTGCAACGTTTCCAGAAAAAACAGCCAAACCATTTTCAGTATCGCTCTTAAATTCTTTCAAATAACGAATAATCTTGTCAAGAGCCTCTGTAACATTCTTTCTCGTTCCTGTAGACTTAATATTTTTAGCAGTAGATTTTTCAGCTTCTAATTGCCTTTGAACATTATTTGTATCAAAACCAGCAGGAACATACACAGTAATGAATTCCGTATGTCTTCCTTTATATCCTCTAAGTTCCTCAACCAATTCTTCAACTTCTTCCTTACTCGCTATCATATTAACAAAAACTATAAGGGGTTTATAAAATTACTTAACAACCAGCTTGTGGCACTCAATTAAATCCTTCTCATAGAGATTTATTTCTATAGGAACATTGGCTATTTCCACAGAACTTTTCAAACTAACTTTTCTATCTTTCTTTTGTTTCCAAACCCAAGAATTAAATTCCATTAACCTCTCAACTTTGGCTAAGTCGCTTTTACCAATTTTAATTTCAGGCCAATCATAATGAAAACTATCAATTTTTAATTCGTCTGCAATAGTAGAAGTAATTTGGGGTATTACAGGATAAGAAAGTAATAAAAATCTTTCAAGTAAATAGTGCAAAGTCCATTTAGCCGAATCAGATTCTTCTTTAGTAAATTTCTTTTCTTGATTGTAGGCCCTAGCCTTAACCATCTCAATATAGTGTGAAGCAAAAATATCCCAAAGGAACCTTCTTAATTCAATCGCAGGGTGGTAAAAATCATATTTTTCATAGCTTTCTTCTGTCTTCTTAGTAAGATTCTCCATATAATCAACAAACAACTCATCAATCGCGGCCATTGTTGGTTTTTTCTTAGGTCTCTCAAAAAGCATAACAAATTTAGAAACATTCAAGAGTTTATTCAAGGTTTTCATCTCCCCTTTTATTCTTTCTTCAGAACATTTTAAATCCTGTTTTGCCAAATCCCCTTCGGTTGCTGCCCAAAATCTAATTGCCTCTCCACCATAAGTCTTAAGCAATTTTTGTGGATCAACAACATTCCCTTTACTCTTAGACATTTTATATCCTTTAGAATCAGTAATATGTTGGTTTATCCAAACATCTTCAAAACATGCAATTCCAGTTTCCAAATATCCCCTAAGCAAAGTGTAGTAAAGCCAAGTCCTAATTATTTCTTTTCCTTGAGGTCTAAGAGAACAAGGAAATGCCCTCTTAAAAAATTCTTCATCCTCTTTATACTTAAGCAAGTGTAGTTCAGAAACCGAAGAATCCATCCAAGTATCTAAAACTCTTTCCTCTCCTTTCCATTCAACATCCTTAAAATCTTTAACCTGACCAATTTTTTTACCTTCCTGATAAACTTCATATTTTGGTTTTGGTTTTTCTTTCCAAGGCTCAGAATATTTCCCCTCTTCTGCTAATGCATATGCTTTCTTTTTATTGATTTCTGCTGTCCATAAAGGAATCGGTGTTGCATAAAATCTTCTTCTTGAGATAGGCCAATCAATTGAAACAGATTTAATCCAATCATCTAAAATCTTTCTTCCAGTTTCAGGATAAAATTTTATTCTCTGGGAGATATTTTTAATAGCACTCTTATAATCGACTTGCTTCAAATAAAATTCTGGCATACTAATAAATTCAATTTCAGCTCCAGATCTTTCAGAAATAGGGGTCCTGTGAACAATCTTTTCTTGTTTAACAATTAACTTCTTTTCCTTAAGTAAAGAAAGGATTTTCTCACGAGCATCTTTAACTTTCAATCCCTTTAGAGGACCAGCAAGATCATTCATTTTCCCATCCTGGTTTATTGCAATCATTGGTTTAATTTTCATCTCCCTAAAAAATTGTATATCACTTAAATCACCTGCAGAACACATCATAGCTAAACCAGTGCCCTTGTCCATTTTTGCAAGAGGGTGTGCTTGAATCTTAACTTCTTTTCCAAAAATAGGCGAAACGGCAGTCATCCCATCAATTTTCTTGTATCTTTTATCTTCAGGGTTAAAAATTACCATCCCGCACGTACAAATTAATTCAGGCCTTGTAGTTCCAATAATCATGTCCTGTCCAGTCTCCTTAATTTTCCAAGTAACATAATCAAATTCACTTTGAAGTTCTTTATACTCTATTTCAGAATCAGCAATTGTTGTTTGAAGTTTAGGATCCCAGTTGTTTACTCTTTTATCTTCATAAATTAATCCTCTCTTAAACAAACCTAAAAATGTTTGTTGAGTTAATTTTCTATATGCTTCTTTATCTGTTTTGTAAACAGATCCTATATGCTTTCCTTCTTTATATGAAGTAAATGAAATTCCAAGTTTAGCAAAAGTATCTTGAGTCTCTGTTGAAGTTTCCTGAAGTAATTTATGGCAAGCTTCAATAAATTTGTCTCTTCCATCTCTAAAAGGATTAATATTAAACTTTTTCTCAGCAGCCATTTCAATTGGCAAACCATTTCTATCCAGTCCCAAAGGAAAAAGCACATCAAATCCTTTCATTCTCTTAAATCTTGCAAAGAAGTCCATATAACAATAAGTAACTGCCTGTCCAATATGTATTGGGGCATTAACATAGGGTGGGGGGGTATCTATAGAATAAATTTTCCTATTGGATTTTGGATTTAACCTAAATTTCTCCTCCTTTTTCCACCTCTCAACAATGGGCTTCTCAATTTCAGGCCCCCAGTTTTTCATATCTTTTAATTTCAT
>CAZZGW010000032.1:0-5352 GCA_964653605.1 Candidatus Woesearchaeota archaeon
AGGAGGAAGACGTCCTGATTTTAACCAATGTAGCATAGTTGTAAGACCTTTTGATATTTTATAAGTAAGGATAATTTATTCTTAATAAAAATTTATAAGTTCCAATATTTTATTGTATATATTGGTAATAAAAGAGGACAAATGAAATTATCTTTTGGAATGATTTTTTTAATATTTTGATAATAATTTTTCTTACATTTACTTTTTATGCTATTAAAATGTTTGTTGGGATACAAAAAAATTCAAATTGAAAAATTCCCAGAAGCAAAATCTAAAATATAAAGGTTTAAAAAAACAAATTCACTTAATAAAATATTAATTAAATAAAAAAGGTGAAAAAATGGTAGTAGGAAGATGTATGAAATGTAAAGCACAAAAGGAGATACAAAACCCAGAAATTGTTCAAACTGCAAGGGGGGGATATATGGCTAAAGGAACCTGTAAATGTGGATGTAAAATGTGTGCTATAATATCTAAAGATAATGCAGAAAAAGCAATTAAAGAAGGTGCTAAAAAATCTTTTTAAAAAATTATTAATAGTATTTTTTTCATAAAGAAAAAGTAGTCACAATGTATATAATATTTTTCAAACCAAAAGTTTAAAAACTCAAACCTCCTCGGAGAAGTGAGGAGGTGGCTTCGGTTGTCTTCTCACTTATGATTCTAAAAATACTACACCCTTACAGTTCGGCGTGGGCGTACTGAAAAGTTTAAATAAGAAGAAGTTATTTCTCTTCTATGAAAAAAAAGGGCAGAGAAATTAATCTCCCTCTAATTATAATTGGGGGTTCATTTATTTTGGCTATATCCCTCTTTTATATTTTAATTATAAAACCAGCACCAGAATTCAAAAATATAGATGGTGATATAGTTAATTTATATATAGAAAAGGTTTATGAAGAGAACGAAAGTTTTTTTATTAATTGTTTTTCAATTTCTTCAAAATCAAAAAGTTCTAAAGACAAATTCTCAGGAGGAATATAAATATTATTTCCTTTCTCTTTTTTCTTAAACCAAGTTCTTCTATCCTTGAGAATTTTTATTAATTGTTTTTTTAGAAGTAATCTCTCTTGTGAATATGGGCGGGAGTTATCCAGAGGAAAACCCCCAGTACCACAACAATTATTAGAAGAATTAGGATTACTTAAATTTTTCTGTTCAAGAATATCTGCTTGTTGTAGTACCCCTTTCATTTTATTTTTAAGATCCTTTAGTATTTAAAAGTTGTTTTATTTTTTGATTATAATTTCTCGTAGCTGTTGATTTATGTCCAGCTAATTTTCTATTAATCTTTTCATTTCTCTCTCGGTATTTCTTAGATAACAATTTTTTCATTTGAATTTTTTATTTTATTCCTCTACTTTAAAGCCACGCTTGATCTCTTTTATGGTTTTTTCTTTTTCTTTTAATTTACAAGCTTTCAAATCTGCAACCATACCTTCCTCTTCGGAAAATCTCCACTTCACGCAACTTCCTTCAGAGCTCCATTCAATACATTCAGGTTTTATTCTTTCAGCCATATCTTGCACCTCCAATTTTATTATTTATTGAGCTTGAAATTCTTGGAGTAGAGTAAAAAGTTACAGAAGATTTTTCTCTTATTGGAGATTCAGCCCTGATATATTCCACACTCACAAGCCCCAAATCTTCAGCTGTTAATCCAAACTCTCTAACAGCTTCGATTAATTTAACTTTAATTAATTGAATAATAAGTTTTTTCTGATCAGGATCAAACTTGCCTTTAAACCATTTGATACCCTTATCTCCTGCAAAATAAACAAGATCCACACTAAAAGGTTGAGTGTATTTTAAATTTCTCATAAAGCTCCTTCTCTTACAAATTGGGCAGACAAAACTATTATAACCAACAGGCTGTTTTTTCTGCCTAAATGGTTTAACTTTTCTCATATAATAGCTATGGTTTATCTCTTCTCTTGATTTTGCCATAATTCATATATGAGTTAAGATTATAAAAAGCTTTACTTTGTATGGGATTAAGTATGTGTTATCGGAATGGAGAATAAAATCAAGTCGGAATGGGCTTCGCCACATTCCTTTGTTGATTTTAGGAGAAGTTATTACAAGTAAAAATAAATCCATATGGGGTGAAACTATTGCAAGCTATCAAAAGTAAATTAAAATTTGGCACTAACATATGCTCTATGTTCCAACTTCGGAATTGCTTTTCCTTGCCCTCTATTTATTAAAGCAGGGTTATATCCAAAACTCCATTTTTTAATATTTTTTCCAGCTGTAAGTTCCCCGTAATTCCATGTTGGACCTTCTTTATTCGCAATATTCATTTGCCCAAAACCAAATAAGAAAAAATCCCTTGGAAGATTAACTTTTGCAGAATATCCTAAAACAAATTCATTTTTATTCTTCTTGAATTTTTTTGAAATCCAAACTGGAAGAACTTGTAAATTAAGAAATGACTTATTTTTTGTTTTAATAGCATTAATACTTGTTCCTAAACCTGTTTTTGTTAATGGCTCACTAATATATGTTGGCTGTGCTATTGCATTAACTCTTGGAATTATTTGTTTTTCCAAACTAGTCTTACCAAAATATCCTTTTTGACCATGATATAATTCTAAGAATGAAAAACCTTTAATTTTTTTAATATCTCCATAAAAGAAATTTAATCTAGCATAAGAATTATCCAGTTTTTCTGATAAAATATATTCGACATTCCCATTTATTTGAGCTTCTAAACTTTTCACAGGTAAAAGACTAGCTAGACCAATTAATCCTGTGACCAATATTTTATTTATTGTTTTCAATTTATTTTCCCAGAATTAGACTTCTGAGGTGCCAACACCTCAGTATTTCATATAATTTTCCATTTAAAAACTTATTGATTTTTCAATAATTTTTATCTAAAAAAATATCTTCAGGATTAAAGAGGCTGTTAAAATCTTCTTCTGCCTGTAACCTGGCTTGATCTTCTTTCTCTTCCATTTTCATTTGTTGTATGTTTTTCATTCTCAAAATTTTATGTATTCTATTACAAATTTAGGGGCTTCTGGTGTGCGATCAGGTGGCTTCTTGACCTCTAACTCATTTAATTTGAGTTTTATGTTGGTTGAGTGGCAATATGGACAGATTTGTGGAATTGTTAAGCACGTAGTAGAACATAGCCAATCAAACCAAGCTTTATCAAAATCCATTAATTGATTATCTCTCTTTCCCCTAATTGCATAGCTTCTCATTCCCCAGAAATTAACAAGATATTCAATTGGAATAACCATTTCATTTAAACTTGACCCGTGATGTTTTTCATTAAAAGTATATCTTCCAGACAACATTAAAGCAAAATATCCAATCACTTGTTTTTTAGTTTTATATTTATCTATGCTCACTGTAAATTCTTGGCCTGTTTTCTCTATAACTTTTTTTCTTAACTTATGCCAGACTCTTACGTCAAATTTCTTCTGCTCTAATGGAGGTGCAATAAAGTGAAAATGGACTTGCCATAGATTATTTTCAAGTTTTAAATCTATTGCCTGGAGAGATGGAAAATCAATTCCTGCTTTTCTTAATTCTTTAAAAAAAAGATTAATAACTTTTATGAGCTCTGGTTTTGTTGATCTAAAGTATTCTGGAATTAAAGGAAAAGAAATAACAAAACATTTCACTCTCCTTAATTTTCTTAAAATAGTTTTCAGCTTTTTCTTATTGATAGAAATAAGAGCTTGAACATTAGACCATTCAGAACTATATCTTGAAAAGGAATGTAATCTTACAGCTTTTTTCTTAATAATTTTTTTACAATCCCCACATTCAGCTCTTTTATAATGTTCTTCCTCGTCATAGATTTGTTTATGTAAAAGTTTTTCTATTGACATTGGAATGAATACTGGAACAGAAGAAATTATTGCAATACAATTTACTCTTTCTGACGGAGAAAAATTAGAAAGGATGTTAATAGATATTGTAGATAAAGAAGCTACTGAACAATTTATTATTATTCCAATAGAGTTAATTGCAGAAAAAGTAAAATGGGTGTCAATTGCTCCAATATTAGTATTATCAGATGGACAAAACAAGATAGGAAAAGTGTCTGATATCCATGTATTCTCTTCAGATAAAAGAAAAGGCATACAATATGAAGAGGGAGGTAATATAAAGGATATATCCGATGAAGAATGTATCCCTAATTGCATTGGATTGCAATGTGGAATAGAATCGAGATGTGGGCAATTATGTGGAGAATGTGAAAGAACAGAAAATTGTATTAATGGTATCTGTACTCCCCCCGTCTGTGTGCCTAATTGGATTATAGGTTCTTGGTCCTCTTGTTCAGAAGGAGCTCAAACAAGAACCGTAACTGATTCTAATAATTGCGATATTATAACTAATAAACCTGCAACTTCTCAAACATGTATCCCTCCTATCTTAGATAATTATTTATCTGCAAATCCCTTGGTGAAAAATTATATTGACAATTTGGATTCTGCTACAAAATCTTATTTTTATTCTGAGTTTAATGAATTAAATACCACAGGCAAAATTAGTTTAGACGAAGATATCAATAAAATTCAAGCAGCAAAAATAGCTCGTTCTATTTGGATTGATCAAAACAATATCGTTTCGTGGAAGTTAAAAGATTATTCAAATGAGGATTTAACAATAATCTTTAAATATAATCCTAATGAATATATTCCTGATTGTGATCCAATAGATACTTATCTATATGTTGAAAATTATATAAATAGCACCAAAATAGATACAGTTAGTGCAATAATTGATAGTTTAAGAAGATATAATCATGCTATGGGAACTAGTGGGGGGATAGGATGTCTTAGGGATATGTTAAAAACCAATTCAATTATGGGATGCCACGCATCATCTCAAATGATGGCAAATCTGATTACAGCAGTTAATATTCCAGCCTATTATAGATATAATCCTGCATCAAAAAATTGGTTTGTTGGGGGGCATGGAGAATTGATTGTTCCTGAGATTGGTTATATTTCTCATGGAGATAATATTTATGGGAATACAATACGAAGAAACATACCTTCTAAAGAATTATTAATACCCTGGGATATATTGCAAAACGAAATTATTCCAAAACAATCAGACCCTTCTTATAGATTTGGTTCTGGACGAAACCCTATAGAACAAAGGTATATGTTTGATTTACTAAAAAAGTATCCACCAAATTTGGAAAACAGCCCTTATAGCAATTGTTTGCAGTATGCTCATGAGGTAGGGGATGGAGTTGCAACTATAGATGAAATAACTCAAATAGCAGAAAGCTGGTGCTATGGTAACCCAAGTTAAATTACCGCCGTGGGTGTAAAGAAAACGTAAAAAATCAAAAAAGAATATTTAAAAACTCCTGTT
>CAZZGW010000033.1:0-5228 GCA_964653605.1 Candidatus Woesearchaeota archaeon
ATGCTACTTTCGCAGGATTACCTTTAAAATTTATTGCTGGAATTTCCGATGAAGTAATTTTTGACGACACAAGCATTTTAAACATACCAGCAGTAGAAGGGTATACTATACAATCATTAACATTAACAGCAAAGAAAAATAATTGGTCTGGGATATTAATGACTATAGGAATAATAGTCGGAATCCTTGTTGTTCTAATTCTGGTTGTGGCAATCGTTAGGAAGTTTAAGGGAAGTAAAAAACCAGAAAGAAAAATGGAAATTCAACTTGGTGAGGGGGAATAATGGGACTTCTTGATTGGCTTGGTTTTGGGAAGAAAGAAAAAAAGATAATTAAATATGAAGTAAATCAAGATTCTGTTAAAACACACAATATAATAAAAGGACAATCAAACCAAATAGCAGAGTTACAAGCAAACCTTGCTAAGTCAAAAACAGAAATCTCTAATTTAAAAGGATTAAAAGAACAAAAACAAGAGGAAGAACATATTAAAGAATATCTTCAAGCAGACAAAAAACAATTAGATAAAAAAGATGTTCAAAAATTCTTTTCACTGAAATCTTTTTTCATTAAATATTTACAAGATAAAAATTTTAGAGATAATTTGAGAGTAACTACTTTTGACAGGTCCACAAACTTATCAAAATTTGGAGATTTTGGATTTTTAGGAAACCAATTTGTTATTTTAAATAATAAGAATCAAAAGATTTTAGGTACAAGAGAATTAAAAGATTTATTTCAAAGTATTGGGGCTCTAGCAGGAGATATAAAGGCAATGAAAATTCCAGTTAATTTAGATAAAGATGGAGGGTATGTAGAAAATTTAATGCTGTGGGATGCACCTAAAATAATCAGAGAAGAAGAAGGGTTTAGATATTCTAAGGCAAAGAAAGGACCTTTTTATAAATTATTAAAGGAAAAAGAAGCAATGATACAACAAGGATTTATTGACTTGGAAGAAGCAGAAGAAACAATTATTAAACAACAAGATAGGCTTAATGAATTAGAATTGTCTAGTCAAGCAAATGAAAATAGTGGGCAAGTTGCAAGAGCAGAAAGAGTAAAAACAGCAAAAACAGTATCTAAAATAGAAGAAATGTGGAGAGACACAGAAACCGAATTAACTAAGATGAGACAAATAGGAGTTATTCAAGAAGATAATATAAGAGAAATTGAGGATGAATTAACAAAGTTAAGAACAAAGGCAAAAGATGAGGGAGTAACTTTAAGATTTGATGAGGTTTTAAAAAGACTAAGGAAAACTAAAGGATTATTTAGGGAAAGAAGTTTTGAAAGTTCAGAGGAAAAACCACAAAAAGAAACTACCTAATTTTTTTTGTATTTATAGTAGTAACTTCCTATTATAGTAACAATTGTTACCACTATAAAACCCACAACTATAAAATAAATATGAAAATTAAAAATACCACACGAATTTTATATGATTTAGTTCAAAATAAGAAAAATAATAAGGAAAACATAGTAGAAAATACAGGATTATCAACATCTCAAGTAAGCAATACTATAAAATTCTTAAAAAGAGGAGGGTTAATCAATGTTGAATATGTAAAAACAGATAGTAGACCTTACAGAAAAGCAATCTATTTCATAAATCCAAGTAGATATGATTATGTGTTAAATTTGGTGAGTAGGAGGTTAAAAGATGCTTACTGAACCAGATATTCTTTTAGAAGGGTGCCCTACAGAACTTGAAGAAGATTTAAAAGAGATTGTTGATTTATCTGAAGATTTTTTAGATTATGTGGATGTCAACCCCCATCAGAATATAAATGAAATAAAAGTCGACTTACAAGAAGCAAAAAATTATTTATTCCAAATAATAAGTAGGTTTGCCACATTAATAGATGAAAGAATAGATGAAATTATTTTACAAAAAGAAGATAAAGATAAGATTTTGACTATGGGATGGAAAATGAAATTTGATGAAGATGTGGGAGCAATAATGGGGGATTTAAAAAAGAAGCCAACTGACAGATTAGAGGGTTCTATTGGAATAACTACTTTGTTAAAATTTTCTGGGGACTTAAAAACGACATATGATTTTTTAATTTACACTCCAATAGTTAGGGCAAATAAAAAAAAGTTTGAGAGTATTGAAAAATATTTTGGAATTATTTTTGTAACTGTAAGGGCAAATGCAAGTAGATTAGGTTATAAAGAAAAACCAAGCATAGATATATCTAGAAAAATATTACCAAAACCAGAAGATATGATAGCAACTCTTGGGAAAGTTAAGAAACCATTTGAAGAAAAAGGTTTAAAAGACTTAGAAGGTTTAGGAAGTGAAGAAAGTGAAGAAAGTGAAGAAAGTGATGATGAAAATGATGAGGAGGTCAAAGAAATAGATGATTAAAATATTTAAATTTATTTTTGGAGAAAGAAAGAAAGAAATAGATTATCCAGATGACTTTTATATAATAAAGTTTTCAGAAGTTGCATTTGAAAGTGGAATTAAAGATGATTCAAACAAGATAATTGAAAGATATTACTATGATTCCCTTGGAAATTTAAAAGTTAAGACTTACAGATATACCCCAGAAAGGATACATTCTTTTAGAGAAGTCCTTGGGATTTCAGGATATGATAAAACAGAAAAAGAATTAGAATTTCCTGTTATTGGTAAAATAGAAATGGGGGTTGTCAAATTTCGTAGTAAGTAAGATGACAAGAGTATTATTAATTCAACAAGGCTGTCCAGGTTGCTTAGAATACTTGAGAGTAGTTCCAAAAATAAATTTAAGACTACCAAAAGAAAAAAAGATTAAAATAATAGATTGCTTTGAATGGGAAGAATTTGGTTTTAAATCTCACCCAATTATGGACAAATTTAGTGACGAAGATTTTCAGGATTATCCATTATTATATCTAAATGGGATTCTGATTACTGGAGTTGTTTGGGCAGAACAATTAAAAATCTTTTTGGAAACATACCTAAAGGAGGATTTTATATTTTAAAATGAAATTAAATAAGATTCAGATAATTGAAAGGAGGAAAACATGGCTAAAGAATCAGAATTCAAGTGTAGACAAGACCCTAACACAAAAGAACTAGTTTGTCACAGCTTTAAGAAAAACAAAGATGGTACACAAGTAGAACTAGCAAGTTTGAAAGCAAGAGTAGATGGAGATTGTAACCCTATTGTAACAGATATGGAAGAACATTATCCAGGAGAATTTGAGAAACTAGAGAAAAAAGTTGTTGATAGATTGGTTGGAAAATGTGCTAAAACCCCTTCAGATTTTTGAAGTTAATTTAAAATGGTATGGGTCTTAATTGGAATAGTAACACTTATAATCATATTGTTCGTTATATTTAAAGTATTAAATAAAACAAAGGTTACAAGAAGTGGATTAGGAGAAGAAACATCATTTAAAAAATTCCTTGATGCTTGTTGTACGAGAAAAAGATGAAAATGTTTAAAAAAGAAAAAATAACAGAGAAAGATGTAGGATTACTAGAAGATGCTTTTGTTTTTTTATGTCACGCAGTTGCTGATGAAAGTCATTGCCTCGGAAATTATATGTCTACAGGAAACGAACAAGATTTAAAAGATTTAGAAGAAGCAAGAAGACTTAGAACATTTGTTGCAGATAAAATTACAGAAGGCATTAAAAACCAAAATTGGTGCAGAATTAAACATATCTGTGGAAAAGCAATGACTTGTCAAGAATTGATTACAAGATATTTATCTATGAAAGATATGGAAAAAGCAAAAGAATTAGCAGAAGAGTATAAAAAATTATATTTAGAATATCTTAAAATTTTAGGAGTCACAGAAAAGAATATGAAATTAAAATCAAGTGCATAATGGAAAGTAATTATGAATATAAAAAGTATGTATTCAATGAGGATGAATTTTCCAAAAAACTTGGTATTGAAGGAGAAATAAATTATATAGATTTCCCAAATATAATGGTTATAAAGAATGGAAGAAGACAAAAAAAAATAACAATCGAGGTTGTTTTAAATAAAAAAAATGAAAATCACAGATAAAAATTTTAAAAAAGAAGTTATAGAAAAATCAAAAGAAATTCCTTTAGTTGTAGATTTTTGGGCAGAATGGTGTATGCCATGTTTAACTCTCTCTCCCATCTTAGAAGAAGTAATAAAAGATTTTAAGGGAAAATTTAGATTAATAAAAATAAATGTAGACAAAGTTCCAAAAATAAGTGAAGAGTATGAAATAATGTCAATACCAAATGTAAAAATGTTTAAAGATGGAAAAATTGTTAGTGGATTTGTTGGAGTTAAGTCAGAAGATTTTATTAAAGGCTGGTTAAAGAAAAATTTAAAATGAATTGTCCTTATTGTGGAACAAAGTTAAAAGATATAAATTATGGAAGAAAGTTTTGTCCAAATTGTGGAATAATTGATGAAAATACAAATGAATCTGAAGATGAATCCAAAGAAAAAAATAGAGGGTATATTCAATGATTCTTGATGAACTTGATATTTCTATTTTAAAAAACTTTTATAAACTTAAAGAGAATGAAGAAATAACAACTTGGACCATAACAATTAGACTTTTTCCAAATTGTAAAAATGATTCTGAAAAAAGAGCAAAACATATGTTAGTCAAAAGTAGAATAAAAAAAATGGAAGGAGATTTATTTGAAATTAAAAAAGAAAATGGAAGATGGAGTTATACATTGATTGGAGATAATATAAAATTTTGTAAACATAGGTTTCCTAATGGCTCTAAAAATTGTTTGATGGTTTGTGTGGACAAACGATGGAGTATATTTGAAATTTAATTCTTGTAAATAATTTTTTTACAAATCTTTTATAAATTACTTTTTCTTAATGTTTTTATGCCTTTAATGAAATGTCAAAGTAAAAAGAAATCTGGTTGGAAATATGGAAAGTCTGGAAAATGTTATTTGGGAAGAGGTGCAAAAGAAAAAGCAAAGAAACAAGGAAGAGCAATTAGTTTAAGTAAAGCAAGGGGGAAAGGATATAAAATCCCAAAGAAATAAAATGCCCAAAGAAAAACCTAAACGAGATGGTTCAGGAAGAGGAGTAAGAGCTAATCGTGGAAGGAGTGGATGTAAAGAAACAGAAAAAAAAGGTAGAGGGAGAAATAAGTAAAATGGTAATCAAATGTTACAAAATTAAGGGAAGAAAACAAACTAAAATTCCTAAAAGCAAATGTACTAAAAAAGAAATTGAAAAATTATTGAATCAAGGATATGCAGTCTCTAAAGTT
>CAZZGW010000034.1:0-5076 GCA_964653605.1 Candidatus Woesearchaeota archaeon
GAGTTACTAAAAGCCTCATTTTTTATTTATACCTGAGAAAGCGTTGCAAGTTGGGATTTCCGTGTTTATTTTTTGTTCATTTTTATTCTAAAAAATATATTTTTAAACTAAAGAATATTGGTAAATAAATGGTGAAAAAAGAGGTTAGAGGAAAAAAGAAGAAGATTCCTATGGAATTTAAATTTCTAAAGGCTTTTTCTAATTTTGTAATATTGTCTATTATTGTTATTGGCATTAGTGCTTACTTTATAAATAATGAAAAAATAATTGGTTTTGCATTTATTATTGTGGGATTTATTAGTTTGGGCATTATCAAATTGGCAAAAATAAAATTCCGTGCGGTTTACCCAGATATAATCTTTGGGGTAATTGATAACGGAATATTAATATTTGCGGCAGTTTTAGGCGGGAGACTAGGTGGAATTCCCGGAGCGGTTATTGGTGGAGCAGCAGGAAATACCATTACTGATGGTATTGGAGGATTATTTGAAGGACACATTGCAGAACATCAAAGAGATTTTAAAATAGATAACATGAGGACTGCTCTATCAACTTCCCTAGGAAAAATGGCTGGATGTTTATTTGGAGCAGGAGTAGGACTTATCCTCGTTTGGCTAATTAACCTGATTTAATCTTTTTATTACATTTCTTACAGTATTTTACAATTTCGAATACAACTAGTCCGGATAACGCAAAAGGCAAGATGAATAGCCAATCACTTAATGCTAATGGTACTAACTTAAATATCCCTGCAAGCGGGGTGTAAAGCAATACTATGTGGGCAAGTATTGAAAATAATACCGCATAATTAAGCCACTTATTTGAAAAGATTCCTTTCTTTAGTAATGGCGTATTAGAACGGCAAGAATATACAAAGAAAAGTTCAAACATTATTCCCGTCGTCATTACAAACGTTCTTACTTTCTCTATAGACCATCCAGCGTTTATAGTATATAAGAATATGAATAACTTTATCAGTAACGAGAAAATTCCTACAACTAATATAAATATCCATATACTATCTAAAATGCTTTTTTCCTGACGAGGTTTCCTCTTCATAACATTCTCTTGTTTTTCAAATACAAGAGCAAGAGCAGGGAAAGAATCTGTTATAAGATTAATCCAAAGAATATGCAAAGGCAATAAAGGCAGAGGAAATCCAATTAGGATTGAAATTAATATTAAGAACATAGAACTAAAGTTAACTGATAAAAGATATTTTGTAAATTTCTTTATATTGTCATATGTACGCCTTCCTTGCTTTACTCCTTCAACTAGAGAAGCAAAATTATCGTCAATTAAAACAATGTCGGAAACATCTCTTGCAACGTCAGTTCCCCTTATTCCCATTGAAATCCCAATATCTGCAGACTTGAGAGCAAGGACATCATTAATTCCATCCCCTGTTATTGCCACGATTTCTCCGCTTTCTTGAAGTAGCTTAGTGATTCTTAATTTTTGATGGGGAGTAATTCTAGCAAAGATTGCAGTTTTATCCATCCTCTTTAGGAGTTCTGAATCTTTTAGATTTTGAAGCTCCGAGTCAATCATTATTTCTCCTTCAATCCCTATTTGTGTTGCTATTGCATGGGCGGTTATAGGGGAGTCTCCAGTAATCATTTTTACCACGATCCCTGCTTTTTTGCATTCATCAATTGCTTTCTTAATTTCTTTTCTTGGTGGATCAATCATTCCTGCAAACCCCGTAAAGATTAATCCTTCTTCCTTCATTGATTTTATTTCTGTTTTTTTAGAGAAGGTCCTATAGGCAAAACCCAAAACACGAAGTGCTTCCCTTTCCATCTTTCTTGAACTTTCTAAAAGGTCTTTTTTTCTTGATTCGTTTAAATTTTTTATATTTCCATTAACTAATTCAAACGAACATCTTTCTAGAAGTTTTTCTGGGGCTCCTTTTGTGTACATTGTCAAGTTTCTTTTATTATCTCTAACAATGCTCATCATTTTTCTTTTAGAATCAAACTCAAATTTCTTGACAGAGGGTTCATCCTCAATTAATTCTCTTTTATCAAAACCTAAATCAAGAGCATTCATCACTAACGCTTGCTCTGTTGGATCCCCCACAAAAGAATATTTTTTGGCAGTAAGCTCATAACGGGCATTATTACAAAGCAGACTAGTTTTCATTAGATAATATAGTGCTTTGTTATCTTTTATTTTGAAATTTTTTCCTTTGAAAATTAAATTCTTTCCTTTCTTTTTGAAAAACATATTATCCGAGAATATCTCTTGTATTGTCATTTGTTCTTGGGTTAGTGTCCCTGTTTTATCCGTACATATTACCGTTACGCTCCCAAGAGTCTCTACAGCAGGAAGTTTCCTTATTATAACATTCTTTTTGGAGAGCATTGTGGAAGAAATTGAAAAAGCAATTGCAAGAACAGCAGGAAGTCCTTCTGGAATTGCTCCAACAGCGAGGGCAACTCCAGTCATAAACAATTCTACTAAATCAGAGTTAGAAATTAAACCTACAAGAATAATCAATGCGATTAATCCAAAGATTACCATCCCTAATTGTTTAGAAAATTTATCGAGACGTTTTTGCATTGGTGTTTTTTGTTCTTTAATCTCTTGGAGTGTTTCTGCAATTTGGCCAAACACCGTATTCATTCCTGTTGCAAGAACCAGTGCTTTAGAAGAACCAGCAACAACTTGAGTTCCCGTAAAAACCATATTTTTTATTTTTGATAAAGATGTTTGTTCATGCAACTTATCTGCTGATTTATTAACAGGAAGACTTTCTCCTGTGAGGATTGCTTCATTTGTTTTAAAATCATCAGCCTCAAGTAAAACACAATCCGCATTTACTTTATTCCCCTGTTCTAATAATATGATGTCTCCTGGAACTAATTTGTATGATGGAATTTCCGCAACTTTCCCCTCACGAAGAACAGTGGATTTTGGAACCATCATTTTACGCAATGAAATTATTGCTTTTTCTGCTTTATACTGTTGAAAAAATCCAATTCCTGCATTTAACAAAATAATAATAAAGATTACTATTGCGTCTACTAAATTCCCAATTGCAAACATTACAATGGATGATGCTAATAAGATATAGATCAAAAAAGAATTAAATTGCTCAAGCAATATTCTAAATGGCTTTAACTTATTAATTTGTTTTATTTCATTTCTACCATGTTTGGCTAAAAGTTCTTTTGCTTTTTCAGAACTTAGTCCATTTTCAGCAGAAGTATTTAGTTCTTTAAACAAACTTTTGTTAGACTTAGTATAATAGTGTAAGGGTACCTCTCTTTCCATCAATAATTTAGGAAAATTGTATTTTTATATTTAATTAAAAGAGCTTTGTATAAATTCTTACCAATTTCCAGTCATTTTATTTCCTAGGCATTTTAATATCTCTTCAATACCTCCTGGTTGCCTTAACCAATCAATAAACGCCCCAGATAAATTTGAGATAGTTGTTTCAATCCCTGCATTATATTGCGCTGCCCCAATTGAATATAAAATAAAGATAATGTAAGTCCCCATTAAAATAAAAACGTGCCTTTTCCTTAGGGATTTTGCAAAGTAGTATATTGCAAGTGCAATAACTGTTATTATTACAAGAAAGATTCGGATATCAATTAAATTTGACCCTGCTTCAATAAAATTTATTTTTTGGCCAGTAACTAAAAGATAAATTGCTAACGGCAATCCCATGCTTATAGTGATGTCAAAAATATTTGAACCAACCACATTTGAAAGAGAATCATCATAATTTCCCTTTTTTGCATCTTTTAATGAAATAATTAAATCTGGAACACTTGTTGCAGCAGCTACAAGAATTAATGCTATAAATATTGGGTTAATTCCAATGCTTTCAGCAATGAGTTTTGTCCCTTCAACTAAACCAGCGGCACATATTGAAAGAATAATCACTGCTAAGACTAAGAGCCATGTTGCTCTCCGACCTTTTTTTATTTTTTTTGAATGTATAAATTTTTCATACCACAAATCTTGCTTAAAGAAACTTTCTTTATTTATTGATTTTGATTTTTTATGGGAGCGGATTAAATAACCCAAATAAATTAAATAAAATCCAGTAAATATCCATCCATGCCAATGAGTAACATAATCACTAGATAATAAAACTAGGAGGAGAATTTCTGCTCCAATTAAAAAAAGACCATCTCTCAGTATTACTTTTTTAGAGATTTTTACATTTATGACACTTCTCACAACAAAAAAAGTTACTAGCAAAACTAAACCTGGAATAGCTATGCTATTAAAAATTGCAGAACCTGTATTCCCTCCAAGGCTCGCAGCAAAATCTCTCCCAAGATTTTGGGGGGTTGCAAAAACTAAAAAGAATACTGTCGTTAGAAATTCTGGCATTGAAGATCCAATTGCATTTAATGTTGCCCCTTTTATTCCATCATTCATATCTCTTCCAAGATATTCTGTTGAAGCTTCAAAGAGATTGCAAGCTTTTGCTATAATATATGAGCAAAGAACCATTAAGAGAATTCCAAAACCCCAATGATAAAATACACCCATTATTAGTTAGGGGAAAAAGAATTTATAAAGATATTCTTGGAATGTTAAAAATTATTTGCAAAATAATCTTGGTATTTATCTTTGGACAAGCCATTTTCTTCTGCAAGATTAAGATAGGCATTGTAGGCTAATAATTTGTTTTGAAAAGGGACTTTATTGTAAAATTCATTTTCTTTTGATAATTCTATTAATCCATCGATTAACTTATGTAATCCTCTATGAATCTTTTTTCTTCTTCCTTTTTGATTCAATACTTTTTGTTTTAGTGTTGGTTGTTTTGTCATGTAACATTAAACTTATTTTTGCCTTATAAGTCTTTCTATTTGATGTCCTTTTAAGGTGGTAACAGAAACACTTATATACATAAAAAACCTCTAATTTTTGTAAGTCAGGTAGTTAACTATCGGGAATCTGACATTAAATTGTCAAGAATTGAAAAATATGAATTCTGATTTCTGAGGAAGGTCCGGACACCATTATAAAGTCGCTAGGGAAATCCTAGGTGCTGTGAGGTAGGGCTCTGAGATAGAGACGAGCGTATTAAGTTACGATGGAACG
>CAZZGW010000035.1:0-4812 GCA_964653605.1 Candidatus Woesearchaeota archaeon
TTCAGAATATGGGGTAAGTTATAATTTTAGAGGAGATATAACTGATTCTAATGAATGTCTTTCTTTATCTCTTTCAGAAGAATTAGGGGCATGTGTTATTAAAACAGAATATGAAACAACCTGTGCAATGATTTCCGGAAAAAATTGTAATCAAGATAATTCGGAAAGTTTGGTTGGTAAATTAAATAATTATGTTTCTGGAAGTGATGTGGAAATAAAATTCCATAAAGATATGTTATGTACTGCTGATAGTTTAGATACAAATTGTGTAAAAACAAAAAAAACAATTTGTTATAAGGATAAAGTTTATTATGAAGATAGTTGTGGAAATAGATTAAATGTATTTAATTCTGGTTTATATACCAAACCTGCTAGTCATGATTATTGGACTTATATTCAAAAACCTTCTGAAGTTTGTAATTCTGTAACTTCAAGTAGTTTAAATACAGCAGGAAAAGTTTGTGGAAATTGTGATTATTATTCTAGTACTAAATGCAGAAGCCCCCAGTCAGGAGATGTTCATCCACAAAATCAAGATAATGATGAACATGTTTGTGGGGATTTAAGTTGTGAATATAAAAATGAACATTATGAAAATACAGAAAGTTGGTGTGCTGAAACTAATGGAACATTTCCACATATTCAAATAAATGAAATTGGTAATTATTTAATTTCTAAAGATTTAATGTTTAATCCTGAAAAATATAATCTTCCTGGAAGTAGATATGTAAAACTTGAATGTTATGAAGGAGAAGTTCTTGAAGTTCCATGTAAAGATCAGAGAGAGCAAATATGTAAAGAAGTTGTTCATTCAGGAATTGGTGGACCTAAAACAACTGCTTTTTGTGATATTAATAATTATAAAACTTGTTTTATAAATAAAACAACTAAAGATGAATGTAATGCAGTTGATGATTGTTATTGGTTAAGTGGAGATAAAGTTGGAGGTGATGTAGATGAAGGTCAAACTTATAATCAAGGTGAAAGATTTGAAGATAATGATAATAGAGCTCAAAAACAAGGTTCTTGTGTTCCATTATTTGCTCCTGGAACTTTATTTTGGGAAGAAACAGGGCAAGCATATTGTATGGGATTAACAGACACAAGGAATGTTATTTATGAAATTAATTTATTTCAAAACAGAAAAGATTTTGGTGAAGATAGTGATGAAACAGGAGAAAAATGGAGTTATAATGGAGAAAATAGCAAATATAAAAGACAATCTCGTTGTCAGACAAATTGTTTTGCAATTCCTACTTATGGGGGAGAAGGGAATAGAGATTATGAAGATGACATCAAAGCTTTGTGGGATAATAATGAGATGAGTGCTAGTTGGTCTGCTGATCCACCAATATCAAGAAGAAAAGGGCATTTTTGTTATAAAGAAAAAGGCGGGGAAATAGTTCCAGAAGATGGAGAAGTTTGTCCTTTGGGGGTAGAGGATTGTAATAATGATCCTCCTGATTGTTATCAACATCGTGAAGATAAAAAAGGATTTCCAAAACCAGAATTTTATACTCATTTAACATGGCTTAATTTTACAAGAGTAAGAGCAAGAGCAATGGGAGATTGTGGAATTACAAATAATTTTATAGGAGAAATAGGAAGCTATGATTCTGAAAAAATAACAACAATAATTGCAAAAGTAAAACAAGACCAGCAAACAGTAAAACATTCTAATATAACAAAAGGAATATTATATGATGGAATAGATTTAGCAGGATTAGGAACACCTGCTTTTGAAGGAAAAATAAAAGAAGGCTCTGAAAATTCAATTTAAAATGAAAAAATTAAAATTAAATAACAACAAAAATATTGCACTTGCACAAATATTTATTTTAATAATTGGAATTGGATTTAGTTTATGGAGGAGAATATGAAAGCAAAACATCTTTTCAAGATTTTGTATTCATTTGAATTTAAAAAACAAGGAGAAAACCTAAATGAAAAAAGAAATGAAAAACAAAATTAAAAAAATCTTAAAAAAGAACAATGTAGTTAGAGCTGGAATTTTTGGAAGTTATGCTCGGGGAGAGCAAAAGAAAAATAGTGATATTGATATTTTGGTTGAAATCAAAGCAGATATTAGTTTGTTAGATATAATCGGATTGCAATTAGAAATTGAACAAACTCTCAAAAGAAAAGTTGATTTAATTGAATATAGTGAAATTCACGATATGTTGAAAGAAAGAATATTAAAAGAAGAGGTAAAAATAATATGATTAAAGAACCTAAAATATTTATAGAGCACATTTTAGAGAGTATAAAAAATATAGAATCTTTTTCAAAAGGAATTTCTAAAGATAAATTTACAAAAGATAGAAAAACTCAAAGTGCAGTTGTAAGGGAATTAGAAATTATTGGAGAAGCAACAAAAAACTTAACACTTGATTTTGTTGATAAATACCCAAATGTTGAATGGAAAAAAATAGCAGGATTAAGAGATAAATTAATACATCATTATTTTGGAGTGCGACTTGATAGGATTTGGAAAGTTATTCAAAAAGATATTCCAAAATTAAAAAAAGATATAAATGAAATTTTAAATAAAAAAAATGAAAAAATTAAAATTAAATAACAACAAAAATATTGCACTTGCACAAATATTTATTTTAGTAATTGGAATTATAGCAATGACTTGGATGGTTGGTGGAGAGTTTGGGGTTGTTAGTGCTGAAAAAACCGAGTGTGAAAAAAGTGGATATGTTTGTGCCCCCTCTTGTACTGATTTATTTGGTGGGGAATGGGAAAGTGTTATTGGTGTTTGTGAGATGGGATCTGGGGAAATTTGTTGTAAACCAAAAGCTTACCTTAATACTCAGCCAGATGTAAGTTATACAGGGGAGGTTTCAACAAGTTCTTCAGGAGATGAGGGAGGAAATTCTTGTGGGGTAGGAGGACAATGTTGGGATGAATGTGGTACTTATAACGAATCAATAATAGGACAATGTGAAGGAGCGCTTAAATGTTGTCGTGAAATGCCTGAAATAAATTCTGGAGATGAATTAACAAACCAAGACACTGGAGAAACATATAAAGCAGAAAAAGATGATTTTAATAAGGATGGAAGTATAAAAGCAGGTGGCAAATTGGCAACTTGGCTTGAAAGTTTGGGAATGGGTTATGTAGGAAATAAAGTGACTGGTGTGACTGATGATTTATTCAAAAGTATTTTTAAGAAAGGAGGTGAAGAAGTTGGCAAAGGCATTTTCAAAGGATGGTTTAAATCAGATTTCTTTAAAAACTTTTTTGAAGGAGGGCAAGGAGGTTTGGGAACATTTGTAGTTTTATTTGTAGAGGCTATTGTTCTTACAGGTCTTACTTATTTAATCGCTAGCAATATAATGAGCACATCAAATGCTGAAGCAGTTACTATTTGGGTTGGAGCTGGAACTGGGGCTACACTTGCTGCAGTTACAATAGCTGGATTAGGTCTTGGACCAGGTGCATTACTTGTTTTAGGAGCAGCATTAGTTGGATGGGCAGGACATATGTTAATAAGTCATGAATTATATTCTCAAGATGTTATGACACTTCAGTGTGGGGCATGGCAACCTCAAGCAGGTGGAGAAGATTGTGAATTATGTCATGAAACAGGAACATGCACTGAATATAAATGTAAAAGTCTAGGTCAGGCATGTAAATTTGTTAATTCAGAATATCCTGGTCAAGAAAGATGTTTTTGGGAAAATCCAAATGATATTGATCCCCCAACAATAACTCCAATGGAAGATATATTATTAGATGATTATTCTTATTCACCAATACAATATGGGCCTTCTCCTTTAGAAAAAGGAGTAGAAATAAAATACAAAGGCGGATGTCTTCCTCCATATAAAGATCTTTTAATAGGTGTAGAAACAAATGAAATTGCAAAATGTATGTTAGATGTAGAAAGACCAGCAAACTTCAGTGAGATGCTAGGATTCATGAGTGGAAATGGTGCAAATGTAGAAGAACACACTTTATTTATTCCTGGAACAGCAATTCCTCGCCCAAGTGACCTTGCTACAATTGAAGGACTTTCTGCAGAATCTGGAAAAGAAAATGAATTTTATATAAGATGTCAAGATGCAAATGGAAATGAAAATCCAGTTGATTATTTAATAAGATATTGTGTTGATGATGCTCCAGATGGGACTGCTCCTGAAATAATATCAACAACAATTCCTAGTGGAACTTATGTACAATCAGGAATTGATTCCATAGAAACAAATGTATATACAGATGAACCTGCAACATGTAAATGGAATCATATAGATATAGAATATGAAAGTATGGAAAATGAAATGAATGATTGCCCAACAGATGCTTCTGATTTAAATGGAATATCTTATAGTTGTTTAGCAAATTTAACTGGTTTAAAAGACCGGGAAGAAACTAGTTTCTACATAAGATGTAAAGATTTTAATGGAAATGCGAATTCAGAAGGAAAACTCCTTTTATTAAAAGGCTCTCAACCATTGTTAATTGATTCTATTGAGCCAAACAACACAATAATTAAAGATTCAAGAACAGATGATATTCCAGTAGAAATAAATGTTAAAACCTTTGCAGGTGCAGATAATGGAAAAGCTGTTTGTGAATATAGTGAAACAGGAATAGAAGGAAGTTATATTAGATTTTCTTATGATTATGGCGTAGAAGAATTTGCAACAAACACACATAAACAAGATTTCTGGTTAGCTCCTGCAACTTATAATTTATGGATTAAATGCTATGACCAAGGAGGCAACACAGCAAATGATACAATTTCATTCAAAGTTGAAACAGACACAATACCTCCAGCAGTTGTTAGAGCATACTATGAAT
>CAZZGW010000036.1:0-4797 GCA_964653605.1 Candidatus Woesearchaeota archaeon
TACTTCGATTAAATATGTGTTACCTGTTTTAACTGATTTGAAGTATGATGATTTGGATATTGGAAATGGGATGTTGGCTAGCCTGGAATATGAGAGGGTGACTTATGATGAGGTTGGGGAGGAAGATAGGGCTAAGGTTATGACTGCATTGGAGAAGTATTGTGAGTTGGATACTTGGGCAGAGGTTGAGATTGTGAAAGAATTAAATAGTGTTGTCAGCAAGAAATAAGTATGACAAGTGAACAAGAAAGGAATGAATTACACAAAACGATTTGGCGTATTGCTAACGATCTAAGAGGTAGTGTTGATGGTTGGGATTTTAAGAGCTATGTCTTAGGAATGCTTTTTTATCGGTTTATTAGTGAGAATTTAGAACATGAAGCTAATGAAAATGAATGGAAATCTGGAAAGAAGGATTTCGATTATTCGGAAATTTCTGATGAAATGGCTGAAATGGCAAAAGAAGAGCTTTTAGAAGATAAAGGTTTTTTTATCTATCCAAGTGAACTTTTTAAAAATGTTAGAAAGAAGGCAAAAAATAACCCTGATTTAAATGAGACATTATTTAAGGTTTTTAGAAATATTGAAAATTCTGCGAAAGGAAGAGATAGTGAAAATGATGTTAAGGGTTTATTTAATGATTTAGATATTAATTCAAATAAATTGGGAGGGACTGTTGAACAAAGAAAAAAGCAGTTAGTCAAACTCCTTGATTCTATTGAGTCTTTACAAATAGGGAAATATAGTGATAATACAATTGATGCTTTTGGTGATGCTTATGAATATTTAATGGCTATGTATGCTAGTAACGCTGGAAAATCAGGTGGTGAGTTTTACACACCTCAAGAAGTAAGTGAGCTTTTAGCAAAAATTACTATTGGAGACAGAAAGAAAATAAACAAAGTTTATGACCCTGCCTGCGGTTCGGGATCTCTCCTTTTAAAATTTGCAAAAGTCTTGGGAGAAACAAATATTAAACATTTTTTTGGGCAAGAGATTAATATTACAACTTATAATCTTTGTAGAATTAATATGTTTTTGCATGATATTAATTATGCTAAATTTGATATTGCTCACGAAAATACTTTAATTAATCCTAAGCATTTGGATGAAGAGCCCTTTGATTGTATTGTTTCGAATCCTCCTTACTCTACAAAATGGGAAGGTGATTCAAATCCATTATTAATTAATGACCCTAGATTTTCACCTGCGGGAGTTTTGGCTCCAAAAAGTAAAGCTGATTTAGCTTTTACTATGCATATCTTGCATCATTTGAGAGTCGATGGGACTGCTGCAATTGTTGAGTTCCCAGGCGTGTTATATAGGAGTGGGGCGGAACAAAAAATTAGAAATTATTTAATTAAAAATAATTTTGTTGATTGTGTAATCCAGCTTCCTTCTGATTTATTTTTTGGAACAACAATTGGAACCTGTATCATTGTCTTGAAGAAAAGTAAGAAAGATAACAAGACATTATTTATTGATGCCTCTAAAGAATTTGTTCGTGGTGGAAATAACAATAAACTGAGCAAAGATAATATTTCAAAGATTTTAGAAATTTTTAGAGAGAGAAAAGAAGTTGAATATTTTTCTAAGTTAATTGATAATAAGAAAATTTTAGTAAATGATTGCAATCTTTCTGTTTCTAGTTATGTTGAAAATGAAGATACTAGGGAAGTTGTTGATATTAAAGTTTTGAATAAAGAAATTGGAAATATTGTCTTTAAACAAAATGAATTAAGAAATTCTATCGATAATATAGTTAAGGATATTGAGGGGGGAAAGTAAAATGAATAAAGTTGAAAAACTTATTCATAAATTTTGTCCTGATGGCGTTGACTTTAAGGAATTGTGGGAAGTTACCACATGGGATAAAAGGTTTAATGCGGTTGATAATCATAAGCAAAAAAAGATTTTATTATTTAAACATATTTCTGCAAAAGAGTTAAAAAAATTAAAAACAGAAGAAGGGATTATAAAATTATTAGCCACGGGGAAATTTGAGGGCTGGACTTCAGAAGAATTAGCTGGGGGAGATATTAATGAAGGCGAAATAATTTCAATTCCTTCTGGTGGGGCTGCAAGTTTGAAATATTATAAAGGAAAATTTGTAGATAGTGGCAATATTCTAGCAAGTTCTATTAATAATGAAATTTTAAATTTAAAGTATTGTTATTATTATCTGTTAATTAAGAATGAATTAATTGAAAGCTATTTTAGGGGAGCAGGAGTAAAACATCCTAACATGTCTGAGATATTAAAAATTAAAATCCCTCTCCCTCCCATCCCAATACAAGAAGAAATAGTTAAAATTCTTGATAATTTTGCGGAGCTAGAAGCGGAGCTAGAAGCGGAGCTAGAAGCGGAGCTAGAAGCGAGAAAGAAACAATATGAATATTATAGGGATGAATTATTGACTTTTGGAGATAATGTTGAGTTAAAGGAGCTGGGAGAAGTTTGTAAAATGAAGAGAGGCGTTCGTGTGGTTAAAAGCCAACTTAAAGAAAGCGGCAAATATCCCGTTTATCAAAATAGTTTGAAGCCATTAGGTTATTTTGAAAAAAATAATTTTCACGCAAAGACAACTTTTGTAATTAGTGCAGGTTCGGCAGGTGAAATAGGTTATAGCTCTGTTGATTTTTGGGCAGCTGATGATTGCTTTTGTTTCAATTGTCCCGAAGATCTTAATAATCGATTTTTATTTTATGCTTTACAAAAACAACAACAATTTTTATTTTCAAGAGTAAGACGATCGAGTGTACCGAGATTAGCGCGCACGGTACTTGAAAAAATAAGAATTCCTCTTCCATCAATCCAAGAACAAGAAAGAATAGTCGCAATTCTTGATAAATTTGATGCTCTTGTTAGTGATATTTCAATTGGACTCCCTGCTGAACTTAAAGCTAGAAGAAAACAATATGAGTATTACAGAGAAAAGCTTTTAACATTTAAAGAGGTTGAAGCAAATGACTGAATTTAATTCTATTCAAGCTCTTTACAATAATGTAAAAAATGAACTTGATTCAGTAACTGATAATAATAGTGCTTCAATTATTTTTTCTTTTAATGGAGCTGGGAAGACTAGACTTTCAAATGAATTTTCTAACTTAAATAATGCTGAAGAAAATCTTAAAGTTTTATGTTATAATGCATTTTTTGAGGATTATTTTTCCTGGGATAATGAAAACTGTATTCTTAAGTTAAATCCTTCTTGGATTAGAGATTTAATAAAATCTCAAGAATTAGAAAAACAAATAATCAACAATTTTAATAATACATTAAATACAAAAATAGAGCCATATTTCGATTTAGAAAAAGGAGAAATTACTTTTAATATTCCTACAGGTGATGAAACAGCTCAAGAGAACATTAAAATTTCTAGAGGAGAAGAAAGTACATTTATTTGGATTGTCTTTTATACAATCTTAGAATTGGCAATTGATTCTTTAAATGCAAAAGAAGAAGATAGACCAACAGATTTTTTTAATCATTTAAAATACATCATTATTGATGATCCCGTTTCTTCTTTAGACGATACAAGATTAATTACTTTAGCAGTAACTTTAATTGGACTAATTAAAGAATATAAAGAGAAAAATTTAAAGTTTTTAATTACAACACATCATGCTTTATTTTACAATATTTTTTATTGCTCATTTAAATTTGAAAATTTCAAGAGAAATACTAAAATTTTATCAAAAGACAATTTTAAATTTAAATTGGATAAAATGAAAGATTCCCCTTTTAGTTATCATCATGATGTAATTGTGAAAATACAAAAAGCAGTAAATTCAGATAGTATAGAAAAATATCATTTTAATTTATTTAGAGCTTTATTAGAAAAAACCTCAAGTTTCTTAGGCTTAGGAAATTTTGAAAATTGTATTACTGGAGATAAAAAAGAAGAAATAAAAAGGTTATTGCATTCTTATAGCCATAATAAATTAGTTGAAACTGAATTTAAAGAATTGCCTAATGAACACAAAGATTTATTTAAATTAGCATTCAATGATTTTATTAGAGAATTTAAATGGAGAACTGAAAATGACAATTAAAAGCTATGATTTAATTTCAAAAAACACTAAAAGTACTCTTGTTCGTGAATATACATCACCTTACAAAAGACAAAAATATTATCAAAGTGAAGATGAACTTGAGAAAGCCTTTATTAAACAACTTGAAAGCCAAGAATATGAATATTTGAATATAACCTGTGAAGATGATTTGGTTAAGAATTTAAGAAAACAACTTGAAAAGTTGAATAATTATGAGTTTAGCGATAATGAATGGAGCCATTTTTTCAAAACTGAAATTGCCAATCCTAACTCTAAGATTGAGGATAAAACCAGAACTATTCAAAAGGATTCTGTTAAGCTCTTAAAGCAGGATAATGGCGAGGAAAAAAATATTTATCTATTAAGAAAGGATCAATACAAAGATAGTATTCATGATAATGTTTTGCAAGTAATCAATCAGTATAAAGCTGAAGATGGAAAAAGGAAGAATCGTTATGATGTAACTATTCTTGTTAATGGTCTTCCTTTGATTCATATTGAATTAAAGAAACGTGGAAACGATATTAAAGAGGCGTTTAATCAAATTGAAAGATACCAAAGAGAAAGTTTTTGGGAATCTAATGGACTTTTTGAGTATGTTCAACTTTTTGTTATAACAAATGGAACACATACAAAATATTATAGCAATACAACAAGATTCAAGCATACTAGTTCAAAGAAAAATAATAAAGGGAAGAAATCAAGCGATAGTTTTGAATTTACTAATTGGTGGGCTGACTTG
>CAZZGW010000037.1:0-4477 GCA_964653605.1 Candidatus Woesearchaeota archaeon
GCGGGGGTGCTGGAGTGGTCAAACAGGCAGGACTTAAGATCCTGTAGCTTAGTGCTTACGCAGGTTCGAATCCTGTCCCTCGCATTTTGTATCTTATAATTTAAGATTATAGGATGAGGATTTGTCAATTTCTTTTATTTGAGGAAAATAGAAAAAAACCAGGGGTTGTTTTCATTCGAATCCTGTCCCTCGCATTTATGAAATAAATGAGATACTAAATCTATTTGAGTTTCACATTATAGCTTCTTATAAATGCATTATAATTAATATTAAAATACAAAAAGATTCTTTAATTTGTTCTGGATTTCTTGAATTGTTTTTTCATTTTTGATAGAGCCAATTTTCTTAATTATTAGGCTTTTATGCAATGTGAATATCATATCCAAATAAATATTTGAATCAAATCTAATATCTCCTTTACAAAAATCTTTTTTTAATTCAACTTCGTATTTTGAGATAATTCTTTTTTTTGTTGTAATTTGACATAGGATTAAATTATCTCCTTCAAGAGAGTTTATTACAAGAGCGGGTCTAATTTTTTTATTTTTTAAGTTAGAAAAAGGAAATTCAATTAAGAGAATATCATATTTTTCAAATTTCATTTTTGTAAATATCTAAAAGCTTTTTCATCTTCTTTAGATAACCATGCACCAGATAGAGATTTTTCAGATAAAATGGCATTTTCAGGAATAGATTTCTTTAGAATTATCTCATTGTTGTTCTTAATAACAATCAGTTTATCTCCTTCTTGGATTCCCTTTCTCATTTCCAAAGGAATAACTACTTGTCCTCTAGAACTCATTTTTGTAGTATCAATTATCATAAATAAGATTAATCTTACTTTTATTTAAATCTTTCTATAGGATTTATTTTTTTGCTTCATTTCCAGTCTTTATGCGAAGTAACTACGTTGACAAGCATCTCAGTTTAAATTTATTTAAATTGAGTTATTCCTTTTTTGTATTTACTTTAACACCCATTTCCTCTAGCCTCTTCAAGTGTGCTTGCATTACTGCTTCCACTTGTTGAATCATTTTAACTAACTCATTTCTTTCGTTAATCAAAGTGTTCAAAGCTCCCTGATGGAATCCAATTTCCATCTCTTTAGACATTTCCTGTCCTTGGGGTTCTTCTTTTTTATCAGAAGTAAGTGCTTTTTCAAGATCTTTGTCATTTATTTTTGCCATTATTTGTTTTGTGTTCTTTGATTTAAATTATTTTTTGATCGAATATTTGTTCTTTTCTTTAGGCCTTCTTGGAATATTTGGGAAGAAGCATTTCTGTTTCCCCTATTCCCTTCATAATTCATATTAAAATTATCTCTTGGAATACTCTCTTCATAGATATTTCTAGTTGTTAAGTAAAATACTTCTTCTGAAAGAGATTCATTATTGGCTTTAGCCATTTTTTCAATTAATTCAGAATAGTATTGAGTAGTGTATCCTGATATAGGGTTTCCAAAAAGTTCCATAATAATTCCCTGTTAAAATTACTTTTAAATCTTTCCAACTACCACCTATCAATCTCTTTTTCTACTTTTTCAGACCAATTTCTAATCAGGTCCTTAATAATTTTTCTTATCTTATTTTTATTTGATATTTCGTAACTATAAACATACCCTCCACTCCCGAGATTCTTTTGATGTCTAATCAATATCTCTTTTTCATATAGCTTTTTAGTTGCTTTTTGTATTGTGGTAAGATTCAGATTCATTTCCTTTGAAATTTTCGTGGTAATAAATTCCTTATTTTTATTATCTAAGAAATATTTGAATATTTTGAACTCTGTTTTTGTTAATCCAAGACCACATTTAATGATGTCTTCCAAATCAAATTCTTTACATGCAAAATCAATCATTTTATTCCCCCCGAATTAGCAGCCTGTTTAAAGGATTCTAATATCTCCCCTTCATCTGATTTTATTTTATGTTTATCCGGATTAGCCTCTTGAATTTTCAGGTAAGCCGGAACTCCCTGATTAATAACCATTCCAATACCATTAACTAGATTTTCCAATCCTTCGTTTTCAGCAATGGCAAGTGTTCTTGATTGACCTTTCTTAGGTAAAACAATATCCGCAACAATAACAGAAGGATTTAATCTACTTAATTCACGTGCAATTGTTCTTGAAATATTTGTATTAATTCCAGCATTGGCATCATGAACAAGATCTGCTGCAGCAAAAGCAGAATAATTAACCAATTTTCCATCACTTCCTTTATCTGTCAGATTAATAATTGCATCTGGAACAATAAAACTATTTAATGCATATCCTCTAATAATATCCTCTCCACCAGCAAGTGCAATTTCACCATATTTGTCATTTAATTCATTGGCAATCTTAACCCCTTTTCCAAAGGATCTATTTAAAATAACAATTCTATTTGCTTGTTTTTCGGCAATTAATTTAGCAACCTCCTTAGAAACTCCTCCTGCTCCCAGGAGAATAAAATTACTCCCTTTCATTTTTTTATCAATAGAATTAAATTTTTCTTCCAGACTTCTAACAAACCCTTCAGAATCTGTATTATATCCAATCAACTCATTATTTTCCTTAACAACAATATTTATTGAATTTAGATCTCCTGGTCTTACCTCATCCAGTAAATCCATTCTTTCTTTCCACCCGACACCAAATCCTCCGCCTAAATATTTTGGATCCAATTTAAGTGCATTAATAACCAATTCTGCATTTTCTTTAGGATCTGCAACAAGCATAATGTTTCGTAGATTTAATCCTTTTTTTTCATATAAAAAATTCCACATGATGGGGGTTTTAGCACCGTAGTCATGGGCAACAAGTGGAACGGTATATCCATCAAAATCATCCAATTGGTTTAAATTAATTTTATTTTTATCAGGAAGCTCTGCTATTTTTACATAACCTTCTTGGATTAATTCTTTCAAATTACTTGGGATTTTATTAGTCATTTTTATCTCTCCAATTTTAATTCTTGATAAACAGTAGTAGCAGCAACTGCTCCCTCCGAAGCAGCAGTTATGACTTGTTTTAGAACATTGTTTGTAACATCCCCAATTGCTAAAATTCCAGGGAAACTTGTTTTTTGATTTTTATCAACAATAATATATTTTCCTGATTTATCCAACTTAATTTCATTTAAGCATTTAGAATCAGGTGATGAGCCAACTTCAATAAATACCCCCTGAACTTTAAGTTTTTTCCCCGTGCTTAGTTTAATTCCTTCAACAAATTCTTTTCCGTATATTTCCTTAACTTCAGAATTAAATATTGGTTTAATCTTTTTTTCTTTTTTTAATTGCTCCACCCAAGCAGGTTCTGCTTTTGGAAAACCTTTTCCTCGATGAATGATATAAATTTTAGTTGCATGTTCTGCTAAAAGTAAAGCAGCAGTTATAGCAGAGTTTCCCCCTCCAATAACTGCAACATCCTTATCTCTATAAAATGCACCATCACAAGTAGCACAATAGCTAACCCCTTTTCCAGAAAATTTTTCAACACCTTTTGCATCTAAATGGGCTTTCACTCTTCCTGTAGCCATAATAACTCGTTTTGCAAAGTATTCTTTTTTATTTGTTTTAACTAAGAAATTATCTTTTTCATGTTTTAATTCAACTACTTCTTCTTGTTTTATTTCTCCTTCTAATTCTTTAACATGTTCAATCATTTTTTGAGTTAGTTCAAAACCAGTAATATTATTTTGAGAGGGGAAATTACAAACCTTATGAGCTTCTGCTATTGCTCCGCCAGGCATTTTTCCAATTATAAGAAAATCCAGGTTATATCTAGCCGCATAAATTCCAGCTGTGAGTCCCCCAGGACCACTTCCAATGATAATCAGGTCATGTATTTTTTTCATTACATCTGCTGTGAGGATACCCAAACTTTCAAGTTTTGGGAGGAATCACAGTGTTCCATTAAATTTAATTCTTTAAAAGTATTGGTAGAAGAAGCCGAGATACTCGGCTCTTCGAAATAAAACGCTAACATAGTAAGAACTTTATTTCTTATTAATGTTTCGGGAGATAAAAAATGGATTTGAAATCTAGGAAGCATAGCTTCGGACAAAATGCCTTCCACTTTGTGTGGAAAATTAAATATTCCAGAGACCCCTTCAAGTTTTACGGGTTGAGGATGGATTGTGAGTTTTTCCTCAGGCAGGTTGCTTACAGAAAAGGGTTCAAAATTTATGAGCTCTACATCGGGACTGACCATGTTCACTTGTTTGTTGAGATGCCCCCTACTATGAGTGTTAGCATGGCTCTTCAGTTGTTTAAGGGATATAGTGCTTACCAACTTTTTAAGAAACATCCTTGGCTTAGAAGACACTTTAGGAAAGGACATTTCTGGAGTCCTGGGAAATTCTTTCGTAGTGTCGGGAACACAACCATGGAAGCTGTCGACCACTACATTAAGTCTTCTCAACCTTGGGTTTGTTAGTTTTATCATTTTGTTTTTACCTCGATACCTCGCCCTTTAGGGCGGGGTTATTCATTTT
>CAZZGW010000038.1:0-4267 GCA_964653605.1 Candidatus Woesearchaeota archaeon
AGAGGGCTTAAAACAAGGATTCAAAAATCATTACTAAAACCCAAATACAAAAGAGGATGTTGGGTACCTCTAGGCACATTAAGTGCCTCTAATTACAAAAAATAATGCTTAATTTAAAGGAAACTAAAAAAATATTGAACAGACCAGAAATGTCTGATGAAGAAGCCGAAGAAATTCGAGTCGGTCTCCAAAATCTTGTAGACATTATCTTTGATAAATGGAGAGGAGACAGAAAATCCAAAAATTATAAATTAGATAAAAAACCAAAATGATCACAAATCACGATACAAAAGAAGAAATTTTAAAAATGGCACTAAACTATCAGTCAAAAGGATTTTCAATAATTCCTCTCAAAGAAGCTGAAAAGACACCTCGTGAGAGTTGGAGTAAATGGCAAAATGAAAGAGCGAATGAGAAACAGATAAGAAAATGGTTTGAACAATATCCTAATATGAATATAGGAATTGTCACAGGAAAAATTTCTAATATTGTTGTCATCGACATTGAGAAAGATGGTAATAATAGCGGTTACCCACAGACAGCCACGGCTAAAAGTGGAGGTGGTGGCATACATCTAGTCTATAAATACCCAGAGGGAGTTGATAGTATTAAAAATGCAATCCGTTTTAGAGATCTAACCGACCTAAAGGCTGATAATGGCTATATTGTGGCTCCTCCGTCCATTCATCCCTCTGGTGAGAAATATGAGTGGCTTATTGAGATTGAAAAGACTTCAAACCTTGCAGAATTCCCTCTTGAGATCCTAAAAGAAACAAAATGCAACAACAAAAAAATAGATTCAAAAACAATTACAGAAGAAAAAGTTTTTGAAGGAAGTAGGAATACATCTGCCACCCAATTAGTAGGAAAACTTCTTCGCGAAACACCTGTAGAGTTATGGGACATCTCAGTCTGGGGTGGATTAAAAGAATGGAATAACAAAGTCTGCGAACCACCTTTATCAGAGTCTGAATTAAAAAACATCTTTGAAAGCATTAAAAAAAGCGACTTAGAAAAGAGGTACCCTGAAGATGATTTGAAACAATTAATTTTAAAAGAAGATAAAAAGAAAAGTTACTTTTTAATCGCAAGATCTTTAGAAGAAAAATATCACATCAAAACTATTGGAACAAATAGAGAGAAAAAATTATATATTTATAAAGATGGTATCTACAAAGAAGGAATTGATTTTATTAAAAGTGAAATTCAAAATACATTAGAAGAAAATGCCTCTTCTTTTATTAAAAAAGAAATCACGGAGATTTTGAAAGACTTAACTTATATAGAGGAGGAAGACATTGGAATAGAACCAAATTTTTTGAATTTAAATAATGGAATTTTAAATTTAGAAAATATGGAACTGTTACCCCACGACCACAATAAAGTATTTTTTACAAAAATTCCTGTGAATTATAATCCTGAGGCAAAGTGTCCTCTGATTTGTAACTTCCTTGAAGAAATTTTAGATCCTGAAGTAATCACTATCATTCAAGAATGGACAGGTTTTATCTTATATCGAAAATATTTTATTAAAAAAGCAATAATTTTTGTCGGAGAAAAAGATACTGGAAAAACCACTCTTTTAAATATAATAACCAAATTAATAGGTGAAGAAAATATATCTGGTGTGAATTTACAGAGAATAAGTTCCGATAAGTTTGCCATTGCTCATTTAAAAAACAAATATTTAAATGTATTTGATGATTTATCAATCAAAGACATTAGTGATAATGGAGCCTTTAAAATGGTCACTGGTGGAGGCCTTGTTACAGGAGAATTTAAATTCGGAGGTCAATTTCAATTTAAAAATTATGCAAAACTCACGTTTTCTTGTAATAAAATACCCAGTGTAAAGGAGACTAATGACGATGCTTATTTTTCAAGATGGATTATCATACCTTTTAATTATGCTACCGATAAACCAGATAAATTTTTATTAGATAGAATCCTAACACAGGAAGAAATGTCTGGCTTATTTAATTTTGCTTTAAAAGGACTTGATAGAATTCTCAAACAACAAAGTTTCAGTTACAAAAAAGAACCAGAAGAGATAAAGGAGGAGATGCTTAAATCAGGATCACCTGTCGCTAATTTTGTTTTTGATCGTTTAGAAAAAGGGGCTGGCGATGACTGGATCAGTAAAGAAGATTTATATAAAGAATTTTCGAAATACGTGAATGAAAAAGATCTACCTACACAACTAATGACAACCTTTGGAAAAAATATCAATAGGTACTGTGATTTTGTTTCTGACGGAAAGAAAGGGGTCGTAACCGGTTGGAGAGGAATCAAAATCAAAAATAACAAAAAGGAAGAAGAAGGAGCATTAGAAAACGAAGATTTGTTTAGAAACGATTCCAATAAAGTTGCATAATCAGGGATATCATAGTTTTTTAAAAAACTATATTAAATAAAATAATATAAAAATAAAAAAACTTTTAAAAAATTACGATAGTAAATATATACCCTGATTCCTATGATTGGTATAAGAAAAAGATGTTTTACAAGCGTTTCCCAATGGCAAAAGAGGAAAAATTGATTAAAGGATATAATTAATGTTATAATTATAGTGCTAACACAGTTTATTCGGGCCTAAATGTTGTACATAATTGTTTCTGCCACCAAAAGGGCAGATTTGGTTCAGTAAAACTGCATTTAGGTGTAAGTAGACTGTGTTAGCCCAAATCTGTCCTTTTGGTGTTTTATTAATTAATTAAAAAATAATTATGAAAGGAATAATTTATGTAAGAGTTAGTTCAGATGAACAAGTCAAAGGGACTTCTTTGGACTTTCAAGAAGAAATTTGTAGAAAGTATTGCAAAGATAAGGAAATAGAAATACTTCAAGTTTTTCGTGAAGAAGGAGCCTCAGCAAAATCTTCTGACAGAAAAGAATTTTTACGTGCAATTGAATTTTGTAGAAAAAATAAAGGTAAAGTTGATATCTTTGTTGTTGCAAAAATAGACAGGTTCGCAAGGAATACTGAAGATCATTACGCAATAAGAAAAATCCTCTTAGATTACGGAGTTAATCTTAAATCTGTTACCGAGCCAATAGACAACAACCCAGCAGGAAAAGTTTTTGAAGGAATGTTAGCTCTTTTCGCTGAATTTGATAACGAGATAAGAAGACAACGTTGTATGGATGGTATGAGTTCTAGAATAAAAATGGGTATTTATCCATGGAAACCACCAATTGGATATGAATGCCAACAATTTAAAAAAAGAGGAGAAAAAAAGACATCTCCAGATCTACCTGACAAAGTTACTTTTCCAATAATACAAAAAGCTTTAAGGGAATTCGGAAGTGGAACATGTTCAAAAGCAGAGTTAACTCGTAAACTTGATATTTGGGGTCTAAAAAAAGCTCGTGGGAAAAAAACAAGACCCCAATTTGTTGATTCTATCCTTCAAGAAAAAAGATTGAAATTTTATTCTGGAATTATAGTAAATTCATTCGATGAAGATAAAGAGGTAAAAGGATTACATAAACCAATGATCAATGAAGAGGAGCTCAGAAAAGTTCTGTTTATTCTTTCAGGTAAATCAAAAATGTTGGTAAAACATGAAAGATATAACCCTGACTTTCCTTTGCGAAGAACTGTTCTTTGTGGTTATTGCAACCAAATGTTGACAGGCAGTGCTTCACGAGGCAATGGCGGTAAATATTTTTATTATCATTGTCAAAACAAAAACTGTATTGAATACAGCAAAAGCATTAAAAAAAGCGATTTAGAAAAAGAGTTTTTAGTTGAACTAAGAAAATTAACTCCTAAGAAAAACTTTTTAACGGCTTTCAAAAAAAATGTTATAGCTACTTGGAGAGAAAGAGGAAGGGAATTTAAAATAGATGTAGAAAAATATACAAAACATCAGAAGAATCTAGAGGAGAAAAGAAAGTGCATTTTTGAAATGAGAGAAGATGGTTCTTATTCACAAGCACAATTTAAAGAAAGACTAACAGAGATAGATAATGAAATAGTTGCTACAAAGATATCTTTAAATGAATCTAAAATCGAACAATTCGATATTGAAGGAGCTGTAACCTATGCAGTTACTTTTATAAGTGACCTAGGAAAACAATGGTTTGATCTACCTGAAGAAGTAAAACCACGGTTCCAGAAGTTGGTATTTCCTATTGGGATTCCATATACGAGAAATAAGAAGTTTGGAACCACTAAACTAGGTTATATCTACGAAACAAATCGCCATATTAATGGCGACTTATCTACTATGGTGGACCAGACAGGACTCGAACCCGCTACCTC
>CAZZGW010000039.1:0-3913 GCA_964653605.1 Candidatus Woesearchaeota archaeon
TTTACCCTATGAATTATTCCTGGAATAAGAGTATAATACTCTCCTGCTAAGTATTTTTTAAAAGAAGATTCTCCATTTTTTTTAATTTCAAGCTCTATTTTTCCAAATAAGACTAAAATAGATTCTAATTTTAATTCATGTTTTTGTAAACTACTTCTTGAACCCTTATTCATCCAAATTTCTTTTATTGCATATTTAGAATTGTGTTCAATTAAAATCTCTTTTCCCCAAGGTTTAGTTGTTACCTTACCCTCCATAGTGCTCTATAACCTCTGTTATTGAATTTATAATCTCTTCTTTTATATCTTCTCTTTTTTTTAATTCCCTTATAATTTTTAGGTAAGGCTCAGAAGAAAAATGATAATGGCCTGCAATAAAAGTGCATAATAATTTATCTGGGTTACTTTTATACATCCATTTTCTCCACTTTCCTTTTTCATATACTTCTTCCACAAAATTACTGAAATCTATTCCATAAACAAGACATTTCTTTATTACTAAAATAGTTTGAACTACTCCTAATTGAGGGGCAATATTCATTGAATCTACTATGTTTTTTCTTAAATCTAATTGCTCTTTTGTTAAATAATCTGCATTGTGTTCTTTTAATTTTATTCCTTTTTCTTTTAGTTTTTGTGATACTTCCTTTATAAACTCTTGATTAAAATTTCCAACTTGGTTTATTTCTTTAACCAAACTTCCTGTTTGAACAACATAAAATTCTGGTTTGCAAAAAGATGTAAAGAAATTTATCTCTTTTTCTACTTCTTCTAAATTCATCAATCCAAAATTAGTTCCAATGTTTTCATCTGTTCCAACTTCAATTAAAATGTTTGGATTAAGATATTTACAATATTCAATTGCTTTTTTTGATTCTTCAAATTGTTCTTCTTTAGTTCCTTTAAAATTGCAAAAATCTATATGTATTAAATCAAATCCATTTTCTATATCTGTTTTTATTGTTTCATAAGTATCTTGCAAATCATCTACGCCATTAAAACCAGGTCCACAATGATCTCTGCATATCTTCACATTAGAATTTGGGTATTCTCTTTTCATTTCTCTAATAAAATCCATAAATTCTTTTGTTGTCCAATTATTTACATATCCTCCTTTAAAATCTACTTGATTTTTTGATGCTACTATCATTAAACTTTTTCTATTATAATGAGATGCTCTAAAAATTGCTTCTATTATTTCTGAACTCATGGGTCCAAAACCCAAATTAGAATTTATCATTTCCTTTTTCCTCTTTTATTAATGCCCTATGTAGCATATTTTTTCCTAGATAATATGCTAGATGGTCAAAAGGATAATGATGTAACGCTGCAATATTTATAAAAGAGAGCGCCGCAATTATCTTTATCTTATTTAAATCAAAATTATTCTCTTTTATAAAAGATTCATAATCTTCTTTTGCCTCTAATAATCCACTATTTAAAAAATACTTATAATAAACACTTGATCCACTAATGTCAAAAGTAAATTTATTTTCTCTTATTATTTTTTCAGATAAAACAATCCCTGCATATAATTTTCCCAAATCATAATAAAGATCTCCAAATTCCAAAAGACCTCCAAAATCTTGTCTCCAATCAACTAAAATAAACTTTTGAAGCTGAGTTTCTGGATCTGTTGCCACTAAAATATTCCCAAACTTAAAATCTCCATGAAACCTTACAGGAACTCCCTTACAAAGATCTTCCCAATCAATTTTATTAAGAAGGGTCTTTAAAGGAGGAACAACAACTCCATTAATATTGTTTTCTACATCTTCGGCATTATTTTTAGAAAAGAACTGTTCTACTCTTTTGATAGTTTTATCATAATAGAATTCTTTACAAACTTTATAAAATTCTTGAGCTTCTTTTTCGCTTAAAAGTTTATTCGCCCACAAAGAATTTTTTGACCATTGCAAAAAATTCTTAAAAATATGTGAATTAAATACCTCATAAAGATTTTGTCCATCTGCCTTGGAATATGCATAAAAATTATTTCTATAATCTTCTACAAGGGGACACAATCCTTGTAAAAACTTGGATCTTTCATATCTCCTTCTTGCTATCTCTGGATCTTCAAAAAATTTAATTACTTTTCCATTAACAAAATAAATAAACTCTGTTTTTTTACTCATATCAAATTGCTTGCTTGCCCCAGAAAAATGCTTATTTGTTTCTATGTAATTTTCCATAGAACCTGTATCAAACCAAGTAAACCCTTATGGAACCAGTCTTCTCTCTACAAGTTTTTTAAATCCATTATACACTTGTATTTCTCCACTTACTATCTCTTTATTTGTTTCAAGAGCATTCCAAAAAACACTATAATCTTTTATTCCTGCTAACCCTATAAATGCAAACCTATTATCACATTTAATTTTATTATCTAATTGACAAATTAAATTATTTTTTATCTTAACAGTACAATATTTTTCTGTTTCTTTAACAGGAGCTATTCCAAACCAATTATCATTTAAAGGTGAAGGAACATCTTCTAAAACTAAAGTATCTGCAGAAGATAAAATAAAAGGGCATTGCAAGTGATCTTTGCACTGCAACAAAGAATATCCTGGTCCGCTTCCTGGACCTAAAATATTGTCTATCTCTACATAAGTAAACCTTCTTTCTGGATGTGCCATGGAGAGGTAATCCATTACTGTTTCTTTTTTATGGCCTACTGCAATAACGATTTCTATTTCCTTTGGGAATTTTTCTATAATATAAGAAATTGCTGCCTTATCATTTACAGGAAGTAAAGATTTATTTATGTTCTCTGACATAGGTATTCTACTTCCGACGCCTGCAGCTAAAATACAAACTTTATAATCCATTTCATTCTCCTTATTGTGTCTATGCGGCTATTGATTTTTTTAATCTTATGCCCTTACACATTTCTTTTTAGATATGTTTCTTTATAAATTTTATGCTGATTAAAAAGACAATTAATCAATTAAATCTTTAATTTCATTTGCATAATTTACAAGGTTTAGAGGAATATCTTCTTGTTCTAAAGCCCATCCTTTTTTAGGCCAATCAGCTAATCTTAAAAGTTCTTGCACCGCTTCTTTTTGATCTAAGGGATTCGTTGAGTCAAAGGAATAATCCGTCCCTACTCTTTGGTAATTTGCTTGAAAGTTTTTTGTGGGGGCAATTATCTTCATGACTGCATCTGCTCTTCTTAAGGATGTTGGATGAGATAAGAGAATCAGATTCTCATAAGGTAATGAGCTTCCAAGAATAATATCAATTCCAAACCTACAACATTCTCCTGCATTTGTTGCATTTTGTTCTATATGTATTGCTTTTTCTGGAACTTTATGAAGGATGTTGGATAATGCTCCTTGAAATTTTGCTTCTGGTACTCCCAATTTTGCTAATATTCCTGAATCCTTACCTACTCCTCCTGTAAACATCAAATAATCAACTATTCCTTTATTATATACTTCCGAAGCTTTTTTAGCTACTAAAGGGTCGTCTCTACAAAACACAAAAGCCCCGTCAGATTGCAAAATAGGAAAACTAGGATTATAAAGATATTTAAACATTTCTAGAATTTTTTTTGAATCTATTTTACTCATTATATTTTTGCTTGAAAAAAGGTTTTTAAGCGTTTATCTGATAATTTATTTCTTTCCTCCAAAAAAGATTTTATCTATCTTTACACATGCATCACAAATAGCCCCCTCTGCAGACTTAGAAGGAGTTATGTAATCTGCCCATTTTTTTGCTTCAATTCTTGCATTTGCAGGAGCTATTCCAAACAAGCAATCTCTAATCAAGAAAGCATCAAAAATGCCATCACCAATATAAATCGTATTTTCAAAGCCAAATTTTTCTTTTATGTAAGAATATCTATCGTGCCCAGAAACTAATTCAATTTTATACCCCATATCTTTAATTCTTTTTTTAGATAT
>CAZZGW010000040.1:0-3894 GCA_964653605.1 Candidatus Woesearchaeota archaeon
CTGCCCCTAATTTATTCAGATCATAAAATTCGCTATATTCTTTACCATAACCAAAAGTTCCAGATGCAGTCATAACAGGATTCTTCATTAAAATTCCTGCTAAGTTTATTTTTATATCCATCCACTAAATCTAATTACTACTCTTTATAAAAATTATTATTCTAAATAAACATCTTCAATTTCTCTTCCATCTCTCCAGAAGGCATTGAGCCAATAATCTGCTCAACAGAATTTCCCTCCTTGAATAAAATAGAATTTTTTATTAAAATTATTTAGCTTTATTTAACATGGCTTGTTTGGTTTGATTATGCAAATCTTTATCATATTCTCTCAAATTAGTTATATGCTTACAATAGTTTGCTTCTGTGCAAAAACCAACATTGCATTTAGGCTGCAGAAAATATTCTAATTCTGGAATATTTTCAGCGATTAAGTCTCTCTTTTCCCAGGAAGTCACATATCTTTCAGGCTCACAAGCAGTGCATAATCTTAAAGGCAATTCTAAATCAATTAGATTTTTTAAATCATAACTTTCTAAATTTGTGGTTTTTATATTTCTTGGAATAACATATGCAGCATCTCTTAATGGAATTCCCTCTTTTACTAATTTATCAAAGAACATTAATTGTTTTCCAGTATGATAAGCATATGGAATTAATAACTCCTGATTTTTTTTTAATTTCTCATCAATTACCATTATTTCTTCTAATTTAGATATTTCAAAATGTCCATCTTTATTATAAACCCCTTTTATTCCTGACCAAATTTTCTTCATTTTTTCAGAAGCTCTTTTAACAGCAGAATATATTGACTCAACATTCTGCCTTAGAGTAGCATGTCTTTTTTGCTCTGACCATACTCTAAATGAAAGATTATCAAGAATAGTAATTCCTACAGCTTCGTTATATTCTTCTGTAAAACTTCTCGTCGCTAACATGCATTCATTAGCTGCTTCTGCAAGTTCTTCAGGTTCTTTTATTTTTTTTGTTTGCTCAAAAATTTCTTTAAGATTGTTTAGACCTTTTTTAAAATCCTTTGTTAAATCAATGTGTGAATCTATTATTTGGGGTTTTTTGGGCATGCCTAATTTTTCTGCTAAATCTAATGTATGATTTGGAGAATCAGGATCTTTGAATACAGTATAATGAAAATATGTATCTCTAGGAACCTGTATCCTTTGTTTATACATTGTTCCAAGTCCATTTTCTTCTGCAATTTCAGGAAATTTTTCTACTAAAGTATAAATTTCTCTAGGCACGAATGGTCCATTAGGATTTAATTTGTCTTGCTTAACTTCAAAAGCTAATGTAGCCATAGTATCTAAGGGAAGAAATATAAACAAATCAGCAGGATTATTATAAGATAATGCTTTATTAAATGCTTCAATACCAGAAAGTCTACCAAACTTAGTTTTGAAATCTTTGCTTTCTTTAAATGCTGCTCTTGAAATTTCTAAATATTCATTAAGAAGATCCCCCCTTTTTGTAATGCTTTCGGGAATTACAATATCTTCTTCTGCTATTTCTCTTCTTCTTCCACTAGTGGTTAAAGATCTTGAAGCCACTAATCCTGTCAAGCCAGAATCAATCATCTTTGTTCCATGCAAACCAAAAGTTATTCCTGAAAGTCCTCCCATAGAATGTCCTCTTCCAATTCCTGTTGCAGTTTTAGCAAAAACAATTTCTTTAATATCAAGTTTTTCTGAATCTTTAATATCTTTCAAAATTTCTTCTTCTAATTTATCAAATTGCATGCCTTTTGCTACTAATGCTTGACGATAAGAAATAATTTCATCTCCTCCTAAAAAGTCCCTACCATATTTTTCTTTAAATATTTTTCTAAGTTCTTTATTTTGGATTCTTATTTCTGGAGACCTTCCTAAAATATTCACTTCTAAATCATTATCAGTTAGAAATTTTTGTCCTTTATATTCAAACATCCAAGCAAGAAACAATCTTATTTTATAAAGATAATCATAGTTTAATATATATCTAATAATATAAATTTATTTAAATGGAAATTATTAACAACATGTCTGGCTCATTAAAGGGTGTTGAATTAGCAAAATAAAATTCATATTCAAATCCTCTTTTTTTGAGGAATTTTTTCATTTTTTTATCGTTGATTAAAACAAAACCGCTTTCTAATTTTGTTAATTTTTTGTAAATCTTTTTTTGTTTAACTTCCTGATTTTCATATCTTAAAATTGATTGCAAACAAGCTGGAACACACCATTCGCTTTTTCTTTGAAGACTTAAATCATATTGTTTCATTTCAAACCAGTGCTTCCAAATCCACCTTCACCACGAGAACTGCTGGATAAATTGTCAACTATTTCCAATTCTGCTGTTTCAATTTTATTAAAAACTGCTTGTGCTATTTTGTCTCCTGGTTGGATATGAAAATCTTCCTTTCCATGATTAATAAGAATAACTGCTAATTCTCCCCTATATCCAGAATCAATTGTGCCAGGAGAATTGGGCAATGTAATACCTCTCTTTAACGCCAAGCCACTTCTTGGTCTTATTTGTAATTCATAACCCTTAGGAATTTCTAATTTTAATCCAGTAGATACTAAAATTATTTCTCCTGGTTTAATTACATATTCTTCAATAGAAAACAAATCCATCCCTGCATCACCTTCATTAGCATATTTTGGAATAATAGCATTAGGATGGATTTTTTTTATTTTTATTTTTGGCATTTTAAATTATTTTTATTCTCCACACCCTTTCGGATCTACCCAACTACACTTTGGACACACAAGATTACAATGACCTTTTTGTTCCATGGGACTACCACACACGCCACAAAAACTTTCTGTTCCCTCTAAATTATTTTCTTCTAAATTATTTTCTGTAAACTTTACAAAAGTTTGTTCTTTAATTACTTGTTCTTGTTTTTCTAATTTTTCTCCTGGAAATTCTTTCTCCATAAAAGTAAATATATAATCCACAATTGACTTAGCTTCATGAATGTCTTTGTCTCCTTCAAATACTAAACCCCTGGGTTCAAATGTTTGATTTTTAAATTTGTCAACAAGTTTTTTTAGAGGAACACCATATTGTAAATTAAAACTAATAGATGTAGCAAAAGAATCAGTCAATCCACCAATAGTGCTTCCCTCTTTACTCATATCCACAAATATTTCTCCAGGAGTCCCATCTTCATATAAACCAATATGTAAATACCCCTCGTGACCCGCAATATCAAATTTATGAATCTTTCCATCCCTTGTTATAGGAAGTTTTCTTCTTACTGGCATAGCAAGTTTTTCAAGTCCTTCTTTCTTTGAAAAACTCATAGGTTGATATTTTTTAGAATTATCTCTATATAGAGCAACTGATTTAAGACCCATTTTCCAAGCATCTTCATGCACTTTTTCTATTTCTTCTATTGAAGTTTCCTCAGGAAGATTCACTGTTTTAGAAATTCCACCTGAAATAAAAGGTTGTACAGAAGCCATCATTTTCAGATGACCCTGGTATGAAATAGTTCTCGTACTTTCTTTAGGTTTGTTTGAACAGTCAAATATTGGAAGATGTTCTTCTTTTATATGGGGTGCGCCTTCTATTGTTTCTTTTTTATTTATATAATCTTTTATTTCTTCTATTTGTTTTCCATCATATCCTAACTTGGGCAATACTTTCTCTACAGTACTATTTACTAATCTTAATGTTCCTCCATCAGAAAGAAGTTTTGTCTGAACTAATCCTATTTCTGGCTCAACTCCTTTAGTATCACAATCCATAAAAAATCCTATTGTTCCTGTGGGAGCTAAAACAGTTGCTTGTGCATTTCTAAATCCATATTTTTCACCTCTTTCCATAACATTATCCCAAGTTTTTTTTGCTTCATCTAAAATATTCTCAAGACCTTTTGGTAATTTGTTTC
>CAZZGW010000041.1:0-3892 GCA_964653605.1 Candidatus Woesearchaeota archaeon
CGAAAGGCTCACTATCCTGCTCCGGGGGACGGACTTTATTAGAACCTGTTTTGTGGGAATTTAGAAGTCATAATGCCGAATTACATAAAAATTATATAGGAAAAACAAACGAAAGTATTATAGAAAACAAAGACATTGCCATTAACCATATTAATAAATCTAGTGTGTAATCGTTTGTCCAAATTCTTTCCTTTACTTTATTTACTAAAAACTCTTCCCTTACCTCCTTGTCTCTTTTTTTTATTAATTTTATTAGTTCTTCCCTGCTAATTTCTTCTTCTATGAATTGATTTATTATTCTTGTCATCTCTTCTTCTGGTTCAACCCACTTCTTGTATTTTTTCAAATAGCTCTTCATCCCAATAGACGTATAATTATTTAAATAGAATAATCCAAAAATAACCGACAATAACAATCCAATTACCCCAATTATTAAATAAACTTCATTTACATTAAATCCAGTGCTTAAAAAAGCTATACTAAAAGCTGCTAAAGCACCCACGACAATAATAAAGTTTCTAGTATTTTCAATATGTTCTCGTAAAAGAGTGAAAATGCGCGGTTCCAAAATCTTAGATATTGCAGCTGCGGTCTCTAATGAGCGCTTGCTCTTATCTCTCAATAATTTAATTTCCTCTTGCGGGGGTTTTGAGTTTTTATCCATACTTGTTATTTAAAATTCTTCATAAACTCATTTATTGCTTTAGAAATTGCTTTCCTACGATAATTCAAAAACTGTTGATAGTTTGAAATTTCCCACATTTTTTTATCAAGAGGAATTAGTTGAGAAATTAAGGCATCTTTTCCACGCTTCGCAACAACTTCTTTTTCCAAATAATCTATTGGCTCTCTGTTTGTAATTTTACGATTTACCTTGCCACAAATAAAAGCAATGTTAGCAATCTCATTTATTTCTTTTTTATCATACTTATCTTTTAAAAGAGATTTTGGGAAAATGTGGTGATACTCTATTTTGTGAGCATTACCGGCATTTCCTTCAGAAAGTTTAAGGCCAGACCACCAATCTTTTACTCCGTTTTTTCTTAAAACAAAATAAAGCATTGAGAAGAACGGGCTTCTGATGCCACGGTTATAAAGATCATCGGAATCAACAGTAATTTTTTTAACGTGCGAAAGTAATTGCTTGAAGAGATCATCAAAATTCTTATTCTTGAATAATAAGCCGAGATCAGCATCAAGAATTGATTCAGATGAACCTATGCTGTAGTGTCCTCGCATATGTGCAGAATAAAACCATTTCAACATTTTCTTTTCTTCCTCTGGTGCTAATGCCTCATTTTTTTTCAAAACCCAATAAACAGAAAGAGGGATCAACAAGAATGGCGAAGATAGATAAGAAAGGTTATCTATTTCTGCATTTTGACGAAGAAAATTTATCGCAAAATGCAATCCTTCTACGGCATCTTTCCAAGATTCTTCTAATTTATTCTTGCTAATTTTACCAACTGTCTTGAACCTACTTTGATGCGTAGCAAAAATAACCAGCATACGAACGGGTAGACCAGTTTCAATAATATAATCTTCATCATCTTTAAATTCTCTAGCGAAATCCTCAATCAGGCGGATAAACCCCTTCCATCTTGAAGTAATTTGTGCAAGAGCTAGATCAGAACCTCGCAATTTTATCCCTAAAGAATTTACTCTTACAAAAATTTCCGTTACTTCTGCATAGGACCTGTCGTGCGTTAGTCGTTGCATAACATACTGATAATTCTCAATGTTTCTAACTTGCTGTAATCTTTTAGAATACTTTTTATAACGCGGATCTTGTAAAGAAGTAATGCCTGCTTTCTCAAGTATCTCACTAAAATCTTTTTCAAAAACATCTGAAACAGAGACCCAGAGTGGATCATTCTGTAGAGAACGACTGGATACAATAAAGGTTCGCTTGCGTAACTCTTCTTGTATGTCACGCTCTGCGGTTTCTTTATCTTTTATATATTCAATATCTGTGGTGAAATCATTTCCGTTTACCTCGGTTATTTCAACTGGTGGCCCTTCTGGGTGTTCTAGATTAAAAAGAATATCAACAGGACGCTTACGATTCTTAACATTAACCGGTTCACCACTTAATATAGCGGAAAGCGATGTAATTCGTTGTTGTCCGTCTAATAAAAGCAACCTTTGAGAAGTGGAGGGAGCTCTAGTTGATTTTACCGCAAGTTCTCTGGTTTCTATTTCTTCGTCTGTTTCCCAAACTAAAATAGTTCCAGAAGGATAGCCACGGTATAAAGAATCAAGTAAATCACGCACCCGCGTAGCAGGCCAAACATAACGGCGCTGCATTTCAGGCAAAGCCAACTCCCCTCGTTGAACCTTGTCTACTAATTCTCTGACTGATATGTCTGTTTTTGGCATATTTAATATTTAGTTTATTTTGTTTACCTTTTTGTTCAATATTTCTGCTAATTTTATAAATGCTTCTGACGGATTTTTTCTTTCAAACGAAATATACTCTTTGTCTCCAAATATACGACCGTTTGTATCGCAATCTTTTTCTAATATCCGAATTATTTCTTTATTTTTATTTGCCAAAGCATAAGCCAGTTCCTCAATAATCCATTTTGAAGGAAACCAGCTACCCTGTTCGTTTTGCTCATCTTTCGTCATAATAGCAATAACTATGTCTGCGTCATCAATTTTATTTTTAACTTTTTCGGAGATTGAAATGGTATCCGCCTCTGATCCTCTTGAAATTGCAACATTAAAATTAGAAATAAAATCTACAAATTTACCCATTATTTCTTTATTTTTTTTATTAAAATTATACGATATAAAAATTATAGGCATTTCTTTTTTCAGCCGTCTAATCTCTCTCTCGTCCATTGCCTTTATAATACCAACTGCCTTGATCGCCATTTGTATGGACATTGATAACGACTCTCCTTTCCCAGGATTGCCAAATAATTTTTCATCTAATGCGGTATCAAAGACAGGAAATACCCTTCCATACATAGAGCCATTCATTGTTATACCAATCTTTCTAAAATATAATTCTAACTGCCCAAACTCTTCAATGAGTTTTTCGCGCAAGGGGGTTTCCTTTGTGACTATCAACTCTTCAATTTCTTCTGCTTTTAAGTGCTCACGTCTCTTACTCCAGATGTCTTGAACAATTTTCTGGTATTCTTTTAGATTATCTCTAAATTGTATAGCTTCTTTTTCTAATTTATTTTCACTCATATTTTATTCTCCCCAAATTTCGGAGATTTTATCTTTAATTTTTTGTTCAAAAAGTTTAATCATTTTATTCACTGATCCAATGCATTCTTTTTCAACCTCTATCTTTTTTATAATTTCTTCTTGTTCTTTAACTAACGGTAAGGGAACGAGTATGGTTGCAAAGTTTTTCTGGTATATGGCAGCTACGCTTGTTGTTCCGCTAACTAAGCGCTTAATTTGTTCTTGACCACCAGGGGTATTCAGATAAAAATTGATGTAATCAGAATTGACTTTTTTGCTAAATCTTATTCTTAAAATGTTGTTATTAAACAAGTATTTACCACTTTCCCCGTGATAAACGGCTGATTTCCCAACTAAATTTGGGGCATTCCTCGTATTATAAATAAAATCTCCTTTATTTAAAGTATAGTTTGCCAATTCATTTTTAGTTGCCTTAACCCTTGCAATGCTTGAAATGTCTAAATTTCCACCTATCGTTATATTGTTCATTTTTATATAAGGATTAGGAAAATCAGGCGACTGTTTTGATTTATCTTTAACTAAACCAACTTTTGTTTCTAAAAATAGATTCCCTAATTTTGCTATTTCCCATTCTGAATCAATTTTGATAGTGGGCTTGTAATTATTTACTATTTGTTTTGCGCCGTCTATAATCTTCTGATAACTATCAAGCTCTGCAACAATTTCT
>CAZZGW010000042.1:0-3791 GCA_964653605.1 Candidatus Woesearchaeota archaeon
GTAAATAACTGTGTTGATTTATATCTATGAGAAGTTTAGAAAAGCCCTACATGTTTCTCTTTATACGAATGACTGTGTCGATGAGTATTTATTATGTAAATAACTGTGTTGATTTATATCTATAAGAGGTCTAAAACAACCCCACATGACCTCTCTTAGGCCTATAAAGCTCACCGCTACTAATTAACTTCTCAATAGCATCAGTAATTTCTTCCTTGGACATTTTATCCTTTAGTTCATTTTCAACTTCTTCAAAAGGAATCTCTTTGCCCATTTTACTACTTAATGCAGTAATTGCCTCCTTAACTGTAAGAATCTTATTTCTATGAGAAGAAGAAAACTTTCCAGAAACCTTGTCTATATCAAAAGTCTTTGTTTCATAATCATAACCAACCTGCATTAAATAATACTTCATTAACTCAATTGCCTCCTGGGTATCCTTCTTAGTAACTTTTTCTCCTAAACGTAACTTTGAAACTGCCTCCGACATTCTAACAAGTGCTTGTAACTGTCTAGCAGAAATTGGAATTGGCCTCATAGCACTCTCCGAACTAATTGGTTTGTTTCTTAAATCAACATAAAAATTCTTAAGGTCTTCAACAGCCTCCTTAGTAAGTTCAGGTTTAATCCTTTGCTTTGCATAGGCAACATATTTTCTAAATAATTCAGGCTCAATGACCATATCTGGCATTTTATACTGGTGTTCTTTTAACATATGATCGGCAATTTTTTCATCTTTTTTTCTATCTGGGATATCACGTAATGTAAAAATAATATCAAAACGATTAATCAAAGTTGGAGGTAAATCAATTTGTTGTGCAATTGATTGATAAGAATCAAATCTACCAAACTTTGGATTTGCAGCAGCAAGTACAGAAGTCTCAGCTTTCAATGTAGCCTGCACGTTCGCCTTAGAAATTGTTACCGTTTGTTGCTCCATTGCTTCGTGCATCGCACTTCTATCTGTAGGATCCATTTTTTCCAACTCATCAATACAAACCAACCCCTTATTTGCCAAAACCATTGCCCCAGCTTCCAAGGACCATCCCTTAAGATATTCATCTCTAACAACAGTAGCAGTTAAACCGGCACCAGAAGCGGACTTACCAACAACATACCTCCCCTTTGGAGAAAGATTTGCCATATAACCCAATGTAACTGATTTTGCTACACCCGGATCACCTATTAACAAAATATGCATATCCCCTCTTGACTTTGAACCATCGGCTTTCTTCTTTTGAACCCCCCCAAACAATTGTAATACAAGAGCTTTCTTTATTTCTTCATATCCCCAAACACTTGGACTAATACTTTTAGCAAGAACATCAAATACTGCTGGATTTGCAGCAATCTCTCTAATTTGTCTTTCATCTTCATCAGAAATATCTAATTCTTCAAATGTTTCTTCCATTGGAATAACATTGTTTGCTTCAACAGCCAACTCAAAACGAGTTGATAATCCCCCGGTATGCAACGGAACAGGAACCTCTTTCAAAATTCCAATAACCCTTACTCTTGCTCCAGGAGTTGTCTTTTCTTCCATACGAGGTTCAACAAGATCTTCCTGAACAAAAACGTTCATCCTTTTTGGCTGCTCCCCCCCGCTCAAACTTTCAGGAGATTCTTCAATAATTAATCTTTGAGTATCTACCATTTCTTTGCTAACCATTCTAAATCCACCACGCCTACCACAAGAGCACCTACTTGGCTCACGGAACTTCTTTTCAATCTGTAAGACAGAAATAACTGTCCCACAACTAGGGCATTCAAATCTTGCATTAACAACCTGAGGCCTTACATCACTTGCCTGACGAATAATACCCTCAATATTAATTAATTCGTTTAAATGTTTTGAACGAATATTTCTAACCTTAATCTGGTGTGTATCTGGAAAATTTTTTAATCTAACACGGGCATTTTTAACATAACCCAACTCCTCAACAGCAAGTTCAAGAGTCCTCATAGCATCCTCAGGATTAATAATTACTTCTTCTGATAATTTATTAGAGAACTCAGAAAGCTTCATAAAATCTATAAAAATAACATTACTTTTCTTTCTAATACTTTCGCCAAGTTCTTCTTTATGTGCATTAAAAAAGCTTTTTGCATCTAAAATAAGTTCCTCTGATTTCAAGTGTGTACGATTATCTTCTGCTTCTCCAGAACCATTAGACTTCTTATCTTCAGATCCCTTAGACTCTTTAGGTTCCCCAAAATCCCCACTATCCTCGTTTATTCCTTCCTCTTCCATTTTAATAAATTTCCTCCCTTATTAGAATGTATGAGAAGATATTTCTTCTCTTCCATAGAAAATTTAAGAATATTTCATTTTTATAGATTTATGTCCACTAAAGCATTAATTCAAAAATTACTACCTTTTTTCCCAAAATATACCTATATTATCACTACTTTTTAATAATTATTTCCCCTCTAATTTTTTTCTTAATTCAAATATTTTAGCCTGATTTATTGAAGAAAGGACAGTTTTTGAATGCTCTACAAATTCGGGAACATTTTTAACAAGATTATTTATTTCATTTTTGTCTATTACTTTATCCACATAGTATTGAACCAGATTTCTCAATTTAAATGCAGAATTTATTTGATTTATTTGTCGTTTTGAATAAAATTCATACAGGAATTTTTCCATAAAATTTATTGAACATTGGTGGATTTCGCATTTTATCCCAATTTTCATCATTATTGAATATATAGAATAATACATAGAATAATATCCTGCTGAAACTGAAAAAACCATATTTTTATCTTTCTCTCTGTTCATTGTTCCTATTGAATTTTCAGCCAATTTAATGTAACTTTCAGAGATATTTTCATTAGGATCTATTAATTTAATTCCCTTCTTTTGTTTTAAACACCAATTAGTACTTACCATTTTACTAATTCCACAAATTCTTCAACCCCTTTTAATATTACATGGTTCTCTTTAAGTTCCCTTATGAAAGGTTCCTGTGAATTAATCTTTTCTTTATCTCCTTTAACAACATTTATTTCAATATCATATGAACTCTCCAGATGTCTTATATTTTCTATTGAACCAATCACAAATAAATCCAAGTCAGAATTCTTTAATTCTTTCTTTTTTGCATAACTTCCAAATATTATTAAAATTCCCTTTGAATTTTTTTCTAAATCACTAAATAACTTTCTCTTTGATTTATGATTTTCAAGGAAATTTATTTTCTTATTTATTTCAATTAATTTTATTATTTCATTTAAGTAGGGATTAAACTTATTTAGAAAATAATATTTATTTTTTCCTTCTTGGATAAATTTCAAAATATTTTCTTTTTCAAGCCTATTTAAAATATTTGAAGTTGTTTTTTGATTTAATTTAAGTTTTTGAGAGATTGCTCTTCCATATAATTTTGCAGAATAATCTCCTGTGAATTCCTGGAGTATTTTTAATTCTTGATTATTAAGTAACATATTACTTATATGAGTAAGTATCTATTTATATATCTTTTGTTATTTCTTCTTTAAACTCTTTCCAAAACTAAACCATAACACACCCAATATTACAATCACTCCAACAATATAAAAGTACCAATTACTCTTTTTATTAATTATTTCTTCTTCATTGTTGATAACATCTTCCCTGACTTCCTCTTCAACAGCATCTTCCCCATCACCCTGGATTTCTTCATATATTTCCCTGAACTTTAATCTACTGCTCCCACTAGAGCTTATATCTTCAACAGAAACCTCTAGGTCATAGAATCCATCATTATTAACATCAATCTTTTCAGTGGTTCCATTAACAACTTCTACTT
>CAZZGW010000043.1:0-3244 GCA_964653605.1 Candidatus Woesearchaeota archaeon
TGATGAATTACCAACGTCAGTTAAAAGTAGACTTTAATACTTATTATTTAACTTTAAATGAACTATGTTTAACTTAAAAGAAAATTGTTGGATTATACTACTTTTAATCTTATATATTATTAGTTATTGTCTTTTCTCATTTATATTTTAGGTAAACTTGGTAATTTCGGTAATGAACTTTTTAACGAAGGTAACTTAGGAAGACCTGCGGGAGTTGGAAAACCACCACTTTTTGGTTTAGGTTTATCCCCACTTGTTCCAAGTGCATAGTCAGAATAAATAAATCGTCTTATATCATCAGTATCTCCACTGGTTAAATCAATAACACCTTTTATGTTTCTTATAGGTCCAGATGTAGGTAAACCTGTTAAAAGCCCTACTGTTGTATAAAATTTTTCAGCGAATTTACCCCAATCCTCTTGGTCTCCATCCCCAAACATAATTTTATTCATAATTCTCGCTGATTGTTGGGTGTTTTCAGGAATAGAAAATAGAGGAGAAATTGACCCAGCTACATTTTTCCAAGTTTCTCCCTTAGCAAATGCATCATACATTGTTCCCATTAAATTTCCTGCTGCTGGATAATAGTTTATAGGACCAAGTAATAATGCCCTTAGTTGCTTTTCATTATCCCAATTAAATCCGTCTGACACATATTGGAATAATTGAGGTAAAACAACCCAAGAAGTAATAATATTTCTTGCCATTTGTTTAGTAGTCATTTGTCCTCTGTTCCACATTCTTGTAGCTCCAATTGACTCTCTTAGATATTGGATAGGGGTTGTTGAATACATTGAAATTGCTTTACCAACGGAATTAGCTGTTTGAATACGACCTGTATTTTCAATAAATGGAGATTGCTGTGTTCTTGAAGCCAAGTCTTCTGCAGATGCTAATGCTCTTTTTTGTATTTGTTTTTCTGATAATTTTCCAACTAATCTTAGTTTTTTTGCTGTTTCAATATATTTGGCAGTCATCCCTGGTAAGATTGGAACCATATCTCCACCTCGTGTTGGTGTTATTGCTCCCTTTTTAAGAAACTCACCTAGTGTCATATTTATCTCTTTAATAGTAAAGTTTTTATTACCTTGACGAAAAGCAAGTGCTGTTTCTCTGTTAAACCCATTTGTTAATCTATTAAATATAAAGTCTGACTCTGTAAATAATTTCGTCCATTCTACTGGATTTCTATAATATTGAAACGAACCTGAAATTAAATCACTATATTTCAAACCACCTCTACCAAGAGTAAATGCTGGGGCTGATGTCATTTGTTTTAAGAAAGGCACCCAGTTAAACATTAGTGTTGATTTTGTAAAATTACCAATCAATTTATCAAGCACTGCTAATTTCATCTGAGAAGCCATACCACCTCGTGCGATGTCATCTATCTTTTTTGTAAGTGTATCGTAAATTAGTTTTCCTGAGCTTTTTAAAATTGTTTCTTTGACTTCAGCATCTACAAAAACCCTTCGTAAATCAGATACTGCTTCATCAAAGTTAACAAACTGGTTCATTTGTTCGGTGTGTTTTCTCATAACTTGCTCAATACTTATTTTACGGAATTGAGCTGTGCTTCCTACTCTTGCTTTTACTCCTGATGGAACTGTTGAAGGGTGAGCTGGAAAGGCATCTCCAAAAAGAAGATTAGTTTCATCTTCAAATTTCAAATCACTATAATTTCTTGGCATATAATTTGGATTATTAGGCATATCCATTCCAAACTTTACCCGATACCTTTCATTAACAGGTTTTCGTATTTCTTTTAATAAGTCGTCCATAAGATAATCAGTATATTTTTTCATTCTAGGGTCAACGAAATTATCTAATGCTTTAAACATCTCTGATGTAAAATTCATATTCCTTTGAAATAATGGAATGTTTGTCGGGTCTTTAGCTAAAGCCCACCAATAAGCTCCTTCAAATTGGGTAAGTTTCATCTCGGTAACATTACCAACAGCATCTTTTCCTTTCCAAACTGATTTTTCTTTATTCATTTCACTGAAAACTTTACCAAGTTTTTCTTCTCCAAACGCTTTTTTAAATCCTCCTACTTTTAGGTTGTGCCAATTAGCTCCTAATCTTCCGTGTTCGTTACGGGCAGTTCTTATAATATTACCAGCCCAATCAGCCACCTTGAAATCTTTTGAAAATGTTAACTTTTCAAGAATATTTCCTATTCCCAAAATAGCATTTTCCATTGACTCCCAAGTTTTAACAATTGGGTTTAATTCTTTGCTTGTTTCCCCTAAGACTGATGGTTTTATCTTTGCTGATTTTAATTCAATTTTTGCATTGTCTTTAACCAATTCAAGTTTAGCAATTTTATTTGATTGTTCTCTTAGAATATTAAGTTGACCTGTTTCTTTAAGAGATTTTATTTCTTTTAATACTGCCCTTAATTCTTCAACACTCATATCTTGAATACCAACCATATTGAGTAAAGCATTTTTTTCTGCTATTTCCATTGGTATTTCTGGCATTACTCCGTCAACAGCAACCCCATAATTGTCTATATTTTTGTTTATTTCTGAAAGGGCTTTACTACGGCTTCCATTTAATCCAGCAACAGTATTTCCACCTTTGGTAGTTCGTCCTGTTAGTTCTCTTGCTTCTTTTGTTTTTCCCATTAAGAAGTCTAATTGTTTTTGTGCCTCTGGTCCGAATTTACTTTCAATAGCTTTCTTTTGTCCTATTCTTGGTTTAGCTGATTTTACTTCTTTTATAATTGTTGATTTTAATGTTCTTATTTCACTAGCATTTTCTAATCGTTCAACACGAGCCAAAATCTTCGGCATTTTCTTTGCTAAATCTTCTGTTCCCTTGATATTTTTGAAAGTGTCTGTGAACCATTTTATATCTTCTTTGGGAAGATTTTTTAGTGTAGCTTTTAATTCATTTCCTGCTTTTAGAATATCATCTCTTGTTGTTATTTTACCTTCTCTAATTCCTTTAGAAATTCCTTTTATTCTTTCTGTAATTCCTACTTTCAAAGTTTTTAACTCAGCTTTTCTTTCAAGTTTTCCAAATTTTGCCTCAAATTCATTTTTTAATTTTTGGATTTGTATTTCCTTTTTAGATTTAGAAATTGCTTGTTTTTGAATATTCTTAATTCTTTCTTTCAATAAAGTAGTTTCTCGTTTTTTACTTTTAACAAATGGAGCAGGTTTTTCACCGACAAATTCTTTAACTTTCTTAGGGGTAACTTTAGCAGTTTTAATTTTAGGTAATTCTGGTAAACCCT
>CAZZGW010000044.1:0-3044 GCA_964653605.1 Candidatus Woesearchaeota archaeon
TGAAACAGTTGTTCGTCAAGCTTTAAAGGAATTAGTTAAACCTGTTTTGTTTATTATTAAAGTTGACAGATTGATTAAGGAAGTTAAATTGACTCCTGAAGCTATGCAAGCTAAGTTTATTTCTATTATTAATCACGTTAACGAATTAATTCAAAAGATTGCTCCAGAAGGTTACAAGGAAAAATGGAAAGTTGGTGTTGGTGAAGGGACTGTTGCATTTGGTAGCGCATTCCACAATTGGGGATTAAGTGTTCCATACATGAAAGAACATAATATTACTTTTAAAGATATTATTGATGCTTACAGCGAGGATAATGATGATAAATTAAAAGAGAATATCAAAGAACTAGCTAAAAAAGCTCCAATTCATGAAGTTGTTTTGGGCATGACTGTTATGCATCACCCTGATCCGGTTCAAGCTCAAAAATATAGAATTCCAAAAATATGGCATGGAGATGTAACTACTGAACCTGGAAAATCTATAATGGAATGTAATGGAGAAGGAAATATTGCATTTGTACCAATTAAAATTACTGTGGATAAACACGCCGGAGAAGTCGCTGCAGGAAGATTATTTTCAGGTACTATTAAACAAGGAGACGAAGTTTATATGACTACTACAAAAAAGAAAGTTAGAGTTCAACAAGTTTCTGTTTACAAAGGTGCTAAAAGGATTTTGGTAAATGAAGGTGTTGCTGGGAATATTATTGGAGTTGTAGGATTACGTGATGTTGTTGTTGGAGAAACTGTTGCTACAACTGAAATTGAACCATTTGAAGCAATTACTCATTTATTTGAACCAGTTGTTACAAAATCTATTGAAGCTACAAAAGCTGCTGATTTGCCTAAACTTGTTGAAGTTTTAAGACAAGTTGGTAAAGAAGATCCTTCCCTTAAAATTACAATTAATGAACAAACTGGTGAATCTTTGATTTCTGGAATGGGGGAATTACATTTAGAAATTATTGAAAATAGAATTAAAACTGAAAAAGGTTTAGAAGTTAAAACTTCTGCACCAATTATTGTTTATAGAGAAAGTGCAACTCAACAATCTAATGCTGCTGAAGGTAGAAGTCCTAATAAGCATAATGGATTTTTTATTAAAGTTGAACCTTTGGAAGAAGAACTTTATAACAAAATTCAATCTGGTGAACTTAGAGAAGGACGAGTTAAAAAGAAAGATTTGTCGGTTACAGAATGTTTAACGGAAATGGGTTGGGGAAGTGATGAAATTAGAAATGTTAAAGATATCTACAAGGGAAGCATGTTTATGGATGAAACTCGGGGAGAAGTTCATATCGGTGAAGTTATTGAAATGGTTTTAGATGCATTTGAAATGGTTATGGATGCGGGCCCTCTTGCAAGAGACCCTTGTATGAAAATGAAAGTTACATTAGTTGATATTAAATTACACGAAGATGCAATTCATCGTGGCCCAGCACAAGTTTATCCTGCAGTTAGGGATGGTATAACTAAAGCTATGAAAAGTGCTAATCCTTCAATGTTGGAGCCATTACAAGTTCATGTTATTGATATGCCTTGTGAATATATGGGTTCTGTTACAAAATTAGTTGGTGGAAAAAGGGGTCAAATGCTTGATATGAAACAAGAAGAAGATTCTGCTGAAATTACTGCTAAAATCCCCGTAGCTGAAATGATTGGTTGGTCAAACGATTTACGAAGTACTACTGAAGGTAAAGGAACATCGTCTATTTTGGATCAGACTTTTGAAAAAGTTCCTACAGCTTTACAAGCGGATATTATTAAGAAGATTCGGGAAAGGAAGGGTCTTGCTGAGAATCAATAACTGTGGGTGCTTGCTAATACTTCAAGAAATACTCGAGAGGGTTTTGTAGAGATCAATACTTCTATTAACTTAATTCACCCATTATTTTTATTGAGGAAAATTAATGGAAGAAATTGAGAGATTAGCAAATAAATCTCGCGCTGATTTGAGTGACTATTGTGTAAACGAATGCCACGCCTATTGCTGTAGGAAAGGGTATCTAATTGTATCCGAACCAGAAATGATTCTCATGTCAAACGACAAAAAAGATTTACTCTTAAAGGAAAATTCTCTTCGAGAATTGATAGATGGAAAATTTTCTTTGAATTTTGAAAATAAATTGGGTGGATGCCCTGCCTTGAAAGATTCAAAATGTTTAATTCATAAAAATGAAAACAGACCTCAAACCTGTAAAGATTTTCCAATTTTTATTTTGGGAAATAAAATAAAAATTTCTAATAGATGCCCAGCAAAAAAAGATAATAAATTTTTTAAGTTTGTAAAAGAAGCTCAAGTTTTAGGTTATGAAATTGTTGAAAATTTGTTTTGATGTCAATAATTCTTAAAAACATCTTTTTATTGTTTTTTCTATGAAACTTAAAGAAGTTCCACAATTTATTTGGAAAAATAAATTATACTTTGCTCCAGGTTATGGAACATATAAAGAATTTAAAAAACCCAGGGAAGAAAGAACAAAAAAAGGAATTATTGGTTGGAGCTCATATATTGGATGGTGGGCATTAAGAATAGCTTATATTGGAACTGGAATTCATACTGGAGATTGGACAATAGATAACTTTACTGAATATTTTAAAAGTAATCAAGAAAAAATTGTTGATTTTGAAGAAAAGAAAGAAAATGATTTGGAAAAAACAATTAATTTTGAAGAAATCAAATTAAATTGATTTATCAAGGATAAATTCATTGCTTCTTTTAGGACAAGTTTTATAAATGTAAATTTAATTAATTACTCATACGACATAGTGTATCTCATGTCAGTTTTTAGTTCGACTAAAAATTATACAGGGTGCAAAGGAGGATATTAAGATGGCAAAAGAAAAACCAAATATGAATGTTGTGTTCGTTGGACATGTTGATGCAGGTAAATCTACTTGTGTTGGACAGATGATGTTCGCGGGTGGAGCTGTTTCTGAGCAAGAGATGAAGAAGCTTAAGGAAGAAGCTGCTAAACACGGAAAACAAGGATTCGAATTTGCTTATGTTATGGACAATATTAAGGAAGAAAGAGAGAGAGGAG
>CAZZGW010000045.1:0-3036 GCA_964653605.1 Candidatus Woesearchaeota archaeon
TGCTATTTCTTTTATTTTTTCTAATTGAGATTCATCAGCTTCTATTAAATTTTCATATGAATTTCTTTGCTTTTGAATAAATTTCTCTCTATTTGAAATATCAGATGTAATAACTTTTGCATTATCTTCTTCTGTTTTTGCTTTTACCCAAGCTGGACTCAAGAAACCAGTGGTTCCTAAATCTATCATTTCTTGATCTTTTGTCTCTTGAACAAACCTTCTTTGTTCTTCTTTTGCTTTTTCAATTTTGTCTCTACTTGGCCCCATATCTTTTAAATAATCAACAGTATCTTGTATTCCTTTTTTTTCAGCCTCCTCCGCTCTTGCTAGAATATTTTTCTTTATTGAAATTTGTTTCTCATACGCTTCAATTTGTTCTTGAAGTTTTTTTACACTATATTCTGTTTCAAATTTTTCATCGGCACCTTTTGCGCCAAACATTGTTCTTTCAGTTTTTGTGAATTTACTTAGATCAGAACCATCTGTTATCCCTTCAAATATTTTATATCTAAGTTGCTGTGATGCAAATTTTAATTGTATTTCAGCTTCTTTGAATCCTTCTTTTGCAACATGAATAGCTTTAATTTTACTTAATAAAAGATTATTTAATTTATCAAATGCCTTTCCAGCTTTCCTTGTATCTTCCTCAGAAATCTCAATATCCCACTTTTCAAGAAATTCTTGAAATATAGGTCTTTTATCTTTACCTAAATCTTCAGATAAAGCTCTGAAATCCATTTCAACTTTTGATAAACCCGCTATTTTAGTTGCAATTTTACCAATATCGGCCATTGACCTAGCATCTAAATCTTTTATTTTTTCAAGTTTTTTATCCTCATCTTCTAAAGAAGCTAATCTTAAATCAGAATACGTTTCTTTGCTTTCTTCTCTCATTATTGATATACGCTTTTCTGAAGATATAAAACCTTCTTTCTCAGCTTTAGACAATCCTATATTAATTCTTTTTTTATCTTTTTCTTGACTATCTAAAAGATTTTTATATTGTTTTATCTTTTCATCATAGTCTGTTTTAATTTTCTTTAAGTCAAAACCACCAAGCAATGGATCTTCAAATAATTTTATTTCATTTTTGTATTGTTTTTCTAAATTTTTTATAATTTCTTTAGTGTCTTTTATTTTATTTTCATACACAGTACTATAAAATTCAGTAAGTCCTTCCTTGTTTAACTTACTAAATTTTTCCACAAATTCAATTTGATAAACTCTCTCACCTAATTGTTCTTGCAAAATCTTTCTTCGTGAATCTTTTTCTTTTCCTTCTTTTACGGTCTGTTCAACAACTCCAGCCCCTAAACCTAATCCTGCTGCCATTTTTCCATATTTCCCACCAAAGGTAAAAGCTCCAGCAAGAAGAGTAGATAAAACAGGGTGATCTTTAAATATCTTTGATATCATTATAAATGAATCTCCAAGAAATCCAACTACACCATTATATTCCTCTAAAGATTTAGTTGCCTTGTCAACTCCATCTCCAATATTTCCAAAAAAATCAACAATCCCACCCTCATTATTTTGTAAAAAAGATGCCATATTTTGAGTAGCATTTCTTAATGAATCATTCCATTCATCAAAAATACTTATTCCAAGATCTGAAAATGCTGATTTAAGCACCTTTAAATCATTTATATATGTATTTCTCATCTCTCCGGATAATTTCTTTGCAATACCATTTGACGCTTTTATTCTTTTTTCAAGTAATCTTACAAGAGGAACAACATCTCTAAGCATCGAAACAGCTCTACCTCCACGCTCTGCAAAACTGTCAAAAACATCACCTGTTGACCAACCTTCTTCATTTATAGCATCTAAAACATCTAATAATTTCTTTCCAGCCCCACTTTGATTCATAGACTTAAAAACATCTTCAACTTTACCAAAAGCAAATGAAAGTTGGGTGCCAGCTAAACTATTTCCAGTTACAACAACTTTTCCACCTTCTCTTACAACTAATGTATGGTTAGGAACTTCTGCGCAATATACCATTCCTTCATAATGTTCCCAACCTTCAAAAATTGTAGTTCCTTTTCCTTTTGGAATCCTATCTTTTCTGTGATAAGAATATTGACAAAAACCAGCATGCACTTTAATTTTTCTTATATAAATTACCCAGCAATCATAATTTATATTTCTTTCTACTCCACAAATCATTGCTTTTGTTCCTGCTTTAGCATCTAAAGCAAAAGAAGAGCCATATCCTAATTTAAAACAAAGCTCTTGAACATCGTCTCTTAATTGGACAGAATTTGTCCAATACGCCGCCCTACTTCCTTCTACATTCCCATCCCCTAAAATAAGAGCGTCAAGAAGGATATTTAAAAGATCTTTATTTAAATTCTTTACATCTTTTGGTATAAATCTTTTTTGTTGTTTTCCAAATTTCTTGAAATAAAAATAAAGCTGTTTGTTATTTATTGAAAATCCTTGCCAATCTTCATAGAAATTAACATTCATTTTTTTGAGACATTTTCTTATTTTCTTTCTGTTTCCTTTTTTCGTTTGATATATTGTTATTCTATATTTTCCTGATGAACTATTTAAACTCCCTTCGGACAAAAAATATCCTAAAAACTCCATAAAAACTTCAATCTCTATTTCCATTGGAGGAATGTACGTTCCTGTTGATTCTTTTTTACCATTACTGTATCTAATTGAAGGAATTACATATATATCAGGACTTTCGCCTTTCCAATCAGATGCAGCAGAAACATATCTTACAGATGTGCCAGCCATATCTTCAGCAGAAATCAATTCAAATTTATTATCTTTTCCATATAAAGAAGAAACAAACATATTATGATTTGGAGTTACTTTTAAATTTAAAGACCTATTTCTTACAGAGTACATTGCCCCTGAATAATGATATTTTATAAGAGCTGTAGGAATTTGATATTCTAATTCTTGTGTTTCTTGATTAATTGTTGCTATTTCATCAGTCTCAACAACATCTCTCCAAAATTTCCAACCATCTTTTGTAAGTACTTGATTTTGTTCAGAAAAACACCCTTGTACTCCACT
>CAZZGW010000046.1:0-3025 GCA_964653605.1 Candidatus Woesearchaeota archaeon
CAAGGAAAAATAACATCCTCACTCATAATTGCTGTTTCAATTTTTTTGAAGATTTGAGGATTTGTTTCTGTTAGTTTATTTATTGTTTGAAGATAATCTTGGAAGTTGTTAACAAAGAGAATTAGTTCAAATTCCCAAGGAGCGATTTGTTTTACCACATTGATAATCTTGTTGCTTTTTTCTGTGTAGTTCATCATTGATTGAATTTCTTTAGGAGTGTAGTTTGCCAGGTAAACGAATGCTTTGTAAAGTTCATAGCCTATTTTATGATAATCAATTTCAATTGTGTATCGAATTATTATTCCTTGTTTTTCTAGCTTTTTTATTCTTCCCCTAATTATATCAACTGTTGATTTACATTTATCAGAAAGTGTTGCTAGATTTATTTTTGAATCAAAATATAGGTGTTTTAGAATATCTTTTTCTATAGCATCAAGTTTAATATTTTGAGTTTCTTCTGTAAAACTTGTAAACTTTGAAGGTTCATCAATTAAGAATGTTTTTTCATGAACACTAACTCCTGCAAGAGAAGTTATTGTTAAATTTGTAATAAAATCCTTATATTTTGAAGCTAATTCATTTTTGATATTAATTAGATCTTGGTTTGAATGTATGAAGTAGGTTATTCCTATGTTCCAGACTCCTTCTGCAATACCATACCAATATACTCTTTTATCTTTTTTGAGAGAATTTATTAGGGCTTGCTTTTTCTCAGGCATATTAAGGGTAGAAAGGTATATTGTAGAGGTTCTAAACCCCAATTTAGAGTAATCTATCCAGGTTTTGTAATTCTTAATAATTCTTTTTTCTTCCAGCTTCGTTATTCTATAACGTACAGAATCTTTACTCTTGTTTACTTTCTTAGCAAGCTGTGTATCTGGAATACGTGAGTTTCTCTCTAATTCAAATAATATTCTTTTATCTGTCTTATCTAGCATATTAAGAATAATATGTATTTCTTTATATATTTATCCATTTTATGCTTAAAAATAAGGGGTATATTTAATATAATATTGTGTTGTTACTATTACATTAATACAAACTTGCACTTAACAGAGAGGTAAGGAGGTAAAAACAAATGAAAATAGAAAAAATAACTTTAGAAAATGGAAAGGTAAAAGGAACAGATGTAGTTCCAACTAAAATTGGAACCACTGAAGAAATTTATGTTCCTCTTAGAGAGAACGGTTTTTTTGGAGGTTCTGTTCAATTAGATAAAGAAGGGTCCTTTCAATCCAGCATAGAATCTAGGCTAAGGACTTTACAACCGTGGGATGGTGTAGATAATGAATATTCTGGAGTAAATGCCTTTGCTAAAGCAAGAAGGAATAGTAAAAAATATAATAAAATGGGAACTCTTACAGAATATCTTTATGCCTTTATTGATTTTTATAAAGTTTAACTCAAAAATGATATATTTTTTATTTTTTAAATAAGTTTTTAAGTTTTGAATTGTTTTGTAAAAAGTATGGAACTACCAAATAGAATTTATATAATTGGAATAATGGGTTCTGGGAAAACTACCCTTGCAGATAAATTATCAAAAATAGCTAAAATAAAACATTATTCATTAGATGATGTTTATCATATTATTAAATTTACAAAAAAGCGAAGTCCTGAATCAAGGGAAAAGAAATTGAACTCTATATTATTTAAGAAAAAATGGATAGTTGAAGGTGTCCATAATAAATGGACAGAAAATATATTCAAAATAGCTGATTTAGTTATTTGGTTGGACTTGCATCCTAGGTTCCTTGTTTGGCATTTGCTGAAAAGATCTTTTAAGAGGGAAGATGATAAAGCCCAATTTGCCCACATTAGAGATTCTATGAAATATGCTATCAATTATAGAAAAGGAAGTAAGAAATTCATTTGGCATAAAATAATGGTGGAAAAACATAAAGTTAATTTAGTTCATATCCAGACCAAAAAGCAATTAAAGAAATTTTTGAGGGAATTGAAATGAAAATCTTAAACCTAAATCTTTGGAACTACAATCAATGGGAAGAAAGAAAACCAAAAATCATCAAGTTTATTAAAAAAGAGAAGCCAGATGTAATTGTTTTTCAAGAAGTAAGAGATGATTTGCAATTTAATAAAAAAGGAAATCACCAGGTGAAACAGTTAAATGAAGAATTGAATTATCCTCATATGCTTTTTTATTCTGTTACTGATAAAAGAAAAGAAAGACCTGAAAAATATAATTTACCTTGTAAAGAAGGGACAGCAATTTTATCTAAATATCCTTTTGTTAAAATTGAGAAAAAGATGTTAACAAAACAAAAAGAAGATAGATATCATTGCGGAAATATTTATTTTAGAATTAATAAACAAAAAAATAACTTTGATTTTATTGCAGTTCACTTTTCTCCTCATGAATTGTTTAGCAAGCTTCATTTAGAAGAAACTCTAAATTACATAAAAAATAAGAGAATTAACCCAATAATTATTGGTGATTTTAATATAATTAAATCTGAAATCTTACATGATGCAATTAAAGGAAAATTTAAGAGTTCTTTACAATACAAAAAATACCTTTCTTATCCAAAAGGAAAATTTACGTTAGATTATATTGTAATTTCTAATAAAATGAAATTTAAATCATTTAAATGTCTTGGAAAAGGATTATCTGACCATAAAGCATTGGTTGCAGAGATTGTTTTTAAATGAAAGGTCTATTAAAACGTATACACCATATAAATAGAATATAAATAAAAACTCCTAAAGATTATATTTTAAAAGCAAAAGGTAACCAAATGGTACATATATTTTACACCGAGAAGGTCGCAGGTTCGATCCCTGTCGGGTCCATTGACTTTTAAGTGCAAAAGGTAACCAAAAGGTACATATCTTTTACACCGAGAAGGTCGCAGGTTCAATCCCTGCCGGGTCCACTCATATTTTACCTAAATTGGACAAAGAATTCGAAAGGTTAATAAAAGTGTTAATATATTTTACACCGAGAAGGTCGCAGGTTCAATCCCTGCCGGGTCCACTTAAAACACACATAAACATTTACAAATAT
>CAZZGW010000047.1:0-2961 GCA_964653605.1 Candidatus Woesearchaeota archaeon
CACTCTAAAAAACATGGTATATAGTATTCAAAGGGGGAAAAATTAACAAAATGTTTGATAACTTAAGTAACTTAGGATATGGTCTAGTTACATTCGCTATTATAATTGGTGTAGGAACTATTGTTCTTAGTAAATTTGGTGATTCTGTAGGAGGAACTGCTAATACTACTGTACAATATTTGAACACACAACTTGGAACTTCTGGTTTAGCCGGATGGACTCCAGCAATTATAGCTTTGAGTGTAGGTATGTTATTCTTAGGTGTATTCTTAACAAGAGGAGGACGAAGAGTCTAAACATTTTTAATTAAATAAAAATGTTTGACAATTTATCTAACCTTGGTTATGGATTAATAACTTTTGCAATTATAATTGGAGTAGGAGTAGTAATACTTCAGAAATTCACAGCATCAATAGGATGTTCAACATTGTACACTTTTAATGAAAGTGCAACAATGGGAGGTGGAGCTGAGTGTTATTTAACAACTAATTCGTCTGCTACAGTTGCATATAATACTGCTGGGGCTAATACGTATTATTTGCAAAGTCAACTAGGAAGTTCTGGTTTGGCTGGGTGGACACCTGCAATTATAGCTTTGAGTGTAGGAATGCTATTTTTAGGAGTATTCTTAACTAGAGGCGGAAGAAGTGTATAAATTCATAGAATTCACTTAGAATTTATTTTTATTATTTTTTATTTTTGAAAGAGAAAGAGAGTTTCAAGATTTATAATCTTTAAAAAGATAAAGGTTTACAACTAGGTTTTCTCACTCTCCCTAGTTGTAAATTTTTTTAGAATTATTCTTCTTGTTCTGGAACTGGTACTTCTAAAATTTCTTCTACCACTTCTTCTTTAGTCAATAGTTCAACTATTTTATCTAGCTTCATATTGATTAATTGATTTTCAGTTATAATTTGTGTTACCACTTCTTTTTCTGGAAGTCCATTTGTTTCTTCTTCTACTTTTGATGTATCTCTACCCATTTTATTTCTTATCCTCCTCTTCTAGTTCTCTCAATAATATTTTATGCTTAGCATCACTAATTGCTTTATAATCTTTAAATCTTCTATATAATTCAAAACCCATTATCACAACAAATCCAAGAAGAATAACATACAAAGCAATATCTTGTATTAATGTCATTCGTTTATTATCTCCTTTATTCTTCTAAACTTATTTTCAAGAACTGTTTCTTTTGGAACATCTTTTTTAGATTCAATATAATTATTAGAACCAGCAAGGAAATCTTCTCTACATCTATCAAAGAAGGCATCTAGCATCCCAGGTTTCTTATTTTCTTTTTTTTCTTTTTCCATTTTCTCTCTCTTTAATTTTAATTTCAATCTCAAAGAATTCTTCTTCAAGTTTTTTAATTGAATCTATCTTTTTCTTAAGGATAAAAACATCTCCTACTATACTAAAAAGAAGAAGTAATCCCCATAATGTAAGGTTTGCTTTAAATTGAAACATGAAATCCATCATCCTTTCCCCCCCAAAACATAATCCAAGAAATAAAGAACCAACAATAAAAAATCCTATTAAAAAAGCTAAGGTCATTCCAAACAAATTAGATTGAAAGTAATTTAAAATTATTTCTCTTTTTTGTCTATATTCAATTCTATCAAGTTGACCAAGTTGATTAAATTTTTCTTTAGTAATCATGATAATAAGAATAAGTAGAAGTATATAAGTCTTTCTATTTAGCATTCATTAAAGTAAACTATTGTGAATGTTTTATTATCTAATCCCTTAGAAAGATTTACTTTTATTTTTCACAAAAGTCTTCTTTTCTATCAATAAATCAATTATTGCTGCACTAAATCCCATGATAGCAATTGAGAAGAATATTATCAACCAATTAAGAACTAGGATTTTCATTGTCCACCCATTGCTCTCCAGGCTTCGTTGATTGATTCTGTTGGATTAGCCTTAGCATAAACACCAGTTACTGCAACAGATGAATGACCCATCATTCCTTGAACCATTGTTATAGGAAGTTTCTTAACATTAACCATGTAATTTCCAAAACCATGTCTTAAGATGTGAAATGACATTTTTTTATTCAAAACCTTTTTAGTTAGAGCATCAAACTTATTTTGGAGTGTTCTCCTCAAAACCCCTAAGGGTAACCCCTTAAGGAATTCTGGTTTGAATGCTGGTGAGAGTGGAGCAATCCTCCATTTCCCCCCTTTTGCTTCATCAATTGTTATTTGATGAGTTTCCATGTTGATTTTATCTCTTGTAAGAGGAGGTATTTTTGAATGGTCTTCATATCTTACTTTCTTTTTGAATTTATACTTTCTTTGATAACCAACTATCTCTGAAATCCTTAACCCAGAACCATAACCCAATATCATAGCTATTTTTAATTCTTTATCCTTACATTTGCTTACAAGTAGCTTAAACTCATCAAATGTTATGAAGTTAATTCTTTTTTTCATTGTTCGTTCTCCATTGAAAGTAGGTCAATTTCTTTCTTTGTTATATAATGTGATAATTCTTCTTTTGAAGTTCTATCTATTATTAAAAGTGAATTGATAAATCTTTCATACTTTTTAATCAAGTTCAATCTATCCTCTGCACATTTCTTATAGGTTAATAATCTCTTTTTTATCCTATTAACTCTTAATTCAGATTTACTACACATTATTCCATGAACTGTATCTTTTTTTGTTTTAGTCATTCTTTGACCTCTTCCTGTTTAATTAGGTCATTTTCAGTTAAATTGAAGAACTCCATAATAAATGCGTGTTTATTTCCATCACTTCTATGATACCATTTTATAACTTCAGCTTTCAATTCTACTGAAGATATTAACATCGCTTTTTCCCAATCGCTTCTCCAGTTAGTCAAATCTTTTAATGTTTTCAATTCACTCATCTTTTTTGACCTCTTCTTTCTGAAAAGCGTAATCTAATCCTTTACCATTATTGTAAAGTTCTTTTTTTTCTTCTTCAGTTA
>CAZZGW010000048.1:0-2804 GCA_964653605.1 Candidatus Woesearchaeota archaeon
TTAAAGATAGCACAGACAAAAGAACAAAAGGAAGCAGCGGAAAGGAAAGGCGATTTTACATTCCAAAATAATAAAGATACCATTATCATTCCTAAGGAAAAATTTAATGCTGTTTACGAAGAAATAAGAGCGGCATTACAAGAAGAAATTGAAAATGCTGATTTTAAAAAGAAATTAGGCTATCCAGCTGCAATTATGGACAAAGGAAAATTAAAATATACCCTTACGCCAGCACAACAAAAAAGAGTCGTAAGAGATTATTATAATTTAATACACCCTAAAGCAAAAGATAAATATTCAATCAGCAACGCACTACCTAAACAAGAGGCTGTAACACCTAAAAAAACAAAAACATCAACAGGAGAAGGTAATTTATTCAAATAAAAATGGAAGACAAAGTAAAAAAATTATACGATAACTTATTAAAAAGTGGTAAAGTTTCTCAGGAAGATGTAGGAGATTACAATATATTTAGAGAGAATCTTAAGGATAAAACAAAGAGGGATAAATTTTATACTACTCTTTTATCGAAAGGTTTTTCGGAGGATGATTTAGGTACTCAAGAACAATTTAGTAGCTCAATACAACAGTCTTATGAACCTGAGTCAGTAGAACCTTCTCAAGTAGAAGACAAAACAATTCAGCCCGAAGAAAATGTACCTGAACCAGCTCAAGCCGAGCCTCCTTCTTATCGAATGACAAGCACTGAGCAACAAAAGTACACAGACGAAAAGAATAAACAAATAGCAGGCGACTTAGCAGCTCAACAACCAACAGCTCCCGAAGATGACAGAACAGATTGGAAAGCAGAACAGGACAAACAAGCAGAAACAGACAGAAGAAATAAGTCTTTAGAGGCAGAAAGAGAAGTCTTACTATCAAAAGTAAGGGACGGAGCAGAAGAGTTAACCTCCGAAGAAAATATGAGGGTTCACGCTATCGACGCAGAGCTAAAAGAAAAACCAACACAGAAACAAGAAACATCTTTCAGCGATTTACTCCTTAACTCTGCAAAAAAGGAAGGTGAAAAAAATTATCCTGATTCAGAAAACCGAAAAGAACAACTTGAAGCAGAAAAAAAAGAAATAGAAAATAAAAGATTAACAGGTTTTCTGTCCGATACTCCGGAAAGAAAAGAAAGATTAAGTTATCTTATTTCAGAATTAGAAAAAATAAAAAATAATCCTGATTATAAAGGGTTGGATCATACAAGTACCTTAGAACCGTCAAGAGATTATATAGATAAGTATAGCAACTTTCTTAAGAATAATAACCCAGAGGAATACAAAAATCTCTACAGACAATTAAATAACGGCACATTACGCGAAGGACAAAAGTTTAATAGCATTATTAATCCTGCTATTACAATGCAGTTTAATGAAGCAAAAAATGACTATGATATTCTAAGAGATAGAGGACTTGAGCACGTTATGGGAAAAGCTAATGAAATGGCTTTACCTTTTAATTACCTTCAAGAGCTTAATCAAAAATTAAAACAATTTCCAACAGAAGAAAATAAATCTGCATACGACAAAGAATTTGAGAAAAGATTACCACAAATAGAAGAATATAATAAGTATGTAGAAGAAAATAAGGATGATTTAAAGACAATGGTTGCTGCAAGCGACAAAGTTGGAGATGTTTGTGCTGATTATATGAAAATTATTACAGCTTATGGAGCCAAAATTAACAAAGATAATCAAGCAGTAGCAGAAGTCCCGACCTCTTATGGAGAAGGAAGCTATAAGGCGTTAGTAACTGCATTTGCAAACACTATACAGCAGTTAGACAATATAGGAAAAACAACAGCAGATATTATAGGATACAACTCTTATGGTGGTTCAGGTGCAACAGGAATATTTGGAGACTTAGCAAAACAGATGAAACAGAATGTTGAGGGCTTTGAGTCGTTACCTGACGATGTAGGCGGAGGTATAATAGGCGGTGCTATTGGATTAATTCCTTTTATAATGGCAATGACAGTAGTCCCAGAGCTTAAAATAGGGGCTTATGTACTTCCTGCACTATCAACTTATTTCGGTTTAACAGGGTTTGCAGATACATATGCAAACGAATTAAGAGAAAAAGGGAAAATTGACTTAAAAGGAATAGGAAAATCTGTTATAGAAGGAGGATGGGGAGCAGCCGAAGGTTTATTAATGCACAGCATAGGAGTTAACTCAGCGAAATTAGGAAGTTTTGCACAATACATAACAAGAAATGCACCTAAAGCTATTGAAACAACAGCAGGATATACGGCAAAAGCAACAGCGGGTGGAGCAGGTTTCGGGTTATTAGATGCTTATAATCAATATATCAGGACAGGAGAGGTTAAAGACTTAAAAAGTATATATACAAGCATAGGTTTTGGGGCAGCATTTACAGCAGCGGATGTTGTTAAGAAATTTTCAAAAGAAGCACAGCAAAAAATATATGACCAAGCGTTTTCTATTGACAGAAAAACAATGAAAATGGTTTCTAATGTTGCTAAAACGGCAGACATCAAAGAAAAAATAGATTATATTGATACAGAATTAAAAAGATACGATGGCAAACTCAACAAAAGACAAGTATATGAAAAAAATAATCTACTAGTATCAAGAGATATACTTTCCAATTATCAACAGATTAAAATTGGAATGAAGTCTATTGCTGAATATAGCGGAGAAATAAGAGATAAAATTAACAATAGTGAGATGAGTCCAAAAAGTAAAAACTTTTTTACTCGTCAGATTGATTTTATTGAGGCAGCAGAAAAAATGAAATCCGAAAGTATAAATTATAAAGATAATAAACAGCCTAAG
>CAZZGW010000049.1:0-2745 GCA_964653605.1 Candidatus Woesearchaeota archaeon
GGTCTTCTTTGCTTATTATCTCACTAATATCCATACACATAGATAATTGTTAGTTGTTTATAAACCTTTCTGCTTTAAAGACACTAAGAATATTTATAAGACGTCTGGATTACAAATTTTGAATAATCCCAGATAACTTTTTCTTTATACTTTTCTTCTGTTTTACAGTACCTTTTCTCTTATCAAAGATGATATATAATTGTGTTGTTCTTGCCATTAACCAAGTATCTATATCCTCTTCCATGCCAAAATAATTAAAATCAATATTTTTTTTGTAAGTAGTTATTAACTCTTCTTTTTTATCTGGATTTGAGATTATCATTGAAGCTACATCTCTTCCAGGATGTCCTAAGCCGCCTAACTCAAAATCAAAATAATAATTCTCTCCTTGAAATGTAACCATATTTTTCTGTTGTAAATCTCCATGAAGAACTGTTGTAAATTCTCCATTCATTTTAGCATCAAATAATTTGTTTTCAAAAATTGAGCCAAGTTCATCAAAAATTCCTATATTTTTGAGAACATAAGAAGTAACTTCTTTAATATCATGCTGGACAAGTAAGCGATGATTCTTAATTGGATTTTCCAAAAAATATGAATGAACCTTTGCCCATTCTATAGCTGTTTGAAGAATATCTTTTTCTTCAGTTTCTATAAAATATGTTTGAAGATTAAATTTATCAAAACTATAAATTTTGGGAGTTTTAACTAAAGGATTTTTTTGGAATAAATCATAGAAAAATAATTCCCTCTGCAAAAAAATTGGTTTTTGATAATCTTTAGATATAATCTTATTTCCAGCTACTTCATAAATTCTAGAAGCATTCTTGTTCCACCTAACCATATTAAATCTTTTTAGCTAGAAGTATAATCATCTTATGTTGATTCATTGTTTCACTATGTTTCTTAGATAAACAATATGTATTGTGAATTATTTCCCAACCAGCATACAATTTACTTAATACCTCTTTGTTTGGATAAAAATGAATTTCATTGTTAGGCTTTTCTTTGTTAGACATACAAATCAAAAAATGAAATCCTCCAAGAAGTGTATTTTCTTGCATTTTTTTTATTAGTTTAAGAGCATCTTCTTTTTTTAAAAAATGTAAAATACCTGTTCCAATTATTAAATCATATTTTGGTTCAAATTCAAAATCAAGTATATCTTGTTTGACAAATGTGAAATTACCTTGTGATTCAGTTGTAGCTTCTTTATCAACTCCAATAACAGCTACTCCTTTATCTATGAATTTTTGAGAAAAAGCACATTTACCACAACCCAAGTCTAAAACTGATGTGGGATTTAATCTTTGCATACTATCGACAATTAAAGGTTTCGCTGGTTGCATTTTCTATATACCTATCTTCAAGATCAGATGATTTAACTAAGTTTCTAAAACACATAGGATCTTTAGCCATGTAATCTCCAGTTGTTGCATAGGCTATAGCCCTACACCCTTTACAATGTGAAATATATTCGCAATTAGTGTTTTCTTTAATTTTATTTAAATCTCTTAAGTTATGCATTATCTCCTTTTCAGTAATAAGTTTGACTAAACCTTCACTAATGTGTCCTATGTCTATCGGAAGTCTTCTACAAGGATAAACTCTTCCGTCAGAAAGGACAGAAACTCCTGAGTATCCTGCACCACACCCCCCTAAAAATTTGCCTGTTTCTCTTGAAGCTTCTTTCAAAGGATCATCACAGTGCATTAGGTGCCATAAAACTTCTGTTTCTAGCAATCTTATTTTATTTCCATATTTTGTATCTAACTTTCTTTGATTTTTATAGATTTCATATAATCCTCGAGCATCTATGAATTCTGGATCATTAATTCCCAATTCTTTACTTGGAATATATGATTGAATCCCAAATACATCTGCTCCTGCCTCAACCGAATATTTAATTGCTTGTTCAATATAATCTTTATTTGATTGCATAGCTGTAAATGAAATTGTGACTCCGAGCCCCGCTTCCTTACTATTAGCAATGCCTTGCATAGCCTTATCAAAAGCATAAGATTTTTGCCTTACATAATTGTGCCTTTCCTTATCACCATCAATAGATATTTGTAATCTTTTCATGCCTCTCTTCTTAAACTCTTTTGCTTTCTCATATGTTATTAATGTCCCATTAGTAAGAAGTCTTGTAGAAACTTCATTTTGTTGAGCATAATCCAATATATCAAGCAAATCTTTTCTCATAAGAGGTTCTCCACCAGAAATATGAAGTCTGGGAACCATGTTCCATCTTTTAGTTGTGTACACAAAATCATCAATCATGCCTTTAACCTCTACTAGATTCATTAAGTTACTCCTTTCTTGAGCATGGTTTTTCTGACCTTCTCTATTGTGGTAACAATGAAAGCATTTAAGATTACAATCATTTGTTGAATCCCACTGTATAAATAGTTGTTTTTTGACCATTTTGAAACCCACTAGAATTACTTTCTCTTTATTAATAAAGAACTTTACTTTTTCTTTGGAAAATAATCGTTTCCCCCACAACTTACACAATTTTGACAACCTGAAACACAAGTGTATCCTTCTTGTCTTACTTCAGGCATCATACTGTTTAGGTATGTTTTTTCGTTGGTTGTCTTTGGGGGAGACATACCCTTGGTTTTGTTTTCTAAACCTTTGCTTGACATAATTTTCCAACATATTTAGACTATTTAAATTTTGTTGCATTGAAGACACTAAGAATATTTATAAAACAAATTCTCTTAAAGATGTTATAAAATG
>CAZZGW010000050.1:0-2609 GCA_964653605.1 Candidatus Woesearchaeota archaeon
TAGAAGACGCAATAAAAGAAGATGTTGAGTTATTGTCGTTGCAGGGAGGGAGTTTAGAGCCTGAATTTTCTTATTCTTATTCTGGAAATAATTTAAGATATTTATGTTATACAGATGAATATTATCAACTATGTGAAGTTAATGAACCATTTTTAAGAGGACATATTCAAGATGAAATAAAAAATGATATTGAAGAAGATGTTGATTTTTGTTTTAATTCATTGACAGAAACTTATAAAAATAAAAACTATCAAGTTAATATGAAAAAAGGAGATATAAAAGTTGACTTGCTTCCAAATAGAATCTTAACAACAATTAATACTAGTTTTACTTTAACAAAAGGAGAAGATATTAAAAAATATGAAAAATTTAATGTGGTTGTGAACAACAATCTTTATGAACTTGCAGCAATTGCTCAAAACATAGTGGAATGGGAAACAACTTTTGGAGATGTGGATCAGTCTGCATATATGATGTTGTACCCTGATTTAAAAGTTGAAAAATATAAACAAGAAGAAGGTACAACAATTTATATTATAACGCATAGAAATACAAATGATAAATTTCAATTTGCCTCAAGGAGTTTAGCATATCCTTTAGGACCGAGGTTTGAAACAGAATGAAAACAAAAAAAATAATGATTTTAGGAATAATAGTATTATCTGTGATTTTGTTTACAAGTTTAATTAGTAGTGCAGATGTTTGTTGTGAAAAACTAAATAATAATTTTTGTAAAATGGCTCCTAAAATAGATTGTGATACTGGAATTAATCCTATAACTGGAACACCTTATAAAACTGCTCCAACTGCATGTAAAAGTACAAGTGCAGATGATTTTTGTGGGTGGGGAACATGTATTAATTCTGACGGAATATGTATGAAAAATACCCCCAAAGCAACATGTGATAATTCAGGTGGAATATTTGACAAAAGAGATAAAGAAGATATTCCTCAATGTAGAAGTGGTTGTTGTGTTTATGAAGACCAAGTTTCATTTACAACTAAATCTAAATGTAAAGCAATTGGGACAGATGTAGGAATAGAAACAACTTTTATAGAAAGTGTTGGAAGTGAATCTGAATGTTTAGGATATTCTTCTCCAAAAGTAGAAGGGGCATGTGTTATAGAGATAGAAGAAAGTATAAAATGTACTAGAACTAAAAAAGAAGATTGCCCAGCAACAGATGATTTTTATGATGGAAAACTTTGCACAGATCCTGAACTAAATACAGATTGTGCTCCAAGTGATTTAAGAAAATGTGAAGAAAATGGCAAAATTTATTTTTTAGATACTTGTGGAAATAAAGCAAATGTTTATGATGAGGTGTATGATCCAAAAAAAGTAGAAACAACAGGAAATGTTTATCAAGAATATTGGTCAATAATAAAAGAAACTGGTTTATGTGTGGCAACTCCTGGTTCAGGAGATTGTGGGAATTGTAATTATTATGATGTTTCTGAAGGAAGTAGTGTTTGTGACCAGACAAAAGCTGGAAAATATATTTGTAGAAATTTAGATTGTATAAATTCAGAAGATGACTTTTTACAAGAAAGGTTAGATGAATATAAAACAAGATATGGAAGTTATCCTAGACATGGGGAATCTTGGTGTTCTGAAATTGAAGGAGTAAGTTATATTTTGAATTCAGATTCAGAAGGAACAATTGATGAAAGTAAATCAAAGGTTGGAGACCAAGAAACAACAGACCTTCCAGGAAGTAGACATTATAGATTTCTCTGTAGTCAAGGTGAAATAATTTCTGACCCTTGTGCAATTGGAAGACAAGAAATTTGTAAAGAAAAAATAATGGAAGATACTGAAGATTTTATTCTTGCTGGTTGCATTAAAAATAGATATGAAGATTGTTATACTATAACAGATAAAACAAAATGTGAAGATAGTTATAGTAGAGATTGTAAGTGGATTTCAGGAACATATATTATTCTTCATGATCCTGCTAAAGTATTTGAAGAGCCTTCTGATACAGGGGCTTGTGTTCCATTATTTGCTCCTGGTTTTGATTTTTGGGAAGAATCTAGTGGGGCATCAATGTGTAAATTAGGGGGGGCTACTCTTTCTATAACCTATGAAACATCTATTTGGAAAAACAGAGATAAATGGGGAACTTATACTTGGGATACAAAAAAAACACATTGTGCAGAGGGTTGTTATGGGATTCCAGAATTTAATGCTGTTGATGATTCTAGAGAAAATAATTGGAAAAAAGATGGGGGAAATCACGAAAAGTGGAATGATATGGGAATTGATGAACATTCAGATTGGTTAAGTGCAATTTCAGAAGTTTGTAGATCAATGGGAGATTGTGGATATAAACCAAATTATCTTGATAAAAAAGGAATTGCATCAAGTGAAATAGTTAATGCAATGTTTATGAAATTAAGTCAAAAAGGAGACATAAAAACAGATGAACCTTCGATTAAAAAAGTTTATGATGGGGCAAGTATCGATGCAAAACTTGGGACAGGAGAAGAGGAGTATTATGGTCAGCATAACTAAATAAAATAATAAAATGATAAATAAAAAAACAATTTCAATAACACAGGTATGGATTTTAATAATTGGATTTAGTTTATGGAGGAGAATATGA
>CAZZGW010000051.1:0-2309 GCA_964653605.1 Candidatus Woesearchaeota archaeon
TTGTAGTGAAGTCCTGAGAGCCTCTTTTTTTCCAAAAATCCCAAAATACCGACGATATAGCCTAATTCTCAACTAAACTGAATAATCTTGTAGAATTCTTTTATCTTTTCAAGAAGATTTTTCCTTTCTTAGTTAGTTCATAATATCTAAAACTCATATCTATTGAATTTATACATCTAACAAAACCTTTCTTTTCTAATTCAAGAAGAGTTCTACTCACGGAACTTCTATGTTTGTGAAGGATTTTAGCAAGTTCTACTGCTGTTTTGGGTTTATCCAATCGTTTTATAATTTCTCGCCTTAATTTGCCTTTTTTAAAGAATATTTGATTTTTCAAATTCTCTTTTATCATAAAACATTAGCGTAACATTAATTAAAAAAGAAGGGTAACATAGGCGTAACATATATAAAGGGAAATATATATTAAAATATAATAAACCTTTTAAGAAATTAATTCATATAATGAAAATGAAAACAAGATTTAATATTTTATTTTTAGCTTTAGTATTGGTTTTTTTAATAGGATTTGCTAGTGCAATTGTAGGAAATATAATTCCTGCTGATGAAATTGATGATCGAGGAATGGAAAGTAACATAGGATATTTTGAGGATTGTGATGATGTGCCGATTAATCATAATTATGACGCAATTGTTTGTAAAGTTTATGATGTTTCACAACCAATAACAGAAGAGATAATACAACCTCTTAATTCAGAGTGTGGTGGTGTTGATATGTGTAATTTTGTGGTTGTTCCTGAAGGATCTTGGATTGTTGAGCCAACAGAACCAATTATTTTTCCTCCCAAAAAACCTATTTCTGCACCAACCCCAGATATAGGAACTTGTGAAACTGATGATGATTGCGTATGCCACGATGGTTGCGGTTGTATGTCAAAAAATTATATAGAAGAAATGCAAGAAAAGGGTTGGGGGATAGTATGTCCAGGAATTCCTGCATGTCAAACTGGAGAAGAAAGATGTGCTTGTATAGAAGGAGTTTGTGAATCTGTGCCAATTCCAAATACAACTGCTCCTGTAATCACAATAATAACTCCTGAGCAAGATAAAGAATATGATGATTCTGAATTAACTTTTGAAGTTGAAGTTGATGAAATTGCAGAAGTTACATTTGGTTTAGATGGCGGAAGTGAAATAACTATGGATTATCAAGGAATTTCAAATGGTATTTTGACATTTACATACACTGTGACTCTTCTTTCAGATGGAGACCATACTGTAACTTTCTATGCAACTGATGCTGCTAGAAACACAGCAAGTACAACTGTTGATTTCTCTGTTGACACTACACCACCAGAAGCATTACTCAAATTCAATCCACAAACTAAAGATATTGAAGTTACTGGGTATGATAATATAGATGAGAATGTTGATGTCAGTTATATAGGAATTTGTTATGAAGGAAAATGCACAAAGACATATACATTAACAGATGATGCTGGAAATAAATTAGTTTTAAGTTTAGATTATAAAAAATTAAAGAAGAAAATAGAAGTTGAGATATCTAAAATGACTTATTATTTTGGAAATTCACTTGGTTTTTCACCAATAATAATAGAGAATAGTTTTAGTGCAAATTTTGTGAAGGAAAATTTGAAAACACAAACTTTATGGATTGAAAATCAGGGGATGGAAAGAGCTACTTATAATCAGAAAAAAGATGAGACAAAGTTGATAATGAAAAGAATAAGTGAAAAACCTACGGAAGTTATAATAAATGGTTTATATCAAATTTGGTTGAAGACAGATTCTGGAAGATTAAATGCTTGCATATCACCAAATACTTATTGTGTATTTGGAGGTTTGATTGAGCCTGCATAATCTTTTACTTTTCTTTAATTTTGTTTTATAAAAATTTTATCTTTAATTAAAAAATAGAAAGAATAAAATAAAAATCATACTCAAGAAATTGAGATACCCGTAGGAGTTTTGTAAGCAATTACAAACACTTTTTCAACCTACGGGTGTATAATCAAGAAAAAATTATTATCAAGAAAATACCGAGAGAGAATAAAAAAAATCATGCTCAAGAAATTGAGGTTCACTCATGGGATTTAGAAATCTCCTTTTAATTCTATAAAAAGAGTTCTTGCCCGTGAGTGCTTAATCAAATGAAAAAATTATGAATAACTACATACTCGCAAGTTTAATCTGTTTAGGATACTGGTGGGTGCTTTGGAAGAGCCCAACTCCTTATTTTCCTTAAAGAATAGGGTTTTATTAAATCTGTATTAACTCTCCTAGGGTTATAATCACCCTTATACTTAAAAAAGAGAAGTCGTGGAATAAGC
>CAZZGW010000052.1:0-2280 GCA_964653605.1 Candidatus Woesearchaeota archaeon
ATATTCCTGGTGTTAGGTATAAAGTTATTAAAGTAAATGATCAACCTTTAGCAAGACTTGTTAGTGGTAAGATTGAGAAAGGTAGAAGATAATGGCAGAAGTAAAACAAATAAAAGATTTCAAAATATTTGATAAATATGATCTATCAGAAGTTGTAGTAACTGATCCTGGTTTAAAATCGGCTATTAACTTAGAACCTAAATTAATTCTTAAGTCCCAAGGAAGAAATGTTGTTAAATTTGGACAGGCAAAAGTTAACGTTGTTGAAAGATTAATGAATAAATTATCTGTTGCTGGACATAGAAATAAGAAACATAAAATTGAATTAGGACATTCAACTGGAAAATATTCAAAAAATATGAAAATTGTTTTACAAGCATTAGAATTAGTTGAAAAAAGAACAGGTAAAAACCCAGTCCAAGTTTTAGTTAAAGCAATTGAAAATGCTGCTCCTAGAGATGAAACAACTGTAATTGAGTATGGTGGAGCAAGATATCCTCAAGCTGTTGATGTTTCTCCTTTAAGAAGAGTTAGTTTATCACTAAAACACATTGTCCATGGTTCATCAGATAAAGCTTTTAAGAAGAAAAAGAAACTTGCTCAAGCTTTAGGTGAAGAAATAATTATGGCTGCTGATAAAAACGGGGATAGTATGGCTATACGTAAGAAGAAGGAAAGTGAAGCTCAAGCAGACTCGGCACGTTAAAGTCTGCATAGATATAAATCCAAATAGTGATTTACATAAAGTAATCAGAAGCTCAGGCAGATAGTACATGTTAAGTATAATAATTCTTATAAATAGGTTCTAATTGATTTTTTTATGGATGAAAATGAATTTTCTATTAGGGATAAGCGTGATGAATTAGCAAGATTTGTTGATTATGGGGTTTTAAATCTTAAATTTAGGGGAGAAACAATTTATTTTAAGATGCCTGAAACAGAAAAACAAGAAAAAGAGTATAAATCACGTGGTTTAATTGATTTTGCAAATAAATATGGTGTTGATTGGAATCCTTTTAAGAATATTGAAGATGCTAATAAATGTGGACAAAAATTAAGAGAGATTGGAGGGTATAATACTGTAAGTATTGATTATGAATATTCTAAAGAAGCATTTAATGTTCCTGAAAGAATTAACATGGGCGTTGTTAGGGTCACTTTCTTTGGGAGTTCTCCTTTTAAGAGTATAAGAGGAGAGGGAAAAGATAAACTTGAAGCCATTTGTAATGCTTGTTTTGAATTTGTTGAAAGAGAAAAAAAGGAATAATTATTTTAAAAGGGAATAGATAATCTAATGTAATAAATCTTATAAATGATTTCCGATTGAATTTTTAATGAGAGTTGTTTCAGGAAAAATACCAGACCTTTTACAATTTTTACCAAGTAATACTTTTAAACAAGAACAAGCATATATTGATTCTGTACCAAATTCTAAATCATTCCTTAAAAAAAATCTTCCAATTTGGAATAAATTAGCAGATTTTATGGGATACGGAATTATTGAAATCCCTGAAAAGAGTTTTTTAATTTATTCTAAAAGAATTTTAGGACAAGAAGAACTAGAAAATTTTAAGTTAAATGGAAATACAAGATTAAGTGATATTGAAAAAGAACTATTTTTCCTTAATTGGAGACCAACCATAGATTATGAACAAGCAAATAAGTGTGAACAAAAGCTTCTTGAAGAAGCTAGCTATAGAAGGAGTGAATTTATCCATTTTTCTGGAGAGTCAGCAACAGTTAGATACTTTGGTAGTCAAAAAGGCGGGGAAGGGGTTTCTGGGATTGGAAAAACTAAAATTGAGGCTATTTGTAACGCATGTATTAATTTTTATGAAGAAAATTTTGATGAGGGGGAATAAACATGTTTGGATTGGTTGAAAGTTTTATTGTAAGGTATATTCATAGATAGCTTTTTAAACTAATTTTTGTAATCTTAATAACATGGCCGAGAAAGTTGATTTCGTAAAATTAATGAAGAACCAAGAGAGTATTAGAAATATAGCTATTGCTGCACATATTGATCATGGTAAGACTACTTTTTCTGATAATTTGCTTGCTGGAGCTGGAATGTTGTCTGAAGAAACAGCTGGAAAACAAAGAGCATTAGATTTTCATGAAGATGAAGCAACTAGAGGAATTACTATTGATAGTGCTAGTGTTTCTATGCTTCACAAGGTTAATGGTAAAGATTATCTAATTAATTTAATTGATACTCCAGGACATGTAGATTTTGGTGGAGATGTTACAAGAGCTATGAGGGCTGTTGATGGATGTGTT
>CAZZGW010000053.1:0-1551 GCA_964653605.1 Candidatus Woesearchaeota archaeon
GTAAGATATACAGAACTCCCTTAGGTGGCTTTTTTAAAATTCCCCGAAGGGATTATCTACGTTTTTTTCTATATCTGAAATGATATTTTCTAAATATATCATTTTTTATTTTACCTTTTTCTGATGTCAATTCTTGTTGTTTTTCTTTATCATCAAGTTCTAACCATTTATCGTCTTTTTTTAGTTCATTAATTTTCTCATTAACTTTTTCAATATATTCTTTGTTTGCTTCTTTAAATGTTCTATCACCAACTTTCTCTTTAAATTGAGTTAATTCTTTTCCTGGATTAACATTCCAATTAGAATTATATGAATAAACATTAGCAGAAACACCAATTCCATCTGAAATCATAACTAATAATGTATTTGCTAAACTTTCTGTTTTTGCAGCATCCATTCCCTGTTCTATAACTATTGGAACTGTTAAATTCTTAAGTTCATTTACTAATGTTGGTTTTTCTCCTTCAAAAGTTTTTTGGTCTACTACTTCTTTAATAACTGAAAACAATGGAGAGAATTTATTTTCTGTGAAATTCCAAAACATATCCATTCCAGCGGGAGAACCATATTTGCCACTAAAAGGTGTTACAATTCCAGTAACAGAACTTTTGGTTGATTGTGTTAAAAGTCTTGCTGCTAAAATAATTAAAGACGACATACCACCAGTAATATCAAACCTTTTATTTCCTATTTTTATCTTACCAAAATTAGCACTTGTAGGATTCCATTCAACTGCATCAGGAAATAACGCATTTGCTATTGCTAAAATTATAGCTATAGATGATGTTATTTTTAAAAGATTTATACTTGCTTGTTTTCTGGCAAATGAAGTTTTTGCAGTAAATCCCTTAGTTAAAGTATCTACATTTGCCTTAAAAAATTTAATTGAGAAAAATGCTTTATTTACTATTGGAGCAATTTTTTCTAATTTTCCTAAATATCCCCTACCAGTTAAAGAATTTACCCCATCATTTATAGCACCAACTTCTTCTTTACTCGTCATATCAACGCCAGTTTGTTCTGCTAAATTATATACCTTATCTGCAACATCTGCTCTTATTCTCATAGCACCAGATACATAAGCAGTTTCAGCTGCTTGAAAGAAACGACCAATAACTGGTATTTTAGCTGGTAAAGATGTTGGAAATTCTTCTTCTCCACTTCCTATATCAAGTTTTTTACCTAATTCATATCTACCTTTCATATAATTCTCTCTTGAATATATTTCAGAGAGTACACCGTCTTCTATAATACTTCCAGTAAGATTAGGATTTTTACTTGTTATTATTTTATATATCTTTCCCCAAGAATTGGCAAAATCTTTAGCCCAAATTTTAGGATTTGTAAATAAAACTTTTATTCCTTGTCTCCCATAAAAAGAATTATCAACAGAAGCAACAATAGCTCTTGAATTGTCAGCTATAAAGTTGAAAGAAATTCTTGCATTCTGTTTTAATGCATTTACAAAATCTTCTGCATTCTTAATTTGTGATGGTTTAATTAAAAGTTCTTTTTCTGAATCAAGTCTTAATCCACCTATATAATTTTTTA
>CAZZGW010000053.1:1561-2250 GCA_964653605.1 Candidatus Woesearchaeota archaeon
ATTCAAATCACCCAATTTCTCTTTTTTGCTGATTAAATCTTGAGATAATTCAGTAATCATTTGAGCTTCTTCAAGAGTAACTTCTGTTTTGAATTTCCTTGAATAAATATCACTAACTATCTCATTAAGAAATACTTCATTTTCTCTTGGATTTTCAAGTCTTCTTTTCTTCTCTTCATAAGTTTGTCTTATTTTATCAAGAGTTGCTTGTCTCTGTTCTTTTGATAATCCAGTAATTTCTCTTGCCCAATCATACATTGCTCTTTCTTGATTTTTTAAAAGTAATTTTTTCTCAAATAAAAGATTAATGAATTTTGCATTTTCTTTACTAACAAACAAAGATAACAAACTTCTTCTTTCTTGAGAAGTCATATTATTAAGAGTATCGGGATGTATTTTTCCTTCTCTTATTGCTTTTTTTATTTTATTAATTTCTAATTGTGGTAAGCAAAGCATATTAACAAGTAATCTCATTTAGAAAAGCACCCCAAGAACGTTTACTTGGTTTACTTTTATCAATTTTATCTTGAAGTCCATCTTTAAGCTCTTTTTTTATTTGTGTTTTAGTTTTTCCTTTTCTTTTCTTATCTGCTACTTTTTCTCTAACCTTTTTTATTTCTGCTATTTTAGCTGTTGCTGAATCTTGTTCTCTTTCTCTAATAAGTCTTAATGTTTGACCAGCAACACTT
>CAZZGW010000054.1:0-2245 GCA_964653605.1 Candidatus Woesearchaeota archaeon
CGATTCTAGTTTTGTCTGTTGTTTTCTGCTCTTCTATTTCTGCTTTACCTCTGACCACAATTGGACCTTTGCCTTGGGTATAGGCAAATATTATGTCTTGCTTTCCATAGATAGCCCCGCCACCAGGAAAGTCAGGACCTTTTACAAATTCGTATATCTCTTCATTCGTTTTCTTGGGATTATCGACAAGGCAGACCAAAGCATCAACAAGCTCAGAGAGATTATGGGGAGGAATATTCGTAGCCATTCCAACTGCAATACCCAAAGAACCGTTTAAAAGAAGTTGAGGAATAGGGGAAGGCAAAACCACAGGTTCTTTTCTTGTTCCATCATAGTTATCTATAAAATCAACCGTATCCCTTCCAATATCTTTCAACATCTCCTCGCCAAATTTTGACAACTTAGCTTCAGTATATCTAGCGGCAGCCGGCGGGTCTGCATCTATACTTCCAAAATTTCCTTGACCAAAAACAAGAGGATACCTTAAAGAAAAATCCTGCGCCATTCGTGCCATTGAATCATAGACCGCCATATCTCCATGCGGATGGTATTTTCCAAGACAATTATGAGAAACTATACCATTCGCGACAAATTCATGGTCATTTTCTACTTCAAAGTCATATGTTTTTTCTGGAACAACTCTTTTAATAGAAGCAACTTTAATAAAATAAATTTTATTTTGAACAATTTCTTCTAAAAATTTAAAAGATGGAGAACCGATTCTTTCTAATTTATTTTTTATTCCCCAATCAATAACTTGGGTTTTTCTTAAAGGTTTCTCGTATAGATCAGAAGAATATCGTATTTTACCTCCTGTTGGATATTTTATACCCATCCTAAATTTACTTCCATTCATATCTTGATACCATCCAGCTCCTAAATGATTTTCGCTCAATTCTCGAAATAACATATTCCCTGCATAAGGAATAATATCAGATTGATTCCAACCATTCCTGGCATTATCCATATTCCTTTGTGAGAAAAAATTATGTGCGCGTTGATTCTTAACCTCTGCAGCTAAATTAAGTTTTGAAGCTAATTTTATTGCGCTGTTGCTATAAATTTCTAAAGAATAGAACTTATGTTGTTTCTTAATAATTCTTCCCAGAATAGAATGCTCCTTATCTTGGTCTTTGTTTGTTGTATATTTAGAACTGAACACTCCTTGAGACTGCAAAAGCAATTGGAGTTGATTGATTAATTTTTCTGAAATAGAGCCGTAATGTATCATGTTCCTTTTCGCAGAAACACAACCATCGCCATCAATAAGCCCAGAGATAAAAGAAAATATTACATCTTTAGGAGAATTAAAAATTTGCAATGGGATCTCTTTTGTCAATGCCCATCTCCTTTTTAAGTCAAAATTAGAAACAAAAAATTCGTTAATTGCTTTCCTGTTGACTCTCAATGTATATTGTTCATTATTCGTTATTCCTCCCTTTTTATTGAGGTAGGAACATTGTTTCGCTTCAATAGTAGGAGTATAACTAAATTCTTGATTGAAAATAGAAACAATCCTTTTCGCAATCTCTATGTTTAGGCCAGCGGCAAAACCAATTCTTGGCAACTTTTTTCTACTATAGTCTTCAGTTATCCATCCATCTGAAATGAAAATACCTAACAAATAGGCTATGTTCTTATTTAAATAAGAAGGCTGATTTTTTTCTACTTGATCTAATTTTACTAAATCATTAATTTCCGGATAATCAGCTTTTATTGTTAAATAATCATTTTCTGTTAAATCTTTGGCTTCTTTCCATACAAACTTCCAGTCAGAAGTCAAAATTTTAAATTTCTGCGACAAAGTAACTGTATTCGAAAGTCCATTTGCTAAATTAACTTTTAGCAATGGCTTCTTAGGCATCTCGTAGAGCCGAATAACTTTTCTCAAATTATTTTGAGTATAAACTTGGTCTCCAATTTCAACATTTTGAATTGGCACTAATCCTTTATTAGTTGATATTAAAGTATTTTTAATGAAACATTCTCCCACAATGGCTGCAGATTTTCTAAATCTTGCGTTATGGGTTAACCCCATTCCGTGCATTGAATACAAAATTCTGCGATGAACCGGCTTTAATCCATCTCGTACATCAGGAATAGCGCGGGCAACAATAACCGACATAGCATAGTCAATATACGATTCTTTCATTTCAGTGACTATTCTTCTGGGTTGCACACGACCAATTTCTGTATTTTCTATTTTTTCTTTTTCAGGTTTGTTATCCATTTACATTAATGATTA
>CAZZGW010000055.1:0-2165 GCA_964653605.1 Candidatus Woesearchaeota archaeon
CCATCTCCATCTTTTTCGATAATAACCACCCTTGCATTTGCTTGAGTAGTATTAAGTAATGTTTTATCAGAAAATGTTCCGTTATCAAGTTTTTGTTCTGTGCCTCCAACTTCTTCTAACCATTCTCTAAAGGCTACAGCTTTTTTGTCATTCCTTGAAAATGTTCCTTCTCCTACAATAGCAATAAGCTTACCGTTAGGTTTTAATAATTCATAAGCGTGTTGTACATGGTCTCCATCTATTCCTTTTTGAAATGGTGGGTTCATTATAATTCTGTCATATTTCTTTTCAGAATATTCTAAAAAGTCATTGGCAACAACATCGTAACCTTTAGCTTTTAATATATTTGACAATTCAGAAGAGATCTCAATAACATCAGGTTTTATTCCTGTTTCTTTAATTGCATCAGCAATATTTCCATTTCCAGCACTTGGCTCTAAAACATCCATACCACTTTCAATTCTTGCTTCACCAACCATTTTTTTAGCTACATTGATAGGAGTAGGGAAAAAATCAATACCTAAATTTCTTCCTCTGCCTGCAATAGCACGTTCAAGTTCTTTAACTTTGTCGGCTTCTTGCTTTTTACCTCTATACTGTATGTATTCTCGAAGTGCTGCACGTAACATAGGGTCGTTTTCAATACCCATTGCTTTAAGTCTTTTATGTTTAGCTAAAACATCTGTTATTCGATTGTACTTTCTATCACTTTCAGGAAGTGTTAAAAACATTTTTGTTATTTCGGAAACTTCTAAATCTGTTGAAGTTTGGTAATTATCATTTTCACTAAGATTAGCTATTTTCTTTCTCCATTTTGTTACAATCTGTTTTACTCCTTTTGTATTTTCAGCTTTATCTAGTAAATCTTTTAAGCGACTTCCGTAGAAACTTGGATAATATTTTATTTTTAAATAATCAACAGATTCAACGGTTACAGGTTCTTTTTCTTTTTCTAAACGTTCTGTATAGCTTAAATCTTTATATTTTCCGCTTATTTCAGCAGCTCTCGCTTGTCTTGCTAATAAATCTAATAACTCAATTTGTGTCTTAGCTTTAATTCCATCAAGTAGCTTAACATCTCCTCTTTCAATAGCATCAGCAATATTAAGCATGGTCTGTGCAATACGTTTTTGTTCACTAAGATTTGCTTCTGTATTGGATGCTTCTCTAGCTCGTTTAGCTGTATTGGTAAGTCTGTCCTTGCCAAGTTCATTTTCTACTCTATTGATTATTTTATTTGCATTCTCACGAAGTTTTAAAACTTTCTTTTCAGTCTTTTCTTCTTGTTTTACTTCTTTGGTTTCAATATTAGAGGTGTCTTTCTCCTTTAATCCCATAAACTGCTCAGCCTGTACCTTACTTTTAAACTGAAATCCTGGTATTGCTCCATCTCTTGCATAAGCTGAATAATAACCACCTAGTAGTTTGGCTTTTTTATTAAGATCACGATATTGTTCTTTCTCTATTCTTTTGGATAAGTGAACAACAAATAAAGGAATACCAGTTTTTGTATGTGTTGTTTCTGATAAATTCATTTCAACATCGCCCAATTCTACTTTTTTAATTATAGAAACTTTTTTATCATCTTCACTACGGTGTTTTAATATATTATCTGTTATTAGTTCATCGTACTTGGCTTTCTGCTCAGGATTAAGCTTTTTAATACCATTATTTTTAACAAATATTCTAAATTCGTCTAATGTCTCAGGGTTTTTTAATGCCTTTTTGTATTTTTCAAGTCTTTCAGCATATTCTTCTCTGCGTTTTTTTACATCTTCAACATGGTTATCAATATCTTTTTGAGTTGTTTTTGCTACATTTCTTGATATAGCATCTACCATTGTAGTTCCAAAGTCACAGGAAACTGCACCAAATGAGAAATCCATTAAATAATCATCAAATAAAGCATCTATTATCTTATCTTTCTTTTTATTTTTATAACGAGAAGCACCCATTACATTTAAACTCTTTATAAGCTCTGTCTTTGTCTTTTTGGTAAGCTCTACTATAATTGCATCTTTACTGGACTTTAGCACCTCATAGGCTTGTTTGAAGTCCTCAACTGTTATTTTACCATCATTTAAGCTATTTCTAAAATCTTTTAATGTTTCGGTGGTAAATGATTTTGGTATAGCTGTCTTATTGGTTTCTTTTGGCTTTAATTC
>CAZZGW010000056.1:0-2048 GCA_964653605.1 Candidatus Woesearchaeota archaeon
ATATTTGAAAATTCCACATTATTTGACCACTTGTCTACAACCCATCTTTCTTCCAAGTCCTTTCTTACTCGAGTTTCCCATGCCGCACCGCTTGCTCTGGATTTCTTTCCCCGTTTAACTGCGTGCTCGTGTGTTTCTTTCATTTTTTCTCCGTGTTTGATGTAATTTACGACTTATTTGTTTTCCCAGCATAAACTCCCTCTTTAAAAGAAGCATTTGTTAATTTATATAAGTTAATTCTAATTTTATCATAATTAATCTTTTTACTTCTATTTAAATCCTGTATTCTTTTCAAACATTTTGCAATTTCTTTATCTATGTATGTCATTTTTCCTCCTTATTCTCCTTTTCGTTAGATTGTGAATTTTTTAATATTTTCATAAAGCAAAACCATTTTGTTTGTGCTTTTCCTCTTGAATTAGTAATATTTCCAAATAATGGTTCTTCTTTAAATAAAGATAAAACTTCTCTAAAAGGAATTTCATAATTATTAAATTTCAACATTAATACACCTTTGTCTTTTAATACTCTCCAACACTCTTCAAATCCTTTTTTAAGATCTTCTTCCCAAGTATCTTTATTTAATGCACCATAAAATTTTCTAAATTTACTATTAATTCCCAATGTTTTCAAATGTGGAATGTCCCATGCAATTAAATTAAAAGTATTGTCTTTAAATTTTAAATCTCTGAAATCCATAACTTTATCTGGATTTACTTCTTCATTTCTCCCTTTAATAAATCCTTTTTCTTCTTTTCTAATATCTATATAAAGCGTATTTGGATGTTTCTTATTAAACCACATCATTCTTGCACCACAACAAGCATCTAAAATAAATTTATCTTTCATCTTTTGTTCTCCTTATCGTTAGATTGTGAATCTTCTAATTTTTTATTTCTTTTTCTCATCTCTTTGTATTCTTTCTCAGTCATTCTTCCATTGCTTTCTTTATTTGGATCTCTTCTTCTCATTTGCCTTGCACTCCCGGGAACTCATTCCCATGAATAAATTTATGATGATTTAAACATAAATGTTTCGTGTTTTCGATTGTGTACTTTCCTCCGTTCGAACCTCGAACATGTCTGTGAAAGGTTTGACCGTTTAATTGACATTCTGGAAATTCACAAATTCCTCCTGATCTCTCGATTACTCCCCTTTTGACTTCAGCTGTTAGTTTGTCCGGGCCTTCCATCTCTTTTGGAATTTTTAAAGCATATCCAATATTAATTAATGCATCAACTACTGGCTTCAAATGTTTGCATGGTTCTGCATAAGTCTTTTTGTCTGCATAATCTCCCACTGAGACAATCCTTCGATTAGCAAAATTCCAACATTGGCAGTCTATCCAAATAATTAACTTTGTTTTGTCCTCCACTTTCACTGTGCAATCATAAACTGGGATTTGCATAATTCCATCTATTCTTGTCCTGGATCCTCTTTTCTTCCAACTGATCGTTCTCATTTCCTGGTCCTCACTGAGATTCCAAATTCTCTACATAAAATTAAAAATCCTAAAAATCCCAAACAACCTGCTGCAAAATATTGCATATAAAGTATCATCTCCATTATATTTTTCCCCCCTTGTTCCATCTTCTTATTTCAAGCCATAATTTTACGGCCATTGTGTGTGAGCATATTGGGTGTTCCCACTTGATTGAAACGCTTCTATAAAATTGACAATTGCATGCGAGGTGTTTTTCTTCGCCCTTAATTGTGTAAGTTGTTTTATTGTAACCTTCGATTGGTTTCACATAAAATTCCTTTTTCTCAGAGTCGTATCCTACTAAATTTAATTTTAAGAATTTGAGTGCTTTTGTTTTGATTGCTGATCCTTGTTTTACTCCTTCGAGTCTTTTCAGCTCTGGGCTCCAGTACACGATCGATTTGTAGTTTATCTTTTCTGGAGGACTTTCAGTTTCAATTGGAATCACTTTTTTGACCTCTTTATTTTGTATAAATCTTCTTGCAGTTCTCTCAAAATCTCATTTTTAATTTTTTTTGCTTCTTCACGATATTCTTTTCTTGCTTTTAAAACTCCATCTAAATCT
>CAZZGW010000057.1:0-1991 GCA_964653605.1 Candidatus Woesearchaeota archaeon
TACTTTACCATTCTTAATCAAAATCTGCGTTCTCTATTTCCATCCAATTCTTTCTTCCAAACAATTTGTTTAAACTCAAAAAAAGAGACTGGAACAATCTTAACTTCTTTATTCTGTATTGTTCAAGAAGTATCTGGTCCTTTGGATCTTTGTAATATCCTTCGCCCAAAATAACTTCTTCATCAATAGAACTTTTATCAACAAAAGCTTTCTCAAGTTTTGCTGATATTTCATTAAAGGATTTCCATTTTTCTTTCATTGTTTTATCAAACTTATGGATAGAAATGTGTGCCAAACAAAGAACTCCATTACAATAAGTTTCCCTTGTGTCTGGAACATAAATATCTTTCTCTCCGCCAGACTTAGTTACCATAGTGCTGTAATATCCGCCTCTCATTTCATTGGTTGCTACCTTTGTAATCCTTCTTAGATGTGAGAAAAGAACTTCCTTAAATGTATCTGCATTCCCACCAGAATCTTCTCTGTTTCCAAATTCTTCTTCTGCCATTTGCCCTCCTCAATTAATGCGTTCTTGTTTTGGTTAATAATCTTTCAACAATGTTTCTTAATAATCTTTCAATCTTTTTAAGTATAATTATTCCTTTATCATAATCAATGTTTGTGGTCCAGACATTATTATTATTTCCAAACTCATCTTCTATTATGTAATCTTCCTTGTTTTGATTCTTAATATCATTAAATTCAGTTTTAATTGTATTTAATTGTTTTGTTTCTTCCTTCAAAAGTTTTGATGATAATATTGTTTCAAACTCTGATATTATATATTTATACCTTTTATAATACTCCCTTTTCATACTTGTGCCAGTTAAACCATTAGCCCAATTACCACTTCTTAGTTCAATAAGTGTTGTGTAAATATCATTGATATTATTTTCAAAAAAACTTATTTCTTCCATTTCTTATGCCTCCATAAAATCTTCATTCATCTTTCACTCCTCCTTGCTTTCCATAACCTTATTATGACTTACTTGTTCCATTGCAATAAAACATATAACCATACTTGTAACTAAAGATGTGTCTAAACAATCATTTAGTGATGTCAATATAACATGATAACTAATTAAAAAGGCAACAAAAACTTCCAAACCATATCTGTTAATTACTTTTTTTATTTCTTCATTCATCTTTCACACCCCATAACATTATTACATAAGCTATAACATAAAATGGAATAGCTGCATAAAACATAACAAGAGCAGACATATCTCCCCTTAATAAACAAATTAATATTACAAAAATACAAAATTGCAAACTAACAGAAAACATATCTTCTTTGTAATTTTGCATTTGTTTTTTTGGTAATTTAAAGTTATTCATTCTTCATCCTCCTTTTGTCCTATTAAAATAGCACCAAACCATGCTGACCCTCCAATAAATATAACTCCTAACACAAGAGGAATCAGCCTTTTCTCAAGTATCATTATTGGCAAACCAAAAATCAACATAAGTAAAATTGGAAAAACAGCAATAAATTTTTCTTGATTCCCTTTGTTCATTTTATATTTTATAGTCATATATAATACTAAAAATGCTACAAACATAAATACAATTACAATTATTTTAATTCTTTCCATTTTTCATACCTCACTCAACCTTCTCGACAGAAACATAATCTCCTTCTTTTATATCACAGTCTTTTGGAATGGTGATTTGTTTCTGGTTTTTCTTTTTTGCTAACCAAACTTTCACAAATATCTTAGTCATAATAGTAAGTAAGGGTAACTACTATATAAACCTTTCTATTTTTTAACAATATATAAAAAGAAAGGAATATTTGTATTAAATTGTATTACATTCCAAAGGTGCTTTAACATTACAAATTCAAGAATGAGAAGCTTTAGGATTTCTGAAGAACTTGACAAAAAGCTCTCAAAGTTTTCTCAAAAAAGTCTGTTCTCCAAGTCTTTGATTATTAAACTTTCTCTTAAGAAATATCTTGGGGGGTCTAAATGAGCAAAGAAGGCAGAGAA
>CAZZGW010000058.1:0-1989 GCA_964653605.1 Candidatus Woesearchaeota archaeon
TTATGCTAAATTGTTTGGAGTTGCTCCAACACAAGTAACAAGTAGAACTTCAAATGTAAATTCTGATGGATTTATAGGAACTCATATGAGAAATTATGATAAGGACATAATCCTTAAGACAATCCAAGTTAACCTTGCTGGTAAGGCTGCGGAGATAATGATATTTGGGGAAAACCATCAAACTAGTGGTTGCTCTGGGGATATTCAAGTTGCTACACAATGGGCTGGGAATTTAATTAGACGTTTTGGAATGAACGGTTCTCTTGGGGCTGTGTTTACCGAGACGAAACAAGATGGAGCCTTTAAAGCAAATGTTAAAATAAGTGATAATAAAGTTGAAGATATTCTTGGGGAGTGCTTTGCAGAAGTGCAAGATTTGCTAACTGAAAATAAAGAATTTCTTAAAGCGTTATCTGGAAAACTTATGAAAGTGGAAAAATTAGAACCAGAAGATTTTGTAAGTTTTTCAAGAAAACACGACGTGATCTTAGAAGTACACGATTCAAAGAACGAAATTTCTACAAGATTTAGTGAAATTTTAGAAAAACAAAACAATTAAAAATGATAAATTTACCAGTTGCAGTCTTTAATAAAATTAAGGACAAACAAAATATATTAATTTCAGGTATGGGGGGTGGATTCGATGTATATGGGGGACTTCCCTTATACTATTATCTTAAAAAGTTGGGAAAAAATGTAGTTCTTGCAAATTATAGTTTTACAAACCACTCTCATTTTACTGATGAGTTTGAATTGAGAAATTTTGGCAAATTTGTAACTGGTACCAAAGGTGTATTCCCAGATAGTGCTATCAAGTATTTCCCTGAGGGGTATTTAGCTAGATGGTTAAATCAGGAAAAGGAAATAGATACTAGTGTTTGGTTTTTTCCAAAAGTTGGCCCAAAACATCTAAGAGAAGCTTATAAAAAGCTTATTGAAAATATGAATATTGATTTTGTGTTTTTAGTTGATGGGGGTGTAGACTCTCTTATGACTGGGGACGAAGTTGGTTTTGGAACAATATTAGAAGATTCAATAAGTCTGGCAGCATTTAATTCATTAGAAGTAGAATCTGCACTTGTTAATGTTGGATTTGGTACAGAAATAGAAGAAAAGGTATGTCATCACCACGCTCTTGAAAATATGTCAAAAATAATTAGACAAGGGGGGTTTTACGGAAGTTGTTCTTTAGTTAACTATATGAACTCGTTTCAATTTTACCTAGAAGCTTGTGAATATGTATTTAATGTTCCAGGACACAAAAAAAGCCATATTCATACAAGGATTATTCCTGCTGCCCAAGGGGAGTTTGGAAATTATCATATGTACGAAGATCAGGAAACAGTGATGGCTGAAAAAAATGCTGAGGTGTTTATTTCTCCCTTAATGAGTCAAATGTGGTTTTTTAATACCAGGGCCGTCATATACAACAATAAAGTAGTTCCTCTAATAGAGCCTTTGAACTCATTTCAAGAGGTTGTAAGCGAGGCCATGCCAAGATTGAAAGAATGGTCTACAAGAGAAAGAAAAAGCATCCCTTATTGATGCTTTTCTTTTCTTTTTTCAATTAATATTCTTATAGGATTTATAATCCAAGCATAAGTAATAAAAATTGCTACAATTATAATTAAAGAAAAAATACCTGTTCCATAAATAATAGAGGCTATTGTTTCCCAAAATCCACCATCCTCTGTGATGTTAATTAATAGCGTCCCTAATAAAATAAATACAACGGCGGTAATAATTTTATAATACCAGTTGAAGACTAGCCTTTGAAAGAATTTTCCAATTAATGTTTTGCACTCTTTTTGTTTGTAAGATTGTAGTAATTTCATAATAATAATTTTATTATAAATAGTTTAAATTTTCAGGTCTTGCTCGATTAGGTATCTAATATACTTTGAAATAGACTTAAATTCATCTGAGGAATTTAGTTTAACCTTCATCTGTTCCTCTAAGTGTGTTGGTATTCGTACATTCAACATACTC
>CAZZGW010000059.1:0-1979 GCA_964653605.1 Candidatus Woesearchaeota archaeon
TTCTTTAGATTTCTTTTTCATAGTATATTAATACAAGAGAATGTTTACACAAATTTAAGGATTAATAAGTATCCCAAAGAACTAGTTTTCCTTCCGAATCTCTCAGGAAAATGCTGTCCCCAGATTTAGTCCAAACGTAATCTACATCAAAAGCTTTTGAAGTTATTTGTGCCCCTTCCCCACTCTCCAAAGAAAAATCTTCAAACACAAATTTTTTCCTTCCTTCATCTTTAATGCTCCACCCCTCTAGATTACAAGTTTTCTCACACATGTTATATAATATAGCATCTTTATCATATCCAAATTCTTCTAAGACAATGCAATCGGAACAAGAATCTTCAGACATTTCACACAAATTTTCTCCATTCTTCAAGCACTTTTCCCAAGCCTCAACGAAATCCTTGTAGTATTCATCTTTACCAGAAGGGAAGTAAAAATTAGCATACCCCTTTTCAACAAGTTCTAAATTAATATTAATAGATTCTCTTGTGTTAAATAAATAAACCAGCTCTCTATAATACCTGTCTTTCCCCCTTTTCTTCAGAACAACGGTCTTGTTTAAAACCAATCCTTCCAAATATTCTTGAGCTTCCCCAGAATATAGCTCCCCTTTCTCAGGAGAATTAATTCCTAGAAGCCTCATTGAAGTCCCATTAAAAACTACCGTGTCTCCATCTATGACTCTTTCAACTTCAATTAATATTGCTTCATCTCCAGAGATCTTTTTCTCTAAAACACCATTTATAAATCCGTAATTTATAATGATTAATAGAATAAGTATTCCTATGAGAATGAGTCTCTCTTTTTTTTTCACTGTACCCATATATCTTACAATATAGTAATCCATTTAAATCCATCGAATTTAATTGGTATATGAGAGACGTTGTATTACTTGCTGATCCAAAATCTTCTTCGTGGGGTTTTGCAAAGAAAATTCAAGAGTATATATACAAGAATAAAGAGGAGAAAGTTCAATTAGCTAAATTAGAGATGACAAGATTCAATAATAAAGAAATTATGCCTCATGTTCCAGAGAACATTAGAAAAAAAGATGTTTATTTTGTGCAATCTTCTAAAAAACATCCAAATGATTGGTGGGTTGAGCTATTATTAACAAAAGATTTGTGTGCAAGTGCTTCTGCAAACTCAATTAGTTTTATTCTTCCAAATATGAATTATACTAGGCAAGATAGAAAACATAAATCTCGTGTTCCAATATCCTCAAGAGCATTTGCAAATTCTATTTCAAGCGGATTAAAGAGAATAATAACAATGGATCTTCATTCAGCCCAAATACAAAATGCATATCCTGCAAATGTTCCAATTGATAATCTTTATAGCTTTCCAGAAGTTGTAAAACATATTAGGTCAAAGCATTTATCTGATTTAGAAAATTTAGTTGTTATATCTCCTGATGCAGGGGGGGTAGACAGGGCAGCATCTTTTTTAGGTAGATTAATAAATGCAACCCATGAATTTGACCAAAAACCCCATAATTATTCTTTCGCATTCACGCATAAATTAAGAAGCAAACCAGGAGAAATAGAAAAAATGTGGTTAATTGGGGATGTAAAAGATAAGAATGTCTTGGTTATAGATGATATTTATGACACAGGTGGAACAAATATTAAATGTGCAGAATTATTAAGAGAGGCTGGAGCACAAAAACTAATGAGTTATGCAACCCATGGATTATTTACAAAAGGAACAGAAGGTTTGCTTAAAACATATGATTCTATTTTAACTAGCAATACACATTACAAACCAAAAAAAGGAAATGGAAATATTGAAGTAATTGATATGAGTGGTTCTTTTGCAGAAGCAATTTATAGAGCCCAAAAAGGGCAATCTATTTCTAAGATGTTTGATTAGATTAAACCATAATTAGTAAGGTTTATAACTCTATATTTTATTATTTTTTTATGCGGGGGTGCTGGAGTGGTCAAACTCAGAATTAAAATTCTGGTAAAGTCCATCCA
>CAZZGW010000060.1:0-1953 GCA_964653605.1 Candidatus Woesearchaeota archaeon
GACCATAACCAAACTTTAATTCTAGGAGAAAATTGAGTAATCTTTTGTTGATCAAATAATATTTTTTTAACTTGATATAAGGGGTTCTCTATAAGCTCCTTTAAAGCTTTTACTATAAATAGATCTCCTTTACTAGGATCTACAATAACTTGATTTTTACTATCCCAAGTAGTATTATATCTATTTAATTTTGTTGTAAGAAGATTTAAGGTAACTCCATTAAAAATAGGCATTTCATTATATTCAGAAGAACTAGTATTTTTATTAAAAGAATCAATTACTTTATACCATTTATCTTTTTCTTCTTCTTCTAATGAAGATTGTAAAATACCTACATAAATATTATCAATATTTCGGAAACTAGTTTCAAAAGAAGATGGGGAATATAATAAAAAATCTATAGTTTTCCATTCTGTAGAAATTATACTATTTGAACTATCTACAAATAAACCTATTGTTGTTACTGCTGATTTTTCATATGTATATGGTACGTATTCTTCCATTTTATCCCACTATAACTATTTCATGTGGAAGATCTTTTGGCAAAACATTTGTTTTTTGCCCCTTTTCCATAGCATTTCCAATTTTAATAATAGCTTGTCCAACAGCCCCTTTTGAAAGTTTATCCATTGCTGCATCCATTGCACTATCAATAAGTTTTTCTCTTGTTTCAGCAGCTTGCTTATCTTCTATAGAAGTAGCCTTTTGTCCTTCTTTTTCCCACCATTTCATTGCTTCTTTCATTTCTGATTCAGAACTAAAAGATTTTATATTATCAAACATAGCTGGATCATCTTGCATAGCTTTATATATCTCTGCAGCTCTTGATGTATCAACTCCTATAGCATTTTCAAGATTTTCTACAGAAAGAGTTCGACTTCCTCCACCTCTAGTAATAGCATCTTTAACAGTTGCTCCTAACATTCCTTCTTGAGCAAGACCCTTTTGTTTAGCTATTTTAAGTTCGGTCCAATCCATTCCTTCGGTACTTTCTAATCCAGCTAAAACCCTATATCTATTAGCTTTTTGAAAATCGGTACTTGGGTTAGCTAAAGATTGATTCATTGTAGATAATAAACCCCCTAATCTTTCATCTCCAAAACCTCCTCCAACATTTCCTAAAGCAAGGGAAATTCCCATTAATGAACCGGTATCCACAGTAGAAAGGTTTCCTCCTTGTTGTTGAGCTGTTGAAGTTACAGCTTTTAAAACATTACTAGCTTTTAATCTATTTAGTTCTCCTGACATGATTTGAGAAGTCATTAAACCCATAGTATTTCCATAACCTGATTCATCATAAGCACCTAATTTAGCTAATCCAATAGATTCTCCTCCTGCAAAACCAAAAGCTTTTCTAGATGAAATAATATCTTCAAAAGAGGATGGAACATAACCTACTCCTCTTGATAAATTTTGATATTCCCCAGCTAATTCGGTTGAAGAATATCCATATTTATTGCCCCAGCCCATTCTATTTTGTTCAAATCCTAATAGTCCATATCCAGTTGCAGCTTCTTTTCTCCAAGCTTTTTTAGCTTGATAATGTGGCATTTTTCCTAATGCTAAGAATTCACCAATTAAGGGAACAGCTTCTAACATTCTAATATCATATTCTTCTTGAGTTTCTGCTGATACTGCTGTAGTTAAAGCTGTTTTTCCATAATTAAAAGCCATCATACCAATAGCAGCTGCTCCAAGCATAGCTCCAAATTTCCCCATCATTCCACCCATAGCACTAGGCTTTCCACCTGGAAGGCCAGCTTGACCTACTGCAGTTGAATAACCCTCTTCTCCCGTCCCAGACATTATATTAGATTGTTTTAATCTTTCTTGTCCCTCTGGAGTATACGATTCTTCTCTACCAAGTTTTTTTAATTCTTCCAATTGTGCATTTTGAAGAACTAAGTTTTCTTTAGCTAGTTTTTCTTGTTCTTGGTTTGCAGCTAAATCTTC
>CAZZGW010000061.1:0-1943 GCA_964653605.1 Candidatus Woesearchaeota archaeon
TCTGTCTTCATTTTTCAATTCTTTTAAAATATAATTTACTATTTTGTTAATTGATAATTCTTCAAGTAAAGAAATAGGTAATTCTAAGAAATAATCTATAATATTCTCTTCAGAAAAAAATTTTCTTCATCATTTAAGGGTGGGCCTATCTCATCTATGGGTTTATTATATTCAAGTTTTGGATATATATAAGTCTGATAATCCATTACAAATTCCACTAGAAAAGGCATTTTAGGTTTTTGAAGTATCTTTGAAATTTCTAAAATTGCATTTTCGTCTCGATGTATCTGAATTGCTCCTATTCCATAAGCTTTTGCTATCTTAGTAAAATTACAAGGATGATATCCACTTTTCTCGTCTGTTGCAAAATAATTTGAGTTAAAATATAATTTTTGAAATTGCTTTATCATCCCCAGACTTTTATTATTGAATACAAAAATTATTATCGGAAGTTTACGAGAAGCAACATTATTTAGCTCCTGGATATTCATCTGCATTCCACCGTCTCCAGTTATGACTATCACTCTTTTCTTCGTTTCAAGCGAAAGCGCAACAGCTGCTGGAAGAGCATAACCCATTGGTGCCATACCGCCACTATTTATGAATCTTTGGTTTTTCCTAATGTTTAAAACTTGTGCGGCCAGCATCTGGTTTTGCCCAACATCTACACATATGATATCATTGTCTGCTAAATTATCTGAAATAGTTCTCATGATTCTGTAATGCCAATCCTCTTTATGTCCTCTGCGCATTTCCGAGATGGGACTAAATCGTTCCTTAAGTTGTTGGATATTTAAAACATAGTTTTCGTTCTTAGGAAGTCTTACTCTTTTCCTTCCTATAGCAAGGTTCATCAATTTAAGAAATTGTTTAACATCACATAGAAAGGTCATATAATACTTTAATTTTGATGATTCAATTTCATCTTTGTCTATATCTATTCGAATCATTTTTTTATTCAGAAATGGAGATATTTCGTTACCTATCTGTCTTGAATCTAACCTCGACCCAAGAACTATCAGAAGATCACTCTTGGCCAGCAATATATTACCATATCTATTTCCATAAGCTCCTATAAATCCACCGAATAACCTATGATTATGTGGAAGGGCATCTATCCCCATTAAGGAAACAACAACTGGAATATTTAATTTCTCTGCAAACTTTAGAAGTTCATCCTTTGAGTCTGAAATACTACAACCTCCTCCAGCAAGAATAATTGGAGATTTTGACAATGAAACTGCCCTCAGAATCTCATCTATATCCTTGCTATCAAGTAAGCACTTGGTTAATTGGGCCTTTGCTACAAAAGAGGAGGGAGAAGAAACTTTTATCATTTGCCTTTGAATGTCCATGGGTAAATCTAACAAGACAGGACCCTTTCTACCATTTAAAGCTATGGTCACTGCTTTTTTTAATTCTAATTCAATATTCTTGGGATTATCAACTAAAACGCTATACTTTATTACTGGCTTTACTATTTTGACTATATCAGTTTCCTGGAAACCCTTCTGCCTTACCTTAAGATCATATTTAAAATCGTAGGTATTAACTTGCCCGGTTATAAACAATACGGGTGATGAATCGAAATAAGCATCTGCAATACCTGTTGTTAAATTTGTTGCCCCTGGTCCACTTGTTGCCAATACTACTGAAAGATTTCCACTTAACTTAGCGCTTGCAGAAGCTCCAAAAGCTGCAGCTTGTTCATGGTAACAGTGAATAAACTTTATTTTCTGGCTTCTGCTCAATGAATCAAAAATATGGGTTATAGAACCACCTATTATCCCATAAACATATTTTACATTCATATTTTCAAGAAATTTGACTATATAGTCAGAAACTTTTATTTCTCCATTCATCTTATTATTTTTCTTCATAAACATAAATGTTTTTCTTAAACCATTCTACATCTTTTTTGAGTCCCTCTTTTAGGCTATATT
>CAZZGW010000062.1:0-1911 GCA_964653605.1 Candidatus Woesearchaeota archaeon
TCCTCCCGCAATAAAGGCCCTCATACAAATATTACTGTTTCTAACCTTTTTTAAAGTTTTACTTAAACAAAACAATTAAAAATAGAGTCTTCTCTCTTATTCAATGGGAACTCCTCCTCTTTCAATATTAATGCCAATATATAATGGAGAGAGATTTCTAAAAGAAGCAATTGATTCTCTCTTAAATCAAACATTTAGAGATTTCGAGATCGTAATTGTTAATGACGCCTCTACAGATAATTCATTAAAGCTTGTAAAATCATATAAGGATAAAAGAATTAGGTTAATTAATCATAAAAGAAATTTAGGTTTTATAGGAGCTTTGAATTCTGGCCTAGAAAATATTAAAACGAAATATGTTGCCTGTATGAATCAAGATGATATTTCCCATCCAAAAAGATTTGAGAAAGAATTCAACTTTTTAGAAAACCACCTAGAAATTTTTTTGGTTGGATCTTCTGCAATTTGCATAGATGAAAAAGGAAAAGAAATATGTAAGTTTAGGAAATATAACCACCCCAACATTCTTGCATGGAGGCTTAGAAGGAGCAATGGGATAATTTATCCAAGCATTATGTTTAGAAATAAAGAGGTATTCTTTGATAGGCTGCATGAGTATGGCCTTTATTATAGATTAATTAAAAGAGGAGAGAAATTAACGAATCTTCAAGATTTTTTAGTTAAATATAGGGTTCATTCTAATGCGTTATCCTCCTATGATAAAGAAAATCAAACTAAGCTGATGAAGGAAGTTATAATTCAATTCAAATATCTTAGAGGTGGGCCATCCATCCTGAAAAAAATAATTTATTCTGTATTTGTCTTAATGCACCACTTTAGAACTAAAAGAGAAAAGAAGAGGTCTCTTTTTGGAAAAGAGAATTTAGTACAATAGTCTTTAAAAAGTCTAATTTTATTCTATCTGTTAGATTAAATGGTAGGAAAAACAATTGTTTTTGGTGCAGGGTTCATTGGAACAAGGCTAGCGAATGAATTTGGTTATACATTAATTGGAAAGCAAAATTTAGATCCCTCAAATTTTTTAGCTTTGAGGGCTTTTATAGAAGAAGAAAAACCAGAAGTAATAATTAACGCTGTTGTTAAAATAGGGGATCCCACTTCTGATTGGTGTGAATCACATAGAGGGGAAACACTAGAAAGCAATCTTCTTGTTCCGGCAAATTTAGCTAGAATTTGTAAAGAAAACGAGATTTATTTTGTGCATATGAGTAGTGGATGTATTTTTAATGGAAACAATAATGGCGAAGGATTCAAAGAGAAAGACACTCCTAATAATTATGGTAATTCATTTCATCTTGATACAAAAGTTTTAACAGAAGAATATCTTGCAGGATACAATCCCCTAATAATTCGTTTGAAAATGCCCATAGACTCCAGACCTCATAAAAGAAATTTAATAACAAAATTATTAAAATACTCCAAAGTTATAGATGAGAAAAACTCCATGACTCTCGTGCCGGACTTAATAAAAACAATAAAACATCTAGTGGACAATAGAAAAACAGGAACATACAATGTCTTTAATCCAGGAACAATTTCAGCCAAAGAAATCTTAAATCTGTATAAAGGGGTTATTGACCCTAACCATGAATTTGAAGTTATTCCTTTAGATCAATTGGGAACAACCACACGTAGAGCAAATAGTTATATGAATACAGATAAATTAAAAGCAGAAGGAATTGTTTTACAAGAGATTCACGAGGGTGTTAAAAATTGTTTAATAGAATATAAAGAGTTTATTTAACAAAGTTTCCAAAATACATCCCACCCCAATTCTCTAAATCAAATTCTTCTATTTTCTTTTTTGTATTTTTTTTAATACACCCCATTTCAACTTGATCCCCTATTTTTAATAAATTAACTAACCAAGTTAAAGGCAAAAAAAGCATA
>CAZZGW010000063.1:0-1893 GCA_964653605.1 Candidatus Woesearchaeota archaeon
AGATATAAAATCATTAACTTGTTTTTCTATATCGCTAACCTTTTCTTTCCCCTCTCTCGCTTCCAAATCTCGCTTCTGAGAGGTTTTCTCTGGTTTAACCTGTTTGGATATGGTTTTGGGGGTTGCGGGGGTTACGGGTTGCAATGCCTCGTCTTTTAATGCAACATAAACATTATGTTCTTTATCTCCAACTCTTATACCGCCCTTATGTTTGATAAAATTATAACCTTTATCTAATAATAAATTAACTATTTTATTCCTAACTATGTCTGGAGTAATTCTTGCATCAATAGTGTCACCAGTTTTTACTTGTTCCCAAGTATATTCATCTGGTATAAATTTTTCTGCTAATGATTCAATTATAATTTTTTCTGCATTTTTAATATCTCCATTTTTAATAGTTTCTTTATATACAGATATTGTTTCTTTGTCTATTCCAATTTTACTTAAATCTTTTTCTGTTGCATTACTTAAATCAAATATTCCATCTTTTGGTTTAGAGAACTCAAAAACATTTTCACCATAAGTTTTAGCGATATTTTTATCATCTGTGGTAAATATCCCTTTTCCAATTAATATGTTATCAACAACATTTGATTTATCTACTGTCTGCAATTCCTTATTGTCTTTTGGCTGTCCACGATATAGAACATCTTCTTCTTCTTCGGTTAAGTCCACCTTTTCAGTTACAACATCAGCCTCTCTAACCGCTTCTTTTGGCTTTACTGCTTGCTCTTCCTGTTCTTTCACCTTTAACATTTCAGTATTCTCTTTGCGAGTATCTTTAATAAATGACCTGATTTCTTTTATGTTTTCTGCTGATATTCCTTTCGTTAATTCATCAAATCCATTCTCTAAAATACTTAATTGCTCGGTTGCGTCTTGTTTATTGTCAATAGAAGCGGTTATCTTATCTGCCATTTCAAGAATAACTTTTTGCCTGCTTTCTGAGTCCTTTGCTATTGTTTTTGGTTCTTTCGCCTTCTCACTTTGGGAGGGTTCTTGCAAATCGGTTTCCGCTTGCGTTGTCCCGTTCCGTTTCGTAATGGTTTTCTCTGTCTTGTCTTTTTCATTTTGTACTTCCTTTTTTTCTAATTTTGCAATAACATTATCCAATTTTTGTATTTCTTCTGTGCCTAATTCTTCTATAATATCGTCTCGGTTATTATTATAACTTTCTAATTCAGATTTTATTGATTCTCCTGATTCAACTTTTCCTGCTATTGTGTTAAGAAGTGTATTAATATCATTTAGTTTATTTTCTCTTATTTGCTGTGGGTCTAATGAAATTTCCTTTTTCTGCTCTTCTGCAAATTTAGTAGTTGGTCTTGTTGGTTTTTCTGGTCTTGTTGGTTTTTCAATTTGTTTAAGTTTGTCTGCTCTGGATTTTTTGTATTTTCCTGCTATTGTTCCGAAGCCACCAGTTAATAACATTGCAGGAAAAACTTCTCTCATTGTTTCAAATACATTTTCAGAAATATCACTTTTTGATATTATATTTTTCACTCTCTTATCATCAATTTGTGAAATCAAATCTTCTTTAAATTTATTACCATAATAATTTTGAAGTGCAGCCTGAACTCCCTCTTCGGATGTTTCTGACATAACTCTTGTTGAAAATTCCCCTAAATTTGCAAATAATTTTCCTAAAAACATTTTTGGCAATTTCCCAGTCTTACTGATTACAAATAAATTTCCAGCATACTCTACTGCTCCCGAATATTTTCCGTATTCCTCTGCGTATTTTAAAAGCAAAGTTTTGTAAAGGTTTTGTATATCATCAGGAATATTGTCTGAATAACGCTTTTTTATCTTATTCCACATATCATCTGTTGATTGAATAAAATTTCCAGATTCCATAAAGCATCTTAACACTTCCTATGGTCGTGGGTT
>CAZZGW010000064.1:0-1891 GCA_964653605.1 Candidatus Woesearchaeota archaeon
TGTTCATCTTGTGCAACCTGTTCACTTCCAATTTATTCCCCCCCAAGCTCTAATTCTTTTATGTTCTCCATCCATTAACCAATCTGCTTGTTTTTGTATTTGTTCAATTCCTTTTGATCTCATTTTTTTCCCAATTACAACTTCTGATAAATTTCTAAATCTATTTTCTTTACACCATTCATTCAATCTTTTCTCAAATTCAAATTTCCAAATATATCCATCATAATTATCAACTGTAAATTCTTTCATAAATTTTTCTAAAGGATCACTATGATCTTCAAATTTTTTCATTCTTTCATCAATTGATCCTTCATTTGTAAATGTTCTTTCTTTCAAAAGAGAATTTAAAATTACAACACAATTTGTTGCAAGATTATTATATTCTTGTTCAGGAATATCATCTAAAATATTTTTCTTTTCAGAAAATTCATTTGGAAAATCAATAATTAACCATCTTCTATAAAAACCAATTGTTTTATCTGTTGTAGTTGGTAGGTTATTTGTTGCAATCATAATCTTTGCATAATTAATATCTTGGAAAGGATTTTTGTTTTTATATTCAAACCCAATTGTATCTCCTCCTGTTAATTTTTTTAAGATAGAAGTTTTATTCATTTCATTAAAATTTGTTTCACCCATTAAGCAAACTAATTTTTTATGTAGTTTTGTTATTTCAAATCTGGAGGATAATAAAGTATCTAATTCAGTTGAACAAACATTTTTATTTCCAGTAAATTTTTTTAAAAGATTAAGAAAGCAACTTTTTCCATTCATTCCAGCACCAATAAAACAAAATAATCTATTCATAGGATAATCAGGTAAAAGAGAATAAGCAATGATTTCATATAAAGTATTAACATAATCTTCTCCAACCCATTCCTTAAAGATTTTATCAATTACAGGAGTTTGTGGATTATGGGATACTTCAAAAGGAATTGGATTGGTTACAAAATAATTAGGAGTTGCTTCAAAACTTTCTCCTGTTTCAATATCATAAATTTTATTTTTAAATTGTATCCATGTTTTTTTAATTGGTTTTGGAATATTTAATCTACCTTCTTGTTTTAAAGCATTTAAAATTTCTGTTCTATTTTTAGAGGAAATTACATCTTGTCCTGTTGTTTTAGAAATCATATTTAAAATATCAACATCATCAGAAATCTCCCAATATTTTTCTTGACCATTCCATAACCAAAACATTCCTGATTTATCATAAAAGATTGGTTGTATCTCATTAAATCTTTCTGCTTGATTATTTAATGTAAAAACCTTTGATGCTTCTTTTATTCCAGTAACATATTCAAAACTTTTACTAAGAACTCTTTTTTTTTTTATTTTAGTTTTAATAGGAATTTTTAGATTATCAAAATCAATTTTTTCTCCTTCATAATATTCAATAGGTAATTCTCTGTTAAAACTATGCCTCCAATGAACAGCATACATTATTTGAAATACTTTATTAGAAGAAGCAAAGTTTAAATCCACTTCAGAACCTTTTGGTGCAATCCAATAAAGAAATGCTTCTTTTTCTTTATCTTTTAATTCTCTTGTAAATTCAACCCAAAGGTAATCTGATTTTCCTTTATGTGTAGAACGAATAAATCCTATTTCTAATTCCTTTAGTTTTTTCTCTGTTTCTTCTAAATATTCTTTTGCCTTTTTTTCATCACCATCAAATTCAATTCTTGTTCTATTTTCTAATTCTTTTATAAGATTTATTTCAGATGACCAAATTTGATTTCTATATTCTTTGGGATCTGTTGCCCATTTCATTTTGTGTTTTTCTTCATAAGCAATTGAATAATGTTTTCCTTCATACTCTTTTAACCATTCTCTATGTTTTTCTTGAATAGAAGATAATTGTTCAATTTCCTCAAATTTTTCAAATGCT
>CAZZGW010000065.1:0-1861 GCA_964653605.1 Candidatus Woesearchaeota archaeon
TTAGAGCAGATGAACTTACAGAAGAACAAGTAAAAGCTTTCAGGATCATGGACAATAAGTCTTATGAATATGCAGATTGGGATTTAGATTTATTGAAAGAAGAATTAGGAGAACTCTCCAATTTAAATTATGATTTAAATTTAACTGGTTTCGAAGATTATGAACTCAATAAAATACTTGGTAGAGAAATTGAAGAAGATGATTTTGAGCCAAAAAAAGAACCAAAATATAAAATAAAACAAAAAGAAATCTGGGAATTAGGGGATCATAGGCTACTTTGTGGGGATTCAACCAAAAAAGAGGACGTTGGGGTCTTAATGGCCCAAAACAAAGCAGATAGGGTGTTTACTGATCCTCCTTATAATGTGAATTATGATACAATGAATCGCCCAATCAGGGACAAAGTAAGAAAAGTTCCTTTTGGAAAAATAATGAATGATAATATGCCTACAAAAGAATACCACCTCTTTTTAGAAGAGAACATCAAACAATTTATAGAAAATTCAAAGGACAATGCTTCTTTTTATTATTGCATTGGTGATTTAGCATATCATGATTTATATTCTGTATTAACCAAGTTTAAAGAATTACATATTAGTAGCATAATTGTTTGGAATAAAACAAGGATGATTTTAGATAGAAAAAATTACCATTCTCAGCATGAATTAATTATTTATGGTTGGAAAGGACAAAAGGCTTATTTTGTAAATGATAGAACAAAAACAGATGTGTGGGATATTGTGTCTAATCTTTATAATAATGAATCTTATGTACACCCTACTCAAAAACCAATTAGATTGTGTGTTGAAGGGATAAAAAATAGTTCCAAAAAAGGAGAGATAATATATGAACCATTTGCAGGATCAGGAAGTACCTTAATTGCTTGTGAAAAATTAAATAGAAAATGCTTTATGATGGAAATAGATCCTTATTATTGCTCAGTTATAATAGAAAGATGGGAGGATCTAACCGGAAAGAAAGCAAAGAAAGTGATTATTAGTAAGGAAAGTGAAGAAAAAGACCAGAAAATACCTAAATAGGGCTTAATTAAGGTCTAACTAAGACAAAACAAAGCATTACCGCAAGCCCTAGAGGGAAATTTTAAGGAGGGATTGAACAAACTGAACAAAATGGCAAGATTAAACAAAAAAACATTCAAGGAAGCATTAATAGATTCTGGTGGAAACCAATCAATAATAGCAAGAAAGCTTGATAAAGTAAGATCTACCATAACTATGTATTTGAATAAACATCCAAAGATGAGAAAATTATTAGAAACAGAGGCAGAGAGAGTAATCGATGTTGCAGAGAATATTGTAGATAAAGAAATAGTAACAAATAAAGATTTAGATACTGCCAAATGGAAATTAACAAATTCTAAAAGAGGAAAGGCCAGAGGATATGGTCAGAAACAAGAATTAGAACACATAGGAGATCAAGGGGTAGTATTTAATTTAATTACAAAATCTGTGGAGGAAATCAAAGATGCAAAATCTAAGCGTAAACCAGCACAACCTGGAGATAAGCCCGAAGCAAGAAGAGATACTGTTAGTTCTTGAGGATAATATTCATACAGAAGTTTTTATGGGTGGTGCTGCAGGTGGATCTAAATCTTTTACAGGATGTTTATGGCAAATTATGCGAAGATTGAAATATCCAGGATCTAGGGGATTTCTTGCAAGGGCCAGACTAAAGAGTTTAAAGGAGTCGACGTTACTTACATTTTTTGAAGTGTGCAGGATGTTGGGTTTGAAAATGAATGTGGATTATACTTATAATGCAATTACAGGCCTAATCAAATTTAAGAATGGAAGTGAAGAATATCTTAGGGACTTGTTTTTTTATCCAAGTGATCCAGAGT
>CAZZGW010000066.1:0-1836 GCA_964653605.1 Candidatus Woesearchaeota archaeon
CTTCACCACTCAATTGCTCCAATTTTTTTATCTTTTCTTCTGTAATAAAATTTCCACCCAAATTCGAAATCTCCCTTTTCCAAAAAACGTAGGTAGTAAATATCGGAACAGAATTCCCTACCAGCAGCCGATATCCATTTGCCTTCTATTTCCTTGTTGAAATTTACACAATTCATGTTTTTATCTTAATTTATTTTCTTGATTTAATAATTGTTTAATTCTTCTCAATTTTTTCTTTCATATTTTTTATTCACAATTTCTCCAGATTTTCTAACAGTTATTTTGAATATGTATTCTAATAAAATTCCTATAATCAATGGACACCACATTTCATTTCTAATTGCGAAGATTAAAGCACCACCATAAATTAACAAAGATGTAAAGTGACATAGTCCTTAGCCTGACTTTAGTCTACCTTCTTGTGAAAAGCCAATTAATATCGTTATAATATTTCTTACAATCCCGGACCAAGTAATTATTACGATAGTTAACCAAAATAAAATAGTTGAAAAATTTCCCATATATTTTATTATACTAGATTTTACTCTACCCCGCTATTCATTATTCCTTTGAATATACTTTCTAACAGGAGAAGAAACTGTATCAATATTAATATTTTTTTCTATACAATATGATGTCTTAAACCAATTCGGCAATGTCTTCGCTCCTCTGCTAGAATTACAGCTTCCACAACAGATAGCAACCGTAGAGGGATTATCCCAAGGCGGTAGATGATTTAAATGCTCAATTGTGGCCCAATCTCCTCGGAATCCACCAGAACCAGCTTTAGTCATAATCTTATGACAATAGACACAATCTTTGTCTCTCTTTCTAATTTTTTCCAGATCCTCTTCCGGAAGCCCATACTTGTTCTTCATAGATTATTTCTTATTTACGAAAGTTTCAAACTTTTACCGCTCCCCCCCTACATGACGCATTCAGAACCTTAGGTTGGATAAAAGTAAGAGAAAAATTAGAGAACCTTAGCCTTTCGATTAATTTTAAATTTTCTTGAAAACTTTATTTTATTAAAAAATCCTTTAAGTTGAAATAAATTATCAAAGTTACTTATGGCTTCTTCAGTCTTTTCTCTTGGGATGTTGATATCTTCTTTTTTAAACCATTCTTTAATTAGACTTCTTTTAAAATCTGCAGAAGGGACTTTTAGTCGTAAATAAGAACATTTATCACTATCAAACTTTAATTTTTTTACTTTCCTTGCTCTCTTTTGGCTAATTAAAATTACTTTTGTTCTGTTATTGCTGATAATCTTATTTATTACTTTCTTCACAAGTTTCTGGGTCATTGACATATTCTTTACAGCGTAATCTACATCATCCAATATCAACAAGTCGTAGTACTGAAATCGGGATATTCTATTCTCAATAGGGACATTGAATCTTATGTCTCTTAATAACAAGTGCATAAAATAATCTCCGTCCATTTTGCAGTTCTTTTTACTTTCTATACCAAGCTTTTGGGCTATAGAATTAGCAAGTTCAGTTTTCCCGTAACCACATCTTCCTGAAATCCATATAATTTTCTTAATTTTTTCTTTTTTAGAAGGTTTTTCTATTTTTTTACCTTTAGTTTCCTCTTCATTGTATTTATAAATTTTATAAACAGCTAAAGCTATATCTTCAATATGTTTCTGTAAATATTGCTAATCTCCCCATTTAATTTTGCTTAGCCAGTCGGCTATAAATTCGCTTGGATTTGGTGAAATTTGCTGTTCCAGGGCATCAAATAGCTTGAAGATGATACTTTGTATGTGTTCGGTCAAAGACCCAACATACCAAGCAGGAGGCATATAATCTCCATATCTTTCTTTATGGA
>CAZZGW010000067.1:0-1810 GCA_964653605.1 Candidatus Woesearchaeota archaeon
TACAGCTTTTCAGGAGGCTGATAAGTCTGGAAAAGATTTATCCACTCTTGGTATATTAAAATTGGATAGATTAAAATTGGAAACTCTTAATGTAATAAGAGATGCTGTTGATTTAATAAAAGAAAAGAAAGGTGAAGACGTTCAGGAGAGAGTTGATTATGTTGATCTTTATGATGTAAATTTATATGCCGAACTTAGACTTGGAATGAATCAAGGAATATTTCAGTTTGAAAGTCCTGGAATGAATGGACTTATAAGAAATATGCAAACTGAAAACTTTGAAGAGGTTGTTGCGGCAAATGCACTTTATAGACCAGGGCCTATGGGAATTAAGGCCCACGAGGAATATGTTACTAATAAATTTGAGCCAGAAAAAATTAGTCACGTCCACCCAGCACTAGAACCTATTTTAAGAGAGTCTAAGGGGGTTTTGATTTTCCAGGAGCAACTTATGTTTATAGCAAAAGAAATTGGCGGTATGGAGCTTGGAGTAGGCGATATGCTAAGAAGATCAATGGACAAAGCAGGAAAAATGATTGATAAGGAGTTGAGAGGCGAACAATTGACAAATGAGGAGAAGTATGGCAAGAAATATATGGATTTCCAAAAGTATTGGGGAATGTTTGTTGAGGGGGCCTATAAAAAGGGGTTTAATGAGGTTGATGTAAATAAGATTAAAGAGTGGTTAATTAAGTATTTAGGATATTCGTTCAACAAGTCACATGCTCTGAGTTACAGCTACTTAGCAATGCAAACTTTGTATTTGAAACATTATTATCCAACCGAATTCTATACAGCATTATTAAGTCATCCTAAAACTAGTGGTGGGAAAGAAAAAGAAGAAGCTAGAATAACTGGCATAATATCTTCGGCAATATCAAAAGGAATAATAATAAAGCCTCCTTCTAGGAGTTCTGGCTGGAATTGGACTATGACTGGTGATAAAGAAATATCTATGGGATTTGCCGCAATTAGCGGTGTGGGGGATATTGCATATACAGAACTTAATACTGAATTAGATAAAATAGGTAAATCTTTAACTAATGTTAATTTATTAGAGTTTTTTGATCTTCCTTTATCGAAGTTCAACAAAAAAGCGTATGAGTCTTGTATTAAAGTTGGTATGTTTGATGATTGGTCTGAGTCCAGAGATTATTTAGTAGAACTTAGAACAAAAAGGTCTAAAAAGAAAGTACACGGAAATCAAATGGCATTATTCGATATGAACGATGAAAGTATGATTTCTAAGTTGGATACTTCTAAGCACCAAAAAACAACAGAGTATGACATTCACGCACAATTTGTAGAAGTTGCAGGATTTGATCTTAATAAAATTAGAGAAATGTCAAAAATCAAACAAACTCTTGCAGAAAAAGCAAAGAGAATAATTGAAAGTATAATAAATTTTGATAATGATGATTATTATTTCTTTGTATTAAGCACAGTTAGAGAAATGACAGTTGAAAATGGTAGAAATGCTGGAAGTAAATATGCAGAGCTAAAGGTTGGTGATGGAATTAATACAATGAGGTTGCGTGTGTTTGGAGGTATGTACCAAAAGATTAAACCACTACTTGAAAAAGGTGGGGTTTATGTTTCTAGCTTTGTAAAAAGCGACAAAGGGTTTATAAACTTTAAGAAAAACGCAGGATTTAAAAGAATTTTTTAAAAATATTTAATATGAAAAAACAAATTAAACTATTAAAAAAATATGGTGTAACTAATTATACTATTGAAAACGGTAAAATAACAATTAATGGTTCTCTGTACTTAAACTCATTAACATCTGTTGATAAAGATTTCCTCAAAG
>CAZZGW010000068.1:0-1787 GCA_964653605.1 Candidatus Woesearchaeota archaeon
CAGTTGGAGATGACACTTATTTGTATGTTGTTATGCCTATAAAAACAAACTAGCCACTAACTATTGATCACTAATCACTAATCATTGATTATTAAAACCGCTCCACGAGAGCGGTTTTAGCTTGACAAAATATAATAATGTAATATAATATAAGCATCAAATAATAGCAAATTAAAAAACAAATTTTTAATATTAAAAATTTTATATTAAAGGAGGAAAAGAAATGAAAAGATTAATTGCGTGGATAGGTGCAACTTTTAATAAAGAAATAAAAAGATCAATTATATTGATAATTATTATTTCTTTATGTATTTTAGGAGTAATCGGATTTAATTTATTGCTTTCAGGAAATTGGGTTTCTGGTTCAATATATACAGGAATCTTCTTGATCTTTTTTGTGTTCTTCGGCCTGAAAGGACTAAAAGTGATCCATGAAGAAGAAAGAGCGGTTGTTGAATTTTTTGGTAAATTCTATAATATAAAAAAACCTGGCCTTGTATGGGTTTGCCCGGTTGTCGAAAAAATTAGAAAAACTATTTCGATTTGGGAGCAAAGCCTTGAATTGTTTAAAAATCCAATTAAAATCGACTTTCAAGATGGATCTGCTGCGCCAAAGGGTGTTAAAGGGTTCATAAGGGTTAGGAAACCAGATACTGAGTATCTTTCAGAAGAAGAAATAAAAGAAGGAAAAGGAGATGAAAAAGCACAAACCGGTGTTTATAGGATTGTTTATTATATAAATGATTATAAAGATAAAGTAATTGAAATCCTAGAGAATGCTGTCCGAAGTTATCTAGCTACATTAACCATAGATCAAGCTCTTCCTGAAAGGAGAGGGGGGTATGACCTTTTGACGGAAAATAGAATCCCTGAAGAAGAGAAAGCAAGAATGAAAAACACTCTTGAGGGTTGGGGGTTAGACCTTTTACGAATCACTGTAACAGACTTTGATTTAGGCCCAAAAATAGTTGAAGCAAGAGATGAGGTTCAAAAGAAATTACGACAAACAGAAGTAGCGGAGTATGAGAAGATAATTAGAGCTAAAGAAACTGTTGGGTCTTTAATCCAAATGTTAGCAGAAAGTACTGGTAAGGAGTACGAAGAAATTCAAAAAGAAGTTGAAAGTAATACAGAACTTAAAAATACAATACAATCCTTTAGCAAAGAGCTTATAACTCGTCGCATGAGCATAGATGGAAAAGCTTTGACTGATATCCGAGTTGATGGGGCTCAGGGTATAGAAAAAGGGCTTCTGGAAATTATGGCTTTATGGAAAGCTAAAGTAGGCAGTGGTAATGAAGGTAATCCGCCTAACGACGACAAAAAGAAAAGACTGGAAGATATTCGTCGAGTTGTAGGAGAACGAAACAAATAAGGGAAAATTTCAAATAACAAAAAAAAGAGTCAAAAAAATGGCTCTTTTTTATTTTTACGAATTATTTTGATTTATTAATAATAATTTTAAGTATTAACTAAGGTCAATTAGTGCTATGTTAGCTCCTGCTTCTAAATATCTATGTAGGCTAGGGTTTAGTGATTCAATATACTCTCCTTTTGTTAAAGCTCCTGTTCCTGCCATTCCTGTTGTAGCGGCGTTTTCCAAAGCTTTTACAGCTAATTCTCCATGTCTTTCGATTAGTTTCTTTATGCGGTCTCCTGTTGCCATTACCAACATAGCATCAACGGTTCTAACAGCATCAGGATTAACAACATCTAATGTTGCTTCAGACACATTTTCATAATCAGCCGGTTTCATTTTACTAACAACTACTTTCTCTGCGCTATCT
>CAZZGW010000069.1:0-1746 GCA_964653605.1 Candidatus Woesearchaeota archaeon
GAAATGTTACTGATGAAGGTTCTTTGCTGATGCCTGAGATGAAAGGTTTGGTAGGTGCATACAGAAAAGCAGAAGCAAAAGTGTCTGGAACAATTAAAACATTTTGGTCTGATAGAATAAGTCAATTTGAAACAGCAATAAAAGAAAATCCAGAATTATTCACAAATGAAACAAAGAGTAATATTAAAAATGCGAGAAATAGATTAGCAACTGGAGAAGGATTAACTACATTGGAAAAGCAATTAATAAATTCTCCAATAAAAACATTCGCTCAATTAGGTGTTGCAGGTTATCTTGCTCCACCATTAACTTTGGCAGGAATAGGAACAGCACAACAGCCAGAACTCTCAGGAAAAATAGAAGATGTAGGAATGAAGATAGCAGATTTTGGAGAAAATATACAAAATCTTCCAGACTTAAATCCAGTTGGGAGCAATAAGATAACAGGAGGTATAATAGAGGTTGCTGGAAAAGGGATTCAAGGGGCTTCCACATTCGTTCCTAAAACTTCAGAAGATATTTTAACTTTTGCATTATTTGAAAAAGCAATTGGTTCAAAAGCTATTCCTAAATTTGTAAAAAGTGTAGGATATAAAGGACTTTCAGGTTATGAATTTCATGGAGCAATAACAGATAAGGGCTTAACTGAAACAGAGAGATATGGAAAATTTTTAATTGGAGGATTAGCTTTTCTTGGGGGGATTCCAGAAGACATTGTATTGGCAAGAAGATTTAAAGCAAGATTTTCTAAGGATTTTGGAAAAACAAAAATAGGAGAATTCGGAATACAAGAAACTAAATTAGATTTAGGAAAGACAGATATTAAATTTAAATCTCCAAGAGAAGCACAAATGGAAAAGACATTTGACCCAGTAACTTTAGAATTTATTCCAAGTCAAAAGGAAGTATTTACAGGAAGAATTGACCCCTTAAAAGTATTAAGTGAAAAAGTTAATTTTAAAGAAAACCCAACAATTCCAAATACAAATAAAATTCAAACAGAAATATTAAATGTAGTTAAAGAAAGAGGAGATATTATCTCTGGTTCATTTGCACAACAAACTTTAATTAAAGGAAGTAGAAATTTCAAAGATTTAGATATTTTATCAAGAAATCCTAAATTATTGGCAGAATTAATTAAAAAGAGATTAGGAGATGATATTGTAATCAAAAAGCAAAGGATAACAGACAGCCCATTAGGAAAATTTGATATTTATAAAGTATATGATAAAAGTGGAAAGCATATTGCAGATTTAGACCCAATAAAATTCGGAGAAGAAGGATTTGCAAGTTTATTTAATCCAGTAAAAGTAAAAGGATATAATCTACTTCCTCCAGAGATAAGATTAGTTTCAAAAACACTTCAAGGAGCACGAGCACTACAAAGAGTAAAGAGAGCAAAAGTAGTGAAAGATATTTCTCAATTAAAGGGGATTCCAAGTTTAGAAGTAAGCCCTTCGATGCTAAGAGGTTACGGAATCACAAAAGCAGAACAAATAAGATTAGCAGAAGGTAAAAAATTATATTTTACTCATGCAGGATTAGGAATAAAATCAAAAAAAGGGAAAATAGATTTAACTAAAGATTTATGGGCTACACAAAGCATAAAAAAAGAAGGAATAGTATTCGCAAGAAAAAGTCGAATGGGTTTTAAAGATATTGAGTATGCAAGTTTATTTGATTTCTTAAAAGCTTCTGAAAGAAAAAAAATAAGTTTGTTTCCAAAACAAAGAGATGTTTTAATTG
>CAZZGW010000070.1:0-1732 GCA_964653605.1 Candidatus Woesearchaeota archaeon
TATCTTTTTTCTTTTCTTCTTCTTCATCCTCTTCTTCTTCAATACCAGATCCATCTGCATTTCCATTTCCTGGGCCATTACCTCTTCCATGTGGCCCTGTTTCATCTGGTTCGTGTCCACCTGGTCCACCTTTTTCTAGAAATTCTAAACTCTTTAAAAAAACATTTGTCATTTTAGCCTCTGTATTTACTGGATTTCCTGTAAATGCCACATTTAATAAATTAATTTTATCTAATCTTCTTATGGTTTTTCCTTCTCTTATTTCATCTACAGATTTAACTGGAACGTATGCGATAGAGAATGCATCTAAAAATCCATCTTCTATTGATCCTTTCACCTCATTAAATCTACTTGAATGTCTGTTTAACATTGCTCTAACTTTTATACCTTTTTTATCCATTAAGAAATCATCTGTCTTTGCTACTGGAATTTTTGTTTTATTAACTTCTCTATCTAAATTACTTTTACCTCTAAAACTTTCATGCTCTACATCAAATTTAATAGTTTTATTTTTCATCTGCTCTGCCATATCAAGCAAACATCCTTTAGTAACTACATCATTAACTAAATCTAAGTCAGAAGTTGAAATATATCCCTCTACATAGAAGTTTTCGTTCTCGCTTTTTAGCTCCAACTTGTCAGAACTAAATATAAAACTTGGCTGATCCATATTCGTTTAACTTGAAAAAAGTATTTAAGCATTGTTGCTTAATCAAATAATTATTCTTCTTCTATATAAAGCACAGAACTACGACAATTGACGTGCGCAGGAGGACAAGGTCCTTCAAATCCACTTTTTACATCTTTGAAATTTTCGTTTATTCCTACTATTTGTCCATCTAATCTATTGCATACTTCACTTGTTCTATCGTCTTTTGCAGTTAGCCATTGTTTCTTTAATTTCTCTCCACTTGATTTAAACCCAAGAAGTTTACCTTGATTCTCTGCTCTATTTGTTTCAGTACGAGCTATCATTTCTGCTCTATTTTTACCGACATTAAATACTTTACTTACTCTATCTTTTATTTTAACTATTCCTTCATTTGCCATTATTCCTCTTTGAAGTTCTTGTCTTAAGTCATCTCCTATCTCTTCTGTCATTCCTTTTATATTATTAAAAGTATAATCTTGTATAAAATCAATTGCTCCGGTATTCATAATTAAATTTCTATTTACTTGTTTCTCTGCGCTATCCCATCCTTTAATAAAAACATCACTTATTATTTCGTCACTAACTGTCTTAAGTCCAACAAAGGATAATAAACTTTTAATTATTTTAGTAAGTCCTTCTAATGATTTTATTTCTTTTATTGTATTACTTCCTATCTCTTTTTTTAATAAGTCAATTATTTTCTTTTCATTTTGACTTAGTATACTTAGAATATTCTTTTTTAACTTTTGCTCTGGAGTTTCATTTGGCCTTAGAACAAGTGGATTGTCTAATGCTTTTGTTTCTGAAGGTTCTTTTGTTCTATCACTCCAGTTTATTGTTACTTCTCCATCACTCAACTCCAACATTCTTGTAGATATATTTCTTAATTTTCCAGCTATTTCTGCACCACCTCTTTGAACCAACTCTCTTATAGTTCTAATACTAGCCCATTTTTTTTCATATCCAAATTCCTCGACAAGCTGTTCTTTTTCTTTTTTTGGTGTAAATTCCCAAGTATCCTCCGATAGATTCAACCATGATGTATAAGTAACTTCTTTTTTAGGAATAGGTCTTTCTGGG
>CAZZGW010000071.1:0-1721 GCA_964653605.1 Candidatus Woesearchaeota archaeon
TTGATGAAAATACTAATCTTCCATATGGACCGATGTTCCCAGAAGAAAGTAGAAAATTCTGTGTTAGAATAGGTAATGCAGGAGAATCACCAATAACTTATTCTGTTACTTCAAAAATAACAAATACTAATGGCGACCTTTTAATTAAATGTGCCTTAGCATTTCCAGAAACAACACTTTACGGAGTTGTTCCAGGAAGTTCTATAATCACTAACGGACAAGCATTTACTGTGCCAGGAGATGCTCCAGTAGTAGAGGGTTGTAAAATAGCAATAGATGTAACAAGAGGAGTAGAAGGACCAGTGCAAGGAACAGTGGATTTCACACAAAAGGATTTGACAACTTGGGTTCCTTATGGGTTAACTGATAGTGTGGATTATACAATAATTGGCGATAGTTTTGTTGCAACAGGAATACCATCAGGTTATACTTTGATATATTATCCTGAGATGGGAGATTTCGTAAGTAATGTTGCTGGTATACTTGTATATGGAATTGATGAATTTCCAAGTTTACCAATAGTAGGAGATGTTGGAGATAGTTATTGTACTAATGGATTCAATCCAGATGCAAAGGTTTGTAATGGTGCAAAGTTGTGGTTAATTCCAGGAACTTTTGATTCAACAAATGCAAAAGCATTTTTAACAAATTGGAATACAAATGCTCCAAACATCTTGTTTGAAACAGATTTAATTACATACGCTAAAACAGCATAAATCAAAATATAAATTTTTATTTTTATTTTTTAAATTAGAAGTTGGGAGAACTTCAAAACTCCCCTCATAATCAAAATGAAATCAAAAACAATGGTAATATTCGGAATACTCTTAATGAGTTTAACCTTAGCTAGTGCTATATATCCAGGAGAAACAAAAACAATTGATAATACTTTAAATGATTTGAATCTTACTTGGAGTATTCAAGATAATGATACCATGATTAATGGACTAGTTGTTAAGATAACTCTAGAAAAGATCAATATAACTTTCCCAGGAGATATGCCTCCATATTCTTTCAATATTTTATTTCAAAGTGAAGAATATGAAGAAGAAATAGTAGTTCCAGTACATCATTCATCAGGGGGTGGAAGTTCTTCATATAGTTATAATTTTTATATTATAGATAATGTTTCAGGAAAAGATTATGGGGAGGGTTCAAATTATCCAAGATATCATTTGGAAAAAGATATTCCTGAAGAAGAACTAATCATAAATGAAGAAACACCTTTTAATAGACTCCAAGAAAAAACAAATATGGAAGAAATTTCTCAAGAAGGCGGAAAATTAGGAATAACAGGGGCAGCAATTGGTTTTACTAAAACTAATCTTGGAAAAGCAACTAGTATATTCATATTAGTACTGGTGATTTTTGGAATAATTTTAACTCTTGTTTATTTAGGAAATAAGAATAGGAAATAAAAAAAACTACAATAACTAAAAAATATATATTTAAATGTATATAATAGGATATATATTTTATAAAAAAAATCGGTTGTTTTATAGACGATAAAGAGTATTTCAAAATTTGTTCATCTGAATCAAGTGATAACAATAACATATTTTCTCGACGACAATAATCCTTAAAAAGAAATTAACGTTTTGTTTCACATGACAGTTGTAAAAAAGGGTGCAAAAAGGGCACATGGAAATGGATTAGGAAATTTCAAATATCATGGTTATACGTATAACAATAACGTTATAACACCTCCACTTTGTGGAGTG
>CAZZGW010000072.1:0-1707 GCA_964653605.1 Candidatus Woesearchaeota archaeon
ACTTGTTTTTTTAGGCATTTTTCTTAAATTTTGGTAAATTTGGTGACCTTTTTAATCACAAGGGATAGCCAAATTTGTTGTTTTGGTTGATTCTGGTGCGTTTTCTCGCCTTTTTAGTATCATACTTCATTACCCCAAGCATCCCAGCCCTTTGTTTTTTTTAACAATTTCCCATATTGCATTATCCCAAGACTCTGTTTTATTTTCTCCTAAATACTCCTTAACCTCTTTTTCTAAATCATCTGGAATCTTAATGTTTTCTTTCATCATCTTTCTTTTTATTTCATCACATTTATTATCCATTTTTTGAAAATAAATAGCTCTTTTGTAAGCATCTTTTAACACAAATTCTTCTGGTATTACTTTCTCAACACCGTACTCTTCTAACTTTTTCTCAATAAATTCAATTAACTGCTCAGAAGTCATCATATTCAATTCTACTCGTTGTCCATTCCAACTTCTTTCGAAATAAGAATCATTTGATTCTACTAAAAATTTACATTCTTCTTCTGTTGCTTCACAATAATCTTCTAAATATTCTTTTGGGTCTTTGCTTTGATTATAAGTAACAGATTCGCTTTCTAATCCCATATCCTGAACATCTTTCAATCTTAATCCCATATCAATAACATTGCTTCCTTGTGTTAATTGTGTCCCTTTCTTTAATGTTCTAACAATCTTAAATCCAGCCAAATCAAAATCTCTTAATACAAAAATCTTAACATTTTTTTTACTAAACCACTCATTCAAATCACAAGAAGCATCTGTTGGCATTCCTTTTGTACTCATAAAAGCCATATCATATTTCTCAAAAATTCCTGCTTCCATTAATATTTCTGTAAATCCTTCCTTCTCAATAAACAAAACAGTGTTAAATCTATTAGTAGGACCAATTGTTTTTATTTTTTCTTCCGACTTTAATTCTGGCAAAACTTCAAAATGTTTTTTCCATTTCTCTTCATATTCTCTAATTTCAATTCCACCCAATCCAACTTTCTTTTTTGTATGGGGCTCAATAAAATTACCTTTTGCACTCCAAACAACATTACTTGCCCAACTTGGTCTTTCTTCCAGAATATATTCTTTCAAATATACCTGAAAAGTAGAATCCTGTTTCCAAGCATCGGGGTTTTTATTCTTTACTAAAGCTCTCGCTTGATACATTATCTGTCTTGCATTAGCATAATATCTTCCATTAGAACTTGCCTTATTGTATGCCTCTTTCATAACCTCCCAAACTAAATCCTTCATAGTCTCTTCTCTTACATAATATCTCATTCGGTCTAATTTATGTTTTGGTACTCTTTCTGATTTCAACTTTGCCTTTTTCCATTCAGTAGCAACAGATTTTAAACTGCCAATTAAATTATCTTTCATACTTTTCATATTTCCAACCTCGTTTTTCCTCTATCTACATATTCAAATCTTGGTTTTGCCATGTGAATTAAAACTGTAACTGGATCTTCTTTGTCAATTCTCATTTCTCCCATTACTTCTGAAATTATATCTGTTGGTGTTCCTAGTGTTGCGGTCCAATTAAGTCCTGTCAGAAATCTTCTCCCAATATTATCTTTTTTTCTAATTCCAAAACCAACTTCTATAACATAAGGCAATCCATCAGTATCAAACCCAACTCGCCTATTATACTTAATACTCTCTTTTGTGCATTGTGCATACTTTACCATCCATTCAGTTATGTGCTCCTTA
>CAZZGW010000073.1:0-1689 GCA_964653605.1 Candidatus Woesearchaeota archaeon
TAACTGTAATTCCTTTTTTGTATGCTGAATTTAATAATTCTTTCAAAGCTTCATTCCCCTTTCTACTTAAACCTTCAAATTCATCAATTCCTAAAGCACCTTTAGTTCTAAATAATACTGCTTCTGTTAAAGAATTTAACATTTGTCCTTCTTTTGAAAGGCAAGTAATAAGAGCCATTGCTCTTGATTTTCCAGAACCTTTCATAGCATTAAAGAATAAATAAGGATAACTTGGAAACTTATCATGGAAGTAAGTTCCAATAATCCATAATGCAATAATGTTATAATATTCTTCTTTAATATCTAAATACTCCTTTAAAATATCAATAATATTCTTATAAGATTCAAGCAAGTCATCTTTGTATTTTAAATCATCACCAATTAAATCTGCTTCTTGTCCATCTTTTAGTTTTTTGAAATCCTTTTCATCTAATTCAAGATTTACTTTAACTCCACTCTTTCTTACTTTTTCAATATCCATAACTCCATTATCTCCCATTTATTTCCTCCTCCTGTCTTTCTAAATTCTCCCATTTTTCTTGAACTTCTATTTCCATAAATTCATCCAAATCTATATTAAAAAATTCTTCATTCATTTTTCTATTTCCTCTTTTTTCTTTAAAATTAGAAGTAATCTTCTTTTTCCTTTGTCTTCTTCAAGCATGAATCGATAACAGTCTAAACATAATTCTCTCCTGTGATACAGTGCACTTGCCTTTTTTTTTCCACAGATTTCACATTTCATATTTCTTTAACCTCTAATTTAGTTTCTTTCTTGCATCCACAACATATTACCTTATCTGCAAAAATATAATGTGCCCTAAACCTTCCACATTTCTTACAAAAGAGCATATCAGAATTAGTTGTATTTTCCTCAGTCATTTACTCACCCCTAAGGAATTATACCTATTTATCATAAAAGTGTAGCCACGTGCTTGGAAACTCCATTTATCCCTATTAAAAAGTGGTTTGTAGGATAACATCATTCATTAACTCCTAAAGGCATACAGTTTTCTATGTCTTTCATTAAAACCTTTGTGTAAATTCCAAATTTATCAAATCCAGAAATATATTCATCAGTTTGTTCTTTAATAGTAATTGTTAGAATTTTCCCATAAATAGTCTTAATCTTAATCTTGCTCATTTTAAAATTAAACTTGTGGTTCCCCCCTAAATTGCAATAAAAATTTAATACTTTCTCTATTTTGTATTTCTTCAAACGAAGGCTCTGCAGCTACTGGTGCTACTTCTTCAAAATAAAAACTTTGATTATCCATTATGTTTTCCCTCTTTTTCAATTAATTCTTTTAAAAATTTATTTACTTCAAATGAAACACTTCCACCTCGTGCTTGGATTATTTTCATTGCTTTTTGTTTTATGTCTGCATCAATAGTTAAAGTCATTGTCAATTTCATGGAACTATTAAAGAATAAGTGTTTATAAATATACTATCACTGCAGTATATAGGTTATGAAAGGAAAAAAAGAGTATGTTTATATAAATTGCTCACTTCTTTAAAGTAAAAAGATGGGGGGATAGAATCTTGGGCGATTCTATTCTCACATTTTTAAATTAACAAAATGCAAACACGAGCAAAATTATTACAAAATCTTGAAAAAGCGAGGCAAGTAAAAAAACAATTAGCCATGAGAAGAAGTTCTCAACAAAGAGTTCCTCAACAAAGAGTT
>CAZZGW010000074.1:0-1659 GCA_964653605.1 Candidatus Woesearchaeota archaeon
TTAGTTAAAGTTATCGCAGCAAGCTGCGGGGTAAGACCCAAGGGAGAATCTAAAAAATTAAGGGCTTCTTTTAAGAAGATAACATTTATTTTTGTACATCTTAGGACATGTGCATGGTTATTAACCCAAGATTTTTCCCTAATAATATAAGAAGTATTTCCAAAGGATGAAAAATCAGCACAATCTTCACCAACCAATAATAACTCTTCATCAAAAATATAATCCTTTACTGAATCAACTTGACCTGTTGCCCCATAATAAGGAATATCCCCAGATTCTCTTTCTGATTTAGTTATTGGTTTTCTTTTACTATCCAAATTTTCAGTTATTTCATCAATTTTCACCAAATCCCATTCCTCAGGAATTTCTCCAATTTCTGTCTCCTTAAATTTTTTGTGTCCGATTCCTTTAGTCAAAAGTTCATTTAATAATCCTTTCTTTAGTTTTTCGTTTACTTCAATCATTTTTTCTGTTTTTTCAATGTTATCTTCTATTGCCCAAAGCAATTCTGCAATTCTTTTTTGTTCTTCAACAGATGGAATTGTAAAGTTTTGTTTTGAAAGATTTTTCCATTTAATTGTTGGAGACATTGAGCCTTCCGAAATAGAATGTGCAACTTTCCAAAACGTACTGGATTGTAATAAACATGGAAGAAATTTTGAATCTATCAATTCTCCAAAAGGTCTTAATACCATTGAATGGGCGGACACAACTGCATCCCTATCTGAGATTGCTACTTTTCTTAAGTATGCATTTCTTTTCCCAAAGATAATATCTCCTTTTTTACAAAGAAATTTAGTTGCTTCCACATCAGAAGTTGAAGCAAATCTTTTAATCCTTATTTGGTCTGTATCTAATTGGTCTAATCCGATATAATAATCTAATCCTGATTCAGATGGTTTATCAATTCTATCAGTAATATTTTGAACTATCTCACCAAATTTAACTTTTATCCATTTATTTTTATTAGTCATTTTATCACCCCTTCCAAAATTTTAAATAATTCTGCAGTTGATTTTTTAACATCTTTATTTGATTGTTCAATATCAAGAATTATATTCTTTAGAGGTTTATCAATTTCTCCTAAATCATATTTTTCAACATAAAGAGGAACATTTAAACTATAATCTTTTTCAGCTAATTCTTTAATAGTGGCAATGTAAGATTTTTTATGTTTGTTTTTGTAATTTAAAAATAAATTATAAAGATTGCTTATATTCTCTTTAGACAAATAAGCCATTTGTTTTTCTTCAACAACTTCTTCAAAACCATTAATAAAAAGAATCTTTCCTTCTTTTTCTTTTGTTTTATTCTTATTACAAACTACAATACAAGATTCCATAACAGAATTATAAAATAAATTTTTTCCTAAACCAATAACACATTCAACGACATCACTTTCAATTAATTTTTTTCTCATTTCCTGTTCTGAGTCTCTAAACAAAATACCATGGGGCCAAAGAATAGCACATCTCCCAGTTTTTTCTTTTAATGAACAAATTATATGCTGAAAAAAAGCATAATCTGCACAACCTTGTGGAGGGGTTCCATAAATATTCCTTCCCCAAGGGTCATTTAACCATCCTTTTCGATTCCATTTCTTTATTGAGTAAGGTGGATTTGCAAGACAAATGTCAAATTGTTTAACCTTATCTCTTT
>CAZZGW010000075.1:0-1559 GCA_964653605.1 Candidatus Woesearchaeota archaeon
ATAACGATAAAATACCGCAACTATTTAGAGATATTTTCAAAGGAGCATTTTTACCATTCAAGGATCCAGAAGTATTGGGTTTATTTCTAAAAGGTATAAGCGAATTTAAGTATGAAAATAGTGAAGAATTAGGCAACGCTTTTGAATATCTTTTATCAACCGCCGCCTCACAAGGAGATGCTGGCCAATTTAGAACACCACGCCATATCATTGATTTTATTGTTGAAGTGGTTGATCCTCAAAAAGAAGACAGAATTTTAGATCCAGCTTGTGGCACGGCAGGTTTTCTTATTTCAGCTTATAAATATATTTTGAAAAATAATACAGATAAAAAATCAGGTAAGCCCGGATCTTTATTGACCGCGACAGAGAGAAACCGATTAACTAAAAATATTGTTGGTTACGATATATCTCCGGAAATGGTGCGTCTTTCTCTTGTAAATCTTTATTTGCACGGTTTTACCGAGCCGAATATTCACGAATATGACACATTAGGCAGTTTAGATCGTTGGGACGATAACTTTGACTGTTTACTGGCCAATCCACCTTTTATGACGCCAAGAGGTGGTATAAAGCCCCACAATCGCTTTCCTATACAAGCCAATCGTTCAGAGGTGTTATTTGTTGACTACATAGCAGAACATTTAACTCCTAACGGCAAAGCTGGCATTATCGTTCCAGAAGGTATAATTTTCTCATCCAGCAATGCTTATAAACAGCTTCGTAAGATGTTAGCTGAAGATGGTCTTTGGGCGGTAGTTTCTTTACCGCAAGGCGTATTTAATCCATATGCTGGCGTGAAGACGAGTATTTTATTTTTTGATAATACAATTGCAAAACAAACAAAAGAAATTTTATTTGTTAAGATTGAAAACGATGGCTTTGACTTAGGTGCGCAGAGAAGACCAATTGATAAAAATGATTTACCAACAAGACTAGATGTTTTAAAAAAATATAAAAGAGTAGTTCAAGAAGGTAAAATTTTTACATTAACCAAAGAGGAAGAAAAATTTGCGAGTGTTGTTAAAAAAGAAAAAATCGCTGAAAGTGGAGATTACAATTTATCGGCTGATCGCTATTTTGTGGCTATTGATTACACTAACACCGAATGGCCGATGGTGAAATTAGAGGAGATTTGTGAGTTTATCAATAAAGGAGGAAGACCCGCTTCTTTCGCTTCAGAGACAGGAAAAATTCCTTTTATCGTTTCTTCTATGAAAGAAAAAAAATGTCAATCTGCCGACTATGATATAGAAGCTTTGATTATTGGTGATGGTGGGACAGCAAACATCCATTATATAAATGGGCGATTTTCATCCTCAGATCATACTTATATTTTAGAAAATAAAGATAATAAAAGGACATCATTGAGGTATGTTTATCAAATGATTGCAAATAATTTGAAAATTATTGAAAAAGGTTTTCAGGGACAAGGACTAAAGAATGTTTCAAAAAAACATTTGAAATCTATTAAAATTCCTCTCCTTCCAATTGAAATTCAAGAAGAAATTGTTGCAGAGCTTGATAGTTATCAGAAGATTATAGACGGCGCAAAACAA
>CAZZGW010000076.1:0-1535 GCA_964653605.1 Candidatus Woesearchaeota archaeon
TGCTTCTTTCACTTGTCCAAAAAAGAAACTTCCTACTAATAAAAAAGATAATATTATTAAACTAATTTTCTTCATCGTTTTTAATAACTAATTAAAAATATTAATACAGTTTATTTTTTTCTTTTAATATTTAAAGCCATTGCTATCACTAAAGCAAATACTGAAACTAAGATTGTTAGTGAGATAGTCCTTCTATTGAATTTAGAGAGCCCCCTATCTGGCACTTGAGATTCTTTTTGAGCTAAGATTTTGCCTTCTTTGTCTTTAATGGTATTAAGAATAATTGGATTATTACAATCTTTAGTAATGGGGACAGCTATTCTCGCACTAGGGGTTCTTGAATCTAGCTTCTGAGTAGCTTGACCACAAATTTGATTGTTTTCTTTATCTCCAATAAATAAATCCACAGTTAAGTCTTTCACTGCTGTTCCTTCTACTCTAGAATCTGGAAATTGATCAGCAGATCCTGTCCAAAGAAGAATAATCTGAGCTGTTTCTCCTTTTAAATAACTGGATTTATCAAAAGTTACATTTTGGATTGTAGCACCAGCCCCTTTTAACACATAGTGCATAAATATTGAGTTAGAAACAATTTTTTCCCCAATTTTAAGAAAAACTTTTGTATCATAGGCCTGGGGCTCCATATTAACAGGAAGCACGAAAGAAATCGTTTCTTCTTTCATTGGACCAAATTGGAATTCTCCTAAAGTTGACTGACTCTCATTTACCTTTTCTCCAAAAGGAGAACGACGATAAGTTTCAAAAGCAGGCACAGCTTTAATTTTTTTATGAAAATGATTAATAACTTTACATATTCCAATTAGTTTTTCTTTTTGAGGATCAATGGAAATTCCTTCTGCTATATTATATTCCCTGTCAACATCCCCACCTTCAATAGTTAAGTGGCAAGAAGATGGAACAATTTCTAAAAATTGGTTACTACCTTTTAATATTATTGGATCATTGACTCCTTGGGTTCCTAAAGGTAGCCCACTTGATATATAGGCTTCTGCAAATAACAAATATTCTCCCACCAAATAGGAAGGAGCAATATATTCTATAGTTCGATTTATTCTACTATTACCGTCTAGAGTAATTTCTTCAGAATAAATTTTCTGATCTACCGTATATTCTGCCTTATATAAAGGCATCAACTCTGAATATTTCAAAATATCATTCTCTAAAACAAGAAATACTCCATATTTTATACTGGGCTGGACTTGCGAACTATTATTAACAACATCAAAGGAAACCTTAAAACGATTAGTGTTTTGAGAAATAATTTTTATATTATCTAAGCTCACATCCGCTACTGTAATAGGAGATTCTTTTGAGTCTGCATCAAAAATAATTGTCCCAGAATCTGAAGATTCAAATCTCATGCTTGAAGTTTGTCCTATTTCATTTGAAGAAGACTCTTCTGCCTGAACGGTTTTCACCATAACCATTCCAGCTAAAGCAAATGAATTAAAAATGATAGCTAAACTCAAAGATATTCTCGTTATCAGTCTTAAAGAGCTTTTTTGTTTTGTTTT